>REEQ01000047.1 GCA_007695005.1 Wenzhouxiangellaceae bacterium | reverse complement strand
TTCCCGGCGAAACGCGCCTTGATTCGCACCGGCACAGTGGCTCTGAGTGTTACCTAATTTTCCGCGTGGACCACTAGGTCAATCCAGCATTGACTCCAGCTGGGAGATCAGCTGCGGCCAGTCGACCAGACGGCGATGACCGATGATATCCAGCCGCGGCAGGGATCGGCCTTCGACGATGTAGAAGCCGCCCGACTCATGCCGGGCCACGCCGTCAATATGGCAGATATTGTTGGCCAGGCGACAAGCCAGACCAGCCCGACGATACGGGAAATCATCAAACACCCGGAGCACCGTCCCCGTAATCAGCGCCCCGCCCGCCCCGCCAAGGCTGGAGAGGTTGTCTACTGCGCGCTGGCTGATGCGACGGCGCCGGGCGTCTTCATGGGTATAGAAGCGGGCATCCATTGCCACCGGACGCCAGTCCAGCAGCCTCAGGTCCCGCATCCAGCCGGAAATCTCACCTTCCATACGACCGAAATTGAAGGCCCCGGTCAGCTCCAGCAGATCCAGTCGCGTGATCTCGACCTGGGCAGACAGGGCCGGCAGGGTACCGAACGGCCGCTCTATCACCAGATCGTCCAGCACCACGGTACCGGAAAAAGCCTGTACGGCAATGCCGCCAGTAAAGCGCAGCTGTTCATCAACATAGACGATGCCGGGAAACTCGCCGGACAGCACGCCACCAAACTCCGGCCAGCCCAGGACTTTGGTCAGACGGGCAAGGCTTAGCGGCTTGATCCGGGCATCCATGCGCAGCCCTCCAGAGTTACCTTCATTCCCTGCATCGGCCGGCTGCCAGGAAAACTGTTCAATCACCACGGCACCATCGAGCAGCGGCATCTGCAAGGGTTCTGCCAGGCGGGTGCCGCCGGCGTCTGCGGCAAGACGCAGGATGGATGCGCCGAACGGCAGACCGTGAACCAGCAGCGTCTGCCAGGAAAGCTCACTGTCGAGCCCACGCTGCCCCCATCGCATCTCGCCGTCCAGGCGGGACAGGGCCAACCTTTCAGCGGGATCCTGCAGTTCAATAGCATCCAGCCACGCCCTGGCCTGGATACCGTCGCTCCGACTCCAGGCCACGGTTGCCTCGATCCGCCCGGCACTGTCGATATCCCCAAAGCCAACCTGGGCGGCAAAGCCCTCGGCCCAACGCTGCCAGAAGCCGGGCAGCTGCAGGAGCACCTGATCCAGGGCCAGCGAGTTCAGCACCCAGACTTCTTCATCGAGCAGCAACTCAGCCTGGCCAGCCGCGCGCATGGCCGTGCCATCCAGCAGCCGGATGTCTTGCAGGGAAATGATGTCAGGTCCGAGGCGTCGGGCCTGCAGACTCAGCTGCAAGTGCTGCTCGGGGGCGGGCAAGTACACCGGACCCGCCAGGATCTCACCGGCACGCTGCTCCAGCGCCACGGTGACGCTCTGGGTATCTTCATCAAGCTCAAGCTGAAGGTCCAGGGCCAGAACGACGCCATCGGCAGCTACCGCGCCGTCTACCGTGTCGAGAGCCAGTTCGGAAATCAGCAACGCGGCCCGAGCCGGCTGCCGCGGCGCGACCTCGACCGAGCCGCTCAACTTTCCCGCCAGCATGGACAGCCCGGCCCACTCGAGGATCCGGGCCGGCAATGCTTCCAGCGGGAAATCATCCAGAACCAGCTCGGCACTCAGCTCGGCCGGCGTCGCCATGGGCAGCCTGGCCTCGAGCTGCCAGCCGCTACCGCTGAGCCTGGCCTGCCAATGGTCCGCATCCGAGGCAACATCGACCCTGGCTTCAAGCATGGTTTGATCATCCAGGATCCAGGCCAGGCGGCCGTCCTCGCAAGCCAGGGAACCAGACACCGGACCGGCCTGGCAGTCGAGCCGCCAGTCACCCAAGCCCTGCTCGCCGTCCAGCATCAGATCGCTGATCCGAAACTGCCAGCCCTGCTTGGGACGCCAATCGACCTGAAAAGCACCCCAGCTCAAGGCACCGGCCCGGCCGGAACCACTGTCGATGCTGAGCTCGGCTGCGCTTGCCGTGGTAGTGACCAAGGACAGCCACGCGAACAACAGCATCCACTTGATCGCCATCGTGGCGGGGGTATAGTTAGGCGATGGACAGCCCATCCGATCAATCCAGCCTGGCCGATCTGGCGATTCTCGTGGTCGACGACCATGAAATCAATCGGGAATTCCTGAGCACCGGCCTCGCCCGGCTGGCCGGCAATGTCAGCCTGGCCGCGAACGGCGCCGAAGCGATAGCACTGTGCCAGTCGACTGATTTCGATGTCATTCTGCTTGACCTGCACATGCCGCGGATGGACGGTCTTGCCACGGCCAACAGGATACGCGATCTGGACAGCGCGTCGGCGGCGGCGCGGATGATCATTCTGACCGCCGACACGCGCCCCGAAGAGCGCAACCGCCTGCTCAATGCCGGAATCGATGCCTACCTCAACAAACCGATTACCCTGCCCGATCTGGTCAGCGCCATCAATGACTTGCTTCAGCCTGGAAGCCGCCATCGGAGTGGCCGGCTGGTCGATGAGCAACAATCACGCCTGCTTGACCACAAGCGCGCCCTCGATGCGGCGAACCACGATGCCGACCTGGCCAGGCGCCTGACCGCCATGCTGGTCGAAGAATTGCAGTCCGGCCTGCCTCGCCTTGATGAAATGATGCGGCAAGGACAATTCGACCAGGCCAGCGCCCTGCTGCATCAATGGGCCGGAGCTGCCGGCTATGCCGGGGCGATCCGTTTCGGAGGAAGCTGCCGCAGCCTGCGACGCTGCCTCGACAGCGGCCTGGACTCATCTCCCGGGACCGGCTATCTGGATTTCCTGCGCGTCGCACGCGCCACCGAACAGGCCTTGCAGGAGCGGCTTTGAGCACGCGCGCGGCAGGCCCTTTCATCTCCCTGCTCGCCGCGCTGACATGCACACTCGCGCTGTCAGGCTGCGCCAGCACCGCAGGACAGTGGCAAGCCGAACCGACGACAGCATCTGCAGATGCCGACGAGACTGAGCTGGCAGCAATTCAGGAATTGCTGGCCAGAGCGGGGGAAGCCCCTTTATTGGCCGCAGCCATCAAACGACTGGAAAATCTTCGCCAATCCGCACCGGCCAACCGCCAGGTTCTGATCGACCTGGCCGAGGCCGAAGTGCTCTACGGGGCCGCTCATGCGCGCAGTCGACGGGAAAAGCGAGCGCACTTCATCACCGCGCAGCAGCACGCTGAAAGTGTGCTGCTGCAACGCCCAGGATTCCGACTCGCGCTGGCGGCGGGCAAACGACCAGGACTAGCCGCTGCCCAACTTGAGCGCGAGGATGTTTCCGCAATGGTGGTCTGGGCCACGGCCACCTCCTACCTTTTCGACGAAGGCATGAGTGCGTTGGGACGAGTCAGGAATTTTCGCGGCCTGGAAGATCTGCGCCTGATGATGGAGCGGGCGCTGGAGCTGGATCCCTACTACGAATACGGGTTGGTTCCCTTTTCGCTGGCCATCTTCTATATCGCTACCCCGGTCATTGCCGGGGGCAACCTGCAGCGGGCCGCGGAGTTGATCGAGCAGGCGGTGGCCACCCCTGGAGTTTCCCTACTGCCCCACTGGGGGAGAGCCCGCTACCTGCACCCGCTGATGGGCGACGAGCAGGCCAGGCTGGATGAACTGCGCTGGATCGTAGCCCAGGATCCGGCGGCCGTTGACAGCCCGTATCGCTGGAACGTTTACGTACAGAGAGACGCTCGCCGCCTGCTCGGCGGGCATTGACGCCCCCTTCAGGCTGACAGGGGCTTGGCGCTATCCATCAGGCGCTTCATTTCACATACCGCCTGTTCCAGACCGACAAACACCGACCGAGCCACGATCGCGTGGCCGATATTGAGCTCTCGCAGGCCGTCCAGGACGGCCACCGCCTGGACATTGTGATAGTTCAGGCCGTGACCGGCATTCACCACCAGCCCCAGCTTGCGGCCATGGGCGACCGCTGCGCTAATCCGTTCAAGCTCCCGGGACTGAGCGTCACCGCGTGCTTCGGCATAGGCCCCGGTGTGCAGTTCGACCACCGGCGCGCCGCAGTCGCGCGCCGCCTCCAGCTGGGTCGTCTCCGGGTCAATGAACAGACTGGCCCTGATTCCTGCCTCATGCAGCCGACGGCAGGCGGCCGTGACCCGGGAGGCTGCTGCAATCACGTCCAGGCCACCTTCCGTGGTCAGCTCCTCGCGCCTTTCCGGCACCAGGCAGACATCACTGGGGCGTATCCGCTCGGCCACAGCCAGCATCTCGTCGGTGACCGCAAGCTCCAGATTCATCCGCGTGCCGATGACTTCGGACAACAACTCGACATCGCGATCCTGAATATGGCGCCGATCCTCGCGCAGATGAATCGTGATCGCATCGGCACCCGCCTGTTCGGCCAGCAAGGCCGCCTGCACCACCGAAGGTGCGTGGCCACGGCGCGCCTGGCGCAAGGTGGCCACATGATCGATATTCACGCCCAGCAGTAATCGGCTCATTGAGTTTCTCCCCGTGGGCCGCCCGTCGCGGCCGTACGTCGTTGAAAAAGCGACCGGGTGTGCAAGAGCCGACCACCCAGCTGATGATCAAGTAGCAAGCGGGTCAGCGGGCGCGCTGCCCGGGCCAGCTCGGCGTCATCCAGACGGCCGGCTGCCAGGGCCAACAGCAGCCTGCCTTCGAAAACATCGCTGCCGGGCCGGCTGGCCGCCACCGGCCCGGACTCGGGCCGGACCTGGTACAAGCCCTCTGCAAGCACCGCCCGACTACCATCGGCCTCGGTCGCCAGATCCGGGACCACACCCAGCGCTTCAAGCACCGACAGCTCGAAGCGACGCAGGATCAGCCCCAGCTCCAGCTCCGTATTCATGCCGAGCAACAGCTCGGTGTAGGCGGCAAACAGCTCTGGCGCTGGATCATCACGCGCCGTCAGACGCAGCAGCAGTTCATTGGCATACAGACCGCACCACAGGGCGCGCCCGGTCAGACGGATCGCATCGCCGATGGGCTCGAGCTCCATCAACGTCCCCATCTCGCCGCGTCGCGACCAACCCGCCTCCAGCGGTACGAAAGGTTCGATCAGACCGCGCCAGGGCGAGCGGGCGCCGCGGGCGCCGCGGGCGACCAGGCCCAGTCGACCCATCTGCGCGCTGAACACCTCAGCCAGCAGGCTGGATTCGCGCCAGGGCGTTCTGTGCAGCACCCAGCACGGCTGTCGTTCGACCCGACTCACCGACCATAGCCCAGTTCATCTAGCGAGCCGTCATCGTCCATCCAGCCGGATCGCGTCTTGACATGCAGCTCCAGGTGCACCGGAGCGTCCAGCAGCCGCGCAGCCGCCTGCCTGGCCCGGGAGCCCACCCGCTTCAGGACCTGGCCTTGACGACCGATAACCATACCTTTGTGACGGTCTTCGGCGACCAGGATCAGGGCATTGATCTCGATTCGACGTGGCTGCCGCTCAAAACGTTCGATGACCACGGTCAAACCATAGGGGATTTCCTGATGCAACTGCAGCATCAGCTGCTCCCGGACCAGTTCGGCGACCAGGAAACGCTCCGACCGATCAGTAAACGAGTCTTCGGGATATTGCGGCGCCCCTTCCGGCAGCAGTCTGAAAACCTCATCGAGCAGATCGTCCAGACCTTTCCGGCGCTCGGCCGAGAGGTAGACAACGGCGGCAAAGTCAGCCTTCGCGCTCAGTTTCCCGGTCATCTGCAGCAAGCGCGAGCGATCCTCCAGCAGGTCGATCTTGTTGAATGCGAGAATCGCCGGACCGTCATGGGCCCGCACCTGAGCCAGCGCCAGCTCGTCCTCGTCGGTCAGATGAGTGGCATCAAGCACCAGCACCAGCAGGTCGACACCGGCACTGGTATCGGCCGCAATCCGGTTCAGGCGCCGATTCAAAGCATGGTCACGACGCTTGTGCAGACCCGGGGTATCGACGAAGGCAACCTGCCCGCGCGTCTCGGTCAGGATGCCGACGATTCGGTGCCGCGTGGTCTGCGGCTTGTGAGTGACGATCGCCAGATGTTCTCCGACCAGGGCATTGAGCAAGGTCGACTTGCCCACATTCGGACGCCCAAGCAAGGCGACGTGTCCAAAACGCGTTTGATTCATGAAGAACCAGTCTCCCCGGGCAATGTTGTCGCTCCGGCATTGCGCTCAAGCAGCTGCCGATGCATGATCCTGGCCGCCGCCTGTTCCGCCTTGCGGCGGCTGCCGGCCTCGGCGCGCACCGCCGGCGCCAGCTCGCCAACGCGGCACTCGACCTCGAAGCGCTTGCGATGATCCGCCCCGCTTTCAGCGACGACCTGGTACTCGGGCAATTCATGGCCCGAACCCTGCAGCAGTTCCTGCAAGCGCGTCTTGGGATCCTTAAGCAGGTCGGCATCCGGCAGCTGGCGCTCACGCTCCGCAAGCAGGTCTTCGATGACGTGCCGAGCGGCCTCGAAACCGCCGTCCAGATAAACGGCGCCAATAATGGCTTCAAGCACATCGGCCAGGATGGACTCACGCAGGAATCCACCGGCCTTCATTTCACCCAGACCCAGGCGCAGGTACTGGCCGAGATTCAGGTCGGTGGCAATTTCAGCCAGCGTGACATCGCGTACAAGTCGCGACCGCAGCCGACTGAGATCCCCTTCGGTGGCATGAGGCCGCCGCGCAAACAGCAATTCGGCTGCGATGAAATTCAGCAGGCTGTCGCCAAGAAACTCCAGCCGCTCGTAATGGCCCGGGCCACAGCTGCGATGAGTCAGCGCCCTGGCCAGCAGTTTCGGATCCCGGAAGCGATGGTCGATACCGGGGACATGGTCCCTGGTATCAGTTTCGTAGCGGCTGGACACGTCGAAATCTGACCACCACGTCAATATTGCCGATCAGGTGTTCCTCGACATCGTATTCCACAACCAGCTGCGGCGGATTTCCTGTCTGGATGCTGATGTTTTCGGGCCGCACATTGGTGACATAGCTGACTTGCAGGCGGGTCATCAGATTGCGTCGAATGGTGTTGGGCGGAAGATTGGCCGAACCCGGCTCGTCTGCAATGGCCTTCATGTCACTGACTACCGAAAAGTGGTTCAGGTAGATCGGCACCAGCTTGATCCCGATGTAAACCGTAAACAACACCAGAATCAGTACAAAAATGAAGCCTACCAGGGTCAAGCCCTGCTGGCGTGTCATCGCCGTCATCTGCAATCCCTCATTTGTTTTCCATACTGCTCGGCCCGACGATCAAGCCCGGCACCATTCAGATAATCTTATCACCGATTCGGCGGAAGTCGATGCAACCGCGGCTGCAGTCCCAGTGCATCCAGATCCTCGTCGCCCTTCCCACCAGGTTCTCCTCCGGAACAAAGCCCCATGCCCTGGAGTCGAGCGAGTGATCCCGATTGTCGCCCAACACGAAGTAGTGGCCTTCCGGGACCACCCAGGTCTGTGTCTGGCGGGCCGGCTGATCGGGGTGCACCAGGATGTTGTGCGGATCTTCGCCGAGAAACTCCTGGCGCAGCTGCGGGCGCCGGCCAGGCAGGTTGCGGTTGCGCCCCTCGCCTTCCCACAGGCCCTGCTGGTCCTGGACGATCGGCTCACCATTGACGAACAGAATCTTGTTACGGTAGGTGATGGTGTCGCCCGGCAGGCCAATGACACGCTTGATGTAGTTGACCCGGGTATCCTCGGGGAAACGAAACACCATCACATCGCCGCGCTCGGGATCACCCAGACTGACGATACGCTTGTTCACTACCGGCAGACGCAGTCCGTAGGAAAACTTGTTGACGACGATGAAGTCACCAATCAAAAGGGTTGGGATCATCGAGCCGGAAGGGATCTTGAACGGCTCGAATACGAATGATCGAATGATCAGAACCAGCAGCAACACCGGGAAAATCGACCCGGCCAGTTCGATAGTGCGCCCGGCCAGGCCGTCCTCGATACCCTGCGGTCGACGTCGACGGCGAACATGGTCGATGGCCCACAAAATGCCACAGGCCAGGGTCAGTACAGTCAGAATCAGGGCATAGTCCACTTAAGGTCTCACTTCACTTATCGTTGTCGGTTCTCAAGACGGCCAGGAAGGCCTCCTGTGGAATCTCCACGCGACCGACCTGTTTCATCCGGCGCTTGCCCGCCTTCTGCTTTTCCAGAAGCTTGCGCTTGCGGGTCACATCACCGCCGTAACACTTGGCAGTCACGTTCTTGCGATAGGCCTTTACCGTCGATCTGGCGACAATATGCGAGCCAATGGCTGCCTGAATCGCGATATCGAACATCTGGCGCGGGATCAGCTCGCGCATGCGCTCGGCCAGGTCTCGGCCACGACGGTCGGCAAACTGACGATGCACGATGGTACTCAGCGCATCGACCTTCTCACCGTTGATCAGCAAATCAAGACGCACAAAGGGCCCTGCCTGGTAACGGACGAAATCGTACTCGAAGGAGGCAAACCCGCGCGAACAGGATTTCAGGCGGTCGAAGAAATCCATCACCACTTCCGACAGGGGCAGCTCATAGCTGAGCTGCACCTGTCCACCGAGAAATCGCATGTCCTTCTGGGCGCCGCGTTTTTCCTCACACAGACCAATAACCGCGCCGACAAAATCCTGCGGGACCAGGATATTGGCAAGAATGATCGGCTCGCGGATCTCGCCAATCTTGTTGATGGGCGGCAGGCTGGCAGGATTGTCCAGCTTCAGAATCTCGCCGTCGGTCATCGCCAGCTCGTAGATCACCGTCGGCGCAGTCGTGATCAGATCAAGATCGTACTCCCGCTCAAGCCTTTCCTGCACGATCTCCATGTGCAGCATGCCCAGGAAGCCACAGCGAAATCCGAAACCCAGGGCAACCGAGGTTTCGGGTTCGAACTGCAGGGCCGAATCGTTCAGCTGCAATTTATCCAGGGCCTCGCGCAGGTCCGGATAATCACTGCTGTCAACCGGGAAGACACCTGCGAAGACGCGCGGCTGCAGGGGTTTGAAGCCGGGCAGCGGTTGGTCTGCCGGACGACGAGAGTGGGTGATGGTATCGCCGACCGGCGCGCCGTGGACTTCCTTGATCCCGGCAGCGATGAAGCCGACCTGGCCACAGCCCAGGGACTGAGTGGTGGTGCGCTTCGGAGTAAAGGTGCCGATCTGATCGGCATCATGCTCCTCGCCGGTCGACATGATCCGGATCTTGTCGCCCTTGTTGAGGCGACCGCGCTTGATTCTGACCAGCGAGTTCACGCCCAGGTAGTTGTCGAACCAGGAGTCAACGATCAGGGCCTGGAGCGGGCCGTCGCCGGCATCCTCGGGCGGCGGAATCCGCTTCACCAGGGCCTCGAGCACCTCCCGTATGCCTTCGCCGGTCTTGGCGCTGACCAGCAGGGCATCGTGAGCATCAATGCCGATAATATCTTCGATCTGGTGTCTGACCCGGTCCGGATCCGCCGCCGGCAGGTCGATCTTGTTGATCACCGGAATGACTTCCAGACCCTGCTCGACGGCGGTATAGCAATTGGCCACGCTTTGCGCCTCGACCCCCTGGGCGGCATCGACGACCAGCAAGGCTCCCTCGCATGCCGCCAGGGACCGCGACACTTCATAGGAAAAATCGACGTGACCCGGGGTATCGATGAAATTGAGCTGGTAAATCTCGCCGTCATCGGCGGTGTAGTTCAGGGTGACGCTCTGTGCCTTGATGGTGATTCCGCGTTCGCGCTCGATGTCCATGGAGTCGAGCACCTGCTCGGCCATTTCCCGCTCGCTCAGGCCACCACAGACCTGGATAAAGCGATCGGCCAATGTGGACTTGCCATGGTCAACATGGGCAATGATCGAAAAATTGCGGATTCGGCGGGTATCTGTCATTCAGGCACACGGTAGCGCGGGCCGCGGCAGCGGCCCGCGCGCAAGAGTCAAGCCGGGCATTATACCGGGCCGGCAGGCCGGCCCGGCGCATTTCAGCCGTTCACTTCCGGAGTGTAGGCCACAAAAGTCGTGCTGCCGTCACGGCGATGCAGCAGCAAGGCCACCGTCCGACCCTCGGGCAGACTGTTGACGATCGCGTTGAAGTCATCCATGCCGGCAATGGGCTGGTTGTTGATCATCAAAATGACCTGATCCCGACGCACGCCGGCCCGATAGGCATTGTCGCTTTCCACCTGGGTGATCAGTACGCCGCCCTGCGGCTCGCCGAGGCGACGACGAGTCTCTTCGTCCAGTGCTGCAACCGCCAGCCCGAGCGCGTTGCTGGGCTCGGCTTCTTCATCCCGACCGCGTGGCGCTGCTGCGACCTGCTCCTCCAGTTGGTCAAGCTCGACCTGCTTGGTGATCCGCTCACCCCACCGCGAGATCTCTATCGGCACTTCGGTGCCGGGACGAACCATACCCACCAGCGGCGGCAGGTCGGAGAAAACATCAACGGTCATGTTGTTGAAGCGAAGGATGACATCGCCCACTTCAATGCCAACGCGTTCGGCCGGGCTGCCGGCCTCAACGCGATTGACCAGCGCGCCCGATGGCCGATCGAGGTTCAGTGCATCGGCCTTCTGGCGGGTAATCATTTCGATACCTACGCCCAGGTAGCCGCGCGATACCCGGCCATACTCGAGCAATTGCTCGATCGAGTTGCGCGCCACCTCCACCGGAATGGCAAAGGACAGACCGATGTTGCCGCCATGAGAGCTGAGGATCCAGGAGTTGACCCCGACGACGGTGCCGTCACGGCGAATCAGGGGGCCACCAGAATTGCCCCGATTGATCGCTACATCGGTCTGGATGAAGGGCACGTAGCGCTGCTGCGGCGTGCGCTGGGTACGACCCTTGCCGCTGACAATACCGGCCGTCACGGACTGCTCGAAGGAGAATGGTGAGCCGATCGCAATCACCCACTCGCCCTGGCGCAGGCTATCGGTTTCGCCCAAGGCCAGGGTCGGCAGACCGCTGGCATTGATGCGCAAGACGGCAATATCGGTCTCGGCATCCGAGCCAATCAGCTCGGCCTCGAATTCACGCCGGTCAGCCAGGCGGACGATGATCTCGTCGGCATCTTCAACCACATGGTGGTTGGTGACGATCAAGCCGTCCGATTCGATGATGAAACCGGAGCCACCGCCACGGCGGTCAGGTTGGGAACGCGGCGCGCCCTCACCAAATGGCATGTCGAAAAAGCGACGAAACAGATCGGGGATATCACCTGGTACTTCCTGGCCGCTCTCACTGCGTTGGCTGGGCCGCGAACCGAATCGCACGGTTTCAATGTTGACCACGGCGGGAATGGACTCATCGACCAGGTCGGTAAAGTCCACGCGAGCCCCAAGCTGGGACGAGTGCAGCAGCAAGCCAAAGGCAAGCAGGCTGGCGACAAGGATTCGAGACATGATTCGAACTCCAGACTATTGGCTGATCAGGATGAACCGCGGTCCGTGCCATCATTCCATCGGCATGACCAGGGCGTATTGGTTGATGTGGCTTCAGTCGACCGCAGATTCAAGCGTCGCGGCCGACTCATTACAAGACAACACTTCAATGCGCGGGTTCAGTCGTGGCCCATGGCCGATAACCGCCGGAACCAGGCCCAGCGCCGCTCCTGTCAGGCCCAGGACCAAAGCACCCAGGTCACGCCAGGAATGAAGTGCGAACAGCCAGTGACCAAGCGTGGCAGCCAGCAAAAACCCTCCCAGCGGCAGCCCGTACAGCAGCATAGCCATCAGCACCAGCGTGGAAGATGGGATGCCAACGCGTACGCGCTGTCCCGGCTTGAAGGACCGCCCCGGCGGCATGGCCAGCCTTGCATGACCTCGGGCAAAAAGGCGCGAGAATACGCCGGCGCCGCAGCCTTGGCCAGACAGACAGCGCTGGCAGGAAGACAGCTTGTCAAATCGCAGCCAGCGCCGACCGTCACCATCGCGTTCGACGAGCGCCATCTCCCAGACCAGGCGACTCATCCGAGCCGCCTGCCATTCATCGGATGACTGGCTCAGGCCGAGTCGGCTCGATCGAACGACCCACGTATTCCACGGTCGCTCTTGGCACCTCGCCGACCACGGTCAGCAAGTAACCATCACGCTGTCCGGTATAGACATGGACTGGCCCGATCGATTCGACCCGGCCGCTGGGGCCGGGCTCGCCGCTGGCCCGCTCAATGTAGATCGAGAAGCTGGCCAGGCCATCGCTGAAAATAAGGTGTTCAAAGCTGCCATCCTCAGCAGTACTGCCCGACCCGGCTTTGACCAGACTGAAGTTTTCCGGAAGTCGGGCGGGCATGAACGACACCCGGTAGGGATTGAGCACCCGTCCGGCAGGCAGCTCATCCTGCAGCGTGGTTTCCAGGCTGACTTCCTCCATGTCCGGCTCCAGTTCGGCATCACTGATTGGCACGCCCAGCTCGACAGTCACGAACGACAAATGCTGTAGTTTCTCGCCGGAATGATCGAGCAAGGCCGAGCGCAGCAGCATGCCGGTGTTTTTCTCCAGCCAGAATCGGTAGCCGTAGCGAAACTCGTCGAGCGGATGAATTTCCACGATTCGGGTTTTCATGCCGGCCACGCGCTCCCGGCCACCCAGCCGCATTCGATACGATGACTCAGGGCTGCCCAGCCGGTTGAGCGGAATACTGGGCATCAGGCGAGCAGCCAACTGGCTTTGAACCACCAGCGGCTCATCTCCGGCCAGCAGGCAGCGAACCTGGTTGCCGTCGCGGAGAATTTCTCGACGCGAGCCGTCCAGCGAGTAGATACGCTCGCGAATACCGTTTTCGTCAGCGCGGTGAATGATGCGCAAGGTATCCATCTGCCCGTCGCGCCAATGCACCAGTGTTCCGCGATAGTTCAGCGTCTCAACGGCGCGCGCCATTCGATCCAGCCAGTAACGGACCTCGGCTGAGCTGTTGTCGGCAGGGGTCGCAGTGCTCAACAGCCAGGTACTGGCCAGGACCAGCAGGCAGGCTTGGGAAGTGAGCCGCACCATGGCTCTCAAGGCTCCTGGACGACCGGCTCCTCTGCGGACTCCGTTTCCGGGTCCGCCTGGCTCTGGCCTGATGAGCTGGTGACGATTGGCAGGTAGGACACAAATCCGCTGCCGCCAACAGCCTGGTTATGGCGCAGAACCAGCGTGTTGATGCGCTGGCGATCAGCCGGGCTGGATTCGGTGAAGCTGACCGGCACGGCAGGCCGCGAGAAACTCTGGTCAAGAACGCTGGGCTGGCTGACAAAGCCAGGCTGCTCTGCTGCTGGCTCGACCTGCCCACGCTGCATGATATTGGCATTGATACCGACGATTGCCACCAGAGCAACACAGGCCGCAATGGCGCTGCCGGCGACCGGTCGCAGCCAGCCGGTCAGGCGTCCCTGTTCGATGGCCGGTTCCTGATCCAGCGCCCGGGCGACGCGGTCTGCCAGATCGCTGGCATGTTCGAACTCCTGGTGCAGGCAGGCCCGGACCAGATGATAACGGCGCCAGGTCGACGTCATCTCCGGGTCGCGCGACAGGCGCTGCAGCAAAAAGGTCTGGGCCTTGTCGTCCAACTCGCCATCCATCAGGCTGGAGAGGTGTTCCCGGCTTGATTCGGTCATCGCAGTCCGTCCACTTTCATCAGTTCATTGGTTGTCCAGGAGGGGTCGCAGGCGTTGGTCAATTGCCTCGCGGGCCCGGAAAATTCGAGAACGCACGGTCCCAATCGGGCACTCCATGGTCGTGGCGATCTCTTCGTAACTCATGCCTTCCATTTCACGCAGGGTGATGGCAACCCGCAGGTCCTCCGGAAGATCGGAGATGGCCTGATGGATGGTTCGCTCGATTTCTTCACGCAACAATTCGTGCTCGGGCGAACCCCTGTCCTTCAGACGCGTGTCAACCTGAAATTGTTCCGCATCCTGTGCATCCACATCCGACAGCGGCGGTCTGCGACCTTGCGCGACCAGATGGTTCTTGGCCGTGTTGATGGCGATGCGGTACAGCCAGGTATAGAAGGCGCTGTCGCCGCGGAAGTTCTTCAGCGCGCGATACGCCTTGATGAACGCCTCCTGGGACACGTCCATGGCCTCCGCGTGATCGGACACATAGCGCGAAATCAGGCTGATGATCTTGTGCTGGTACTTGCCTACCAACACATCAAAGGCCCTTTTATCGCCCTTCTGTACCCGCTCTACGAGCTTCTGATCAACTTCACGTTCGCCCATCAGGGCCGTCCTTGCTCCGTAGCCGACGGCCGGGCCTGCTTGGTGGACAGCGACCCGACCGGATAGTTTCATTCAGTGATGGTTCAGGTTGCAGATTCTGCCCTCCCGCGCGCCGCAGCCTCAATCTTCAGGCAAGTCCCGACGCGGTTCTGCTGACCCTGGACCCATAGGGCGTAAAGAATAGCATGATCACCAGAAGCATCCGATACGCGTGTACTGGACTCTTCGTTGGGCGATAATAAGCGGCTTTGCCAACGAATGACGGGAGAACCTCAGGCCATGAGCAAGCAGCAGATTCTGGACCAGCTCGGACTCAAGAACATCAACCCCGGCGCCTGCTTCGGGCCCGGCCAGTGGTCAACGATTGAGGAAAAGAACCTGATTGAATCGATCAATCCGACCACCGGCCAGATCATTGCCCGGGTTGGCGGCGCCAGCGCGGCAGACTACGACAAGGTCATCCAGACTGCCCAGGAAGCTGCAGCAGCATGGAAAACGGTGCCGGCACCGATCCGCGGGGAAGCCGTGCGCCTGGTCACGGCCGCGCTGCGTGATTACAAAGATCCGCTGGGCTCGCTGGTGGCCATGGAAATGGGCAAGATCAAGGCCGAGGGCGACGGCGAGGTGCAGGAGATGATCGACATCGGTGACTTCGCCGTTGGCCAGTCGCGGATGATGTACGGCAAGACCATGCATTCCGAGCGCCCCGGTCACCGCATGTACGAACAGTGGCATCCGCTGGGCGTGGTCGGCGTCATTACCGCGTTCAATTTCCCGGTGGCGGTCTGGGCCTGGAACGCCCTGCTGTCGGCTATCTGCGGCAATGCCACGATCTGGAAACCCAGCCCTAAGGGCGTGCTGTGCTGCGCGGCAGTGCAGAACATCGTCAACGACGCCCTGGCCGGCACCGACTACCCGCCGATCTTCACCTCGTTCATGGAAAGCGGCCACGAGCTGGCCCAGCGCTTTGTCGATGACGAGCGTGTCGCTCTGATGTCGTTTACCGGCTCCAGTGAAATCGGTCGCAAGGTCGGCGAACGGGTGGCTGCGCGCTTCGGCAAGAGCCTGCTTGAGCTGGGTGGCAACAACGCCATCATCATCGACCAGACAGCGGATCTGAAGCTGGCCATTCCGGCCGTGGTCTTCGGCGCGGTGGGCACCGCCGGCCAGCGCTGCACCACCACCCGCCGCCTGTTCGTGCACGAATCCCTGCTTGACCAGGTCACCGAATCACTGGTCAAGGCTTACGGCCAGGTTCGCATTGGCGACCCGCTGGATCCAAAGACCCTGATGGGGCCGCTGACGGATGAAAACTCGGTCAAGCGCTTCGAGCAGGCAGTCGAGCGCGCTCAGGCGGCTGGCGGCGAAGTGCTGGTCGGTGGCAAGCGCATCGAGGGCGACGGTTACTTCGTCCAGCCAACCATCATCCGCGCCGAGAATCACTGGGATATCGTCCAGGAAGAGACCTTTGCCCCGATTCTCTACGTGATGCCGTTCAAGGATCTGGAACAGGCCATGGCCATGCACAACGACGTACGCCAGGGCCTGTCCTCGGCCATTTTCACCACCGACGTGCGCAACGCCGAGTTCTTCCTGTCTCATCGCGGTTCCGACTGCGGTATCGCCAACGTCAACATCGGCACCTCGGGTGCGGAAATTGGCGGCGCCTTCGGCGGTGAGAAGGAAACCGGCGGTGGACGCGAATCCGGCTCGGACGCCTGGCAGGCGTACATGCGTCGGCAGACGAATACGATCAACTGGTCGACGGAGTTGCCGTTGGCGCAGGGGATCAAGTTTGATCTCTGAAGTTAGAGGTAAACGGCGAAAGGGAAACGGGTAAGGGAAGCAGCTTGATGTATCGCTGGTTGAGGTCGGGCTTGTTCATGTTGCCGCCGGAGGCGGCCCATGATGTGGCCTTGAATGCGCTGGCGGCCGGGCGGCTGGTCGGACTGCCGCGTTTGCTGGGCGGCTGCCCGGTCGCGGCGCCGGTCGAGCTGATGGGTCTTTCCTTTCCCAACCCGGTAGGGCTGGCGGCCGGGCTGGACAAGAACGGGGACTTCATTGATGCCCTGGGGCAGCTCGGCTTCGGCTTTATCGAGGTCGGCACGGTCACTCCCAAACCGCAGCCCGGCAATCCGAAGCCGCGCATGTTCCGTCTGCCCGAGCACCAGGGGCTGATCAATCGCCTGGGCTTCAACAACAAGGGCGTGGACCACCTGGTCGAGCGCCTGAAGAACCGCCGTTTTCAGGGCATCGTCGGTGCCAACATCGGCAAGCAGAAAGACACTCCCGTCGAGCTTGCCGCCAATGACTACCGCCACTGCCTGGAAAAGGTTTACCCGCACTGCGATTACGTGACGGTCAATATCTCCTCGCCGAATACAGCCAACCTGCGCGCCCTGCAGGACACCGGACCTTTGCGCGAATTGCTGGCCGAGCTGACCAGCCTGCGTGATCAGCTGGCCAGTGCCCATGCGCTTTATCGCCCGGTGCTGATCAAGATTGCGCCAGACTGGGAGCAGGCCGCCCTGCTGGCCTCACTGGAAGTCATTGGCGAATCCGGCATCGACGGCCTGATCGCCACCAACACCACCCTGGATCGCCGTGCCGTGGCCGGTCATCGCCATGCCGATGAGGCCGGCGGATTGAGCGGCGCGCCGGTCAAGGCTGCGGCTGACCAGGTCTTGCAGCACGCTCGCGACGTGCTGGGGCCCCAGTTCCCGATCATCGGCCTGGGCGGGATCACTCAGGGCGAAGATGCGGCCGACAAGCGCCGGGCCGGCGCCAACCTGATCCAGGTCTATACTGGCTTCATTTACCAGGGGCCGGCGCTGATTCGCGACTGCATCAGATCCTGGAACGAGGCTGGCTGACGATGGCCACGGCGGCGATCATCCACGACGCCGACCTGTCAGCCTTGAGCACGTTCAGGCTGCCTGCCAGCGCGCGCGAGCTGATTACGCTGACCGCACCGGAACAACTGGCCGAACTGCCAGCCAACGACCTGCCCTTGCTGGTGCTGGGCGGCGGCTCCAACACGATATTTCTTGATGACTGGCCGGGCCGAGTCCTGCTCAATCGCCTGACCGGCCTGCAAGTCCAGCGCCTGGATGAGGATTACAGCCTGGTTCATGTCGGCGCCGGGGAGTCCTGGCACCGGCTGGTCATGGACTGTATCGCCCGGGGCCTGCACGGGCTGGAGAATCTGGCGATGATTCCCGGATCGGTGGGCGCTGCCCCAATCCAGAACATCGGCGCCTATGGGGTCGAACTGTCAAGCGTGCTGGCCTCGGTGACCGCCTGGGACTGGCAGCATCATCAGATTGTTGAGCTCTCTGCCGCCGACTGCCGGCTCAGTTACCGCGACAGCCGCTTCAAGTCAGCCGATCGCGATCGCTTCCTGATCCTGTCCATCAGCCTGAAGCTGTCCCATCGATTTGCCCCCAATACCGGCTACGACAGCCTCGCTGCCGAGCTGACCAGGCGCCAGTTGGCCACGCCCAGCCCACGCCAGCTCGCAGCAACCGTGATGCGCCTGCGCCGCCATCGCCTGCCCGATCCGGCCCGCCTGGCCAATGCCGGCAGTTTTTTCAAAAACCCCGTACTTGCTGCCGCTGCAGCGGAAGCCCTGCTGATGGAGTTCCCGCGCATGCCCCACTGGCAGATGCCCGACGGCCGGACCAAGCTCGCCGCTGGCTGGATGATCGAGCGTCTGGGCTTTCGTGGTTACCGCATCGGCGATGCCGGCGTCTATCAGCATCATGCCCTGGTTCTGGTCAATCATGGCCAGGCCACCGCCGGCCAGCTTGTTGACCTGATCGAACACATCCAGGGCGCCGTGGGCGACGAATACGGCGTCGAGCTGGAACCGGAGCCCATGCTGATCGGTCCTATCGCGAGATCAGCCCGAAACCCCTGACCTGGAGACCACGCTGTTGGACATCACCGGCCTGCCCCCCCGAGACCGCTCGCTGTACCGCATTCTGTACAAGCGCCTGCGCCTGCCCAGAAGCGTCGTCCACGGCACCATGGGCGCGCTGCGGCGACGACGTCTGGGTCCGGAGATCGGACAGCGGCGAGCCTTGCTGAGCGAATTCCAGCCAGGGCCGCTGGCCCTGGATCCGAACACCGGCTGGCGTTTTGTAGACCGCGGCGAGAGCGCCGAGCTGACCGAACTGGCCGAGCGTTGTGCCGCCCTGTTCGAGTCATTCCGCGGCGAAGGCCACGCCGACGAAGTGCTGGCGCGCAATCCCTCGAAGCGCTTTCTGCTGGGCGTGCGCTCGGGCAACGAGCTGCTTGCCCATCCCGAACTGGTCAAACTGATGGTGGCCCGGCCGATTGTCGATGCCGCCGCTCATTACCTGGGCTCGGTACCACGGCTGGAAGGTGCGGTGCTCTGGTGGACGCCGCCAAATGCCAGCCAGACCTCGTCGCAGTGCTGGCATATTGACGAACTGGCCCGACGCCAGGTCAAGATTCTGCTCAACTGCTCGGAGGTGACTGCCGACTGCGGCCCGGTACATTTTCTTCCCGGTGACCGCTCCGAAGCGCTCCGGGAACAGATGAAGCACAAGCGCGGCCGGGTCAATGATGAAGACCTGCTGGCTCGCACCCAGCCGGAAGAAATCCGCCAGGCCACCGGGCCGGCCGGCAGCGCCATCATGCTCGACAGCTCACGCTGCCTGCACTTCGGTAGCCGTGGTAATGAGCGCGATCGCCTGGTGTTGGCCTTTCACTTCTTCGCCGCCGACGCACCGGTGGATTCGCGCTATCACATCGAGCTGAATGCGTTCAACGGGCCCTACGCCGAGCTGGACCCGATCCAGCGCCTGGCACTCGGACACGGCGTGACGGCCTGAGCACCGTCCGCCTTACCGATCGCGGCGCCAGGGAATCTCAGGCGGCTGAAGCCGGCGCCCACGCGCCGCAGTGATCTCCCCGAAGCGTTTGTCTGCGGCATTCCAGTCATCCTGGGCCTGCTCGATATCGGCTTTGGAATGAGCAACGAAATTCCACCAGATCGTGATCTCCGCATCCAGCGGCTCGCCACCGATCAGCAGGGCTCGACCGCCGCCGGAATAGTCGAGCCTGACCGAATCCCGCTCCTGACCCAGGTACGCCAGCTCATCGACGGCCAAGGCACTGCCGTCGAGATGCAGACCACCCCCTTCCAGCGGCAAAATGCCGTATTCAAAATCCGGGCGCAGTTCCAGTGCATTCTGTCCGGCCCCGCGCCACTGCAGATCCATGGCGATCAGCGGCGAGAACCTCAAGGTCGGAGCACCAAAGCCGGCATACTCGCCAACCAGCAGGGTTGCTGTCAGCTTACCGAGACCAAACTCCGGCAGCTCGGGATAATGATCAAAACGCGGTGCGATAAAGCGCTCGGCATGGGGCAGAGCGATCCAGAGCTGGGCAGCGTGCAGCAGGTTGCAACCCGGCACGGTCTCCTCGATGTGACTGATGCCGTGGCCGGCCGTCATCAAATTGACCTGACCTGGTCGAATGATCTGCTCGCAGCCCAAACTGTCACGATGCAACACCTCGCCGGCAATCATCCAGGTAAAGGTCTGCAGGCATGTGTGCGGGTGCGGTCCAACAATCAGGCCGGACTGCCCATCGTCAAAGTTCGCCGGCCCGGCATGATCAAGAAAACACCAGGCGCCGATCAGGCGCCGCTGTCGATGCGGCAGCAAGCGGGCCACCGAGATGCCGCCCACATCGGAGGTGCGGGCCGAAACACGCTGGAATTCTCGCCGGCCATCGATGATCGGACAATTACGGTCCAGGGCAGCATCAGCGTCCGTGCCGGATGTGCTCATGGGGTTCTCCTTCAGGACTTGACCAGATGATGCCCCACGCGCAAGGCATTGGCAACGATGGTCAGCGTCGGCGAAGCACCACCCGATGTCGGCATGAAACTGCCGTCGACCACATGCAAATTGGGCACAGCATGCACACGGCACCACGGATCAAGCACGCTGGTCTCGGGATCATCTCCCGCCCGGCAGCTGCCATGCACCAGGTAGGACGATGTTGCACCCACCGCATCGTGCACGATGTCGTCAGCACCCAGCCGGCCCAGAATTTCGGCAGCCCGCTCGGCGAGCAGTTCACCGCTGCGTCTGCGCAGTGCGCAGCTGTCGAGGCGGATGTGCGCCGAGGGCAGACCATAGCCGTCCAGCCGCCCCTCATCCAGACCCACCCAAGTGCCCGGACTAGGCAGATAGTCGTGAAAAGCCTCGTATTCGATACGGTCGAAATCTCCCAGCTCACGGCGAAGATCGGCCACCAGCTGCTCACCCCAAAGTGGCGCTGGCTGCCGGCCGAGAAAGTCCAGCGCACGTCGCAGCGGCAAGCGGCCCAGCATGTCGAAGCGAAGCATCCCGCCCTTCGGCAGTCCTCCCAGGCCCTCGCCGCCGAGATAATAGTCGGCGACCGACAGGTTCAGGAACGGATGCCAATCCCCCAGCCGTTCCAGCCTTGCGCTGCCGAAGGTCGTGCCATGGAATTGAAGATGACGCCCGACCAGTCCGTTGTCATTGCCCAGTCCATCAGGGTACCGCCCAGAACGACTCAGCAGCAGCAGCCGAGCCGACTCGACCGCCGAACAGCTGACAATGATGTGGCGCCCCCGGAAGCGCAACGACTGTCGACTTTCCCGGTCAATGCAAATGACAGCATCGGCCTTGCCAGTGCGATCCAGGCAGATCTCGCTGGCAACCATGCCGGTGCGCAGCTGCAGTCGACCGGTACGCAGCGCGCTCCGAACCAGGGTCTCCTGGGCACTACCCTTGGCCCCGATCGGGCAGCCGTAACCGGCACAGGCATCGCAATACTGACAGGCTGGCCGCCCCTGGTAGGCAATGGAGTTGACCGCGCGTGGGGTCACGAAGGGTGCCAAGCCCATGGTCGTGCAAGTCTCGCGCAGTCGCTCACTGAGAGGATGCGCAGCCAGCGGCGGCAGCGGATGCGGTCCGGAGCGGGGCACATAGCGAGTACTGCCGTCGCCGGCGACTCCGATCAGGCCTTCGGCAGTCTGATAGTAGGGTTCCAGGTCCTGGTAGGAGAACGGCCAGTCGGCGAGGTCAGGCACATCGCCCATGATCGAGCGCATGCGAAAATCGACAGGGTGGAAACGGTACAGAAATCCGCCCATATGCACAGTCCCGCCACCGACACAACTCGCCGTCCAGCCCAGGGTGCTCGGAAAGGGTGAGCTGCCGTCAGCACCCGTGCTGACCCAATGAAAAGCACCCTGATCGGGTTGCAGGAAACCCTCGCGCAGGACGCTGATTTCATCGGGTTGGTAATCCTCGCGCGCGTGATCGGGCCCGCGCTCGAGCAGCAACACCTGCCACCCGGCCCGGCAAAGAGACCAGGCCATGGCGGCACCGCCAGCGCCGGCGCCGACAATCACGGCATCGGGGATTGGCTCGCTCATCCTTATGGCGCCCTGCCCGGTCCCGACATGCCAACCCTCTGCCAGCCCTGCCCTTGGCGATTACCTCCGCGAGCCGGATCGCAGAGCCAGGCCTCGACGCAAAATTCAATAAACATGGACCAGGCGCGACGCAGCGGCGCATCCGCCTGTTCAATCAGCTGCCTCAGGATCTGCTCTCGTTCGACCGTTGGGCGGTTCGGAAAATCGCCCGCGCCAGTCTCTCCCAGCGCTGAGCGCAGCTGCGCGACGAGCAGGCCGAGCAACTGTCCGCGCGGCCTGAACAGAAGTTTACGAAGATAATCCTCAACGCCGTCCGCGCCTTCGCCAGCGCCCACCTCAGGCGGGATCACCAGCGCAGACAGGGCTACCAGCCAGGCCTCCTCGGTCGGGCCACTATTATCCTGCGACATGTTGCCTGTCCGGCTTGCCTCGGCGTTCAGACTGCGCTGTATACATCTGCTGGTAACGACCACCGCGCGCCATCAACTCCTCATGCCTGCCGCGTTCAACGATCTCGCCATCCGCCATCACCAGAATCTGGTCAGCGCCGCGAATGGTGCTCATGCGATGGGCTATGACGATGCGGGTAGCCTTGAGCTGTTCGATCTGGCGATAGACCCTGGCCTCGGTAATGCTGTCCAGCGCACTGGTCGCTTCATCAAGGATCAGCATTTTCGGATCGCGAAACAGGGCCCGGGCCAGGGCAATACGCTGGCGCTGACCCCCGGACAGCCCGCTGGCGCCATCACCGATCTGGGTGTGATAGCCCAGCGGCAATGCCTGAATATCGTCGTCGATGCAAGCCAGGCGCGCCGCTTTCTGGATATCGGCCAGCGATGCACCCTGCTGGCCATAGGCAATATTTTCCCGAACGCTGCCCTGGAGCAGAAATACGTCCTGGGTGATGATGCCAATCTGCTGACGAGTGGCTTCGAGATCCAGCTGCCGGATATCCAGCTCATCAAACAGGATCCTGCCTGACTCGGGCAGATACAGGCCGGCCAGCAGCCGCGCCAGCGTTGATTTGCCCGAGCCGGATTGTCCGACGATACCAATGAAGTCGCCCGGGCGCGCCTCGAAACTGACCTGGCGCAACACCGGCGTCCGGGCCCGGTCATAGCTGAAAGCCAGCTGTTCGACCTTGACCGCGCCAGACAGCGCTGGCGGCGGCAACCAGGCTCGGCCCTCGCGTTCCTTCGCAGCACCGAAAATGTCATTGATGCGCTCGAGATGACTGCGCATTTTTTGCAGCTCAAACCCGGTATCCAGCAGCTGGTTGAACGGCTGCAACACGTTCGTTGCAACCATGCTCAGCGCCAGCAGCATGCCCAGCGACAAGCTGCCGGCCAGCACCATGTAGGCACCGGCGGCGAGAAACAGCAAAGGACCGAAATTGACCACGCCATCGCGAATGGCATTGGTCCAGGCCTCCAGGCGCCCTCGCCTGAGCACGATATTGAGCTCGTCGACGTAGGCATCTGCCCAGCGCTCGGCCGCCACATGCTCCCGGCCGGATGTTTTCAGCGGCTCGATGGCGGTCAGCATTTGCATCTGAAGGCCCTGAGCACGACTCTGGGCAATCAGCTGGTCAAGATGCAGGGAACGGTAGTAGCGCCGGGTCGTCAGGTAGACCAGGCTCTGGATGCCGGCTAAAGCCAACACGATCAGGGCCAGCGGCAGCGAACCGATGAACAGCACCAACAGTGCAAACACCAGCATGCCGCCGTCGAGGACCGCGGAGACCGAACTGTTGGTCAAGACGTCGCGCACAGCGCGATTGCTGTTCATCTTGATGACCAGATCGCCAGACCGACGCCGATCGAAGAAGTCGAACGGCAGACTGATCAGGTGATCCAGAAAGTTGAAGGTCAGCACCGCATCCAGCCGGGTGCGTAAATAAAGCAGCGAATAGCTGCGCAACAGGCTGCACAGAAAACGAAACGCGAAGGCCAGCGCGACGCCCAGCAGGATAACCATCAGCAGGTCGTAATCCTGCCGCGGGACAATGCGATCAACCAGCACACCGGTCATCAAGGGCAGCCCCAGGGCGAACAACTGCAAGGCAAAGGAAACCACGACCACGCGCTGCAGGACTGAACTGTCATCAAGAATCAGGCGGAAAAACGGCCGCAGGCTGGACTTGTCCTTGCCACCGGGCGCAAAGTCCTTGGATTGCTCGAAGGTCAGGGCGACACCGGTCAGCGACTTGTTGACCTCCGCCATTGGCACGGTCACCCGACCGCGCGCCGGGTCCATCACCACGATGGCGTCATCAAGCAGCTCGTCGAGCACCACATAATGGTGAAACTTCCAGTGCAGAATGCTGCCGCGAGGCAGGAAGCGCAGCTCTGCCAGGTTGTCTGAAATCTTCACCCCTCTTCCGATCAGCCCGTGCTGACGGGCGACATTGAGCAGCACATGGGCGCTGGTACCCTGACGCACGGTGCCGCAGGCCTCGACCATTTCCTCAAGGCTGACCTTGCGTCCATGCAAACCAAGCACCATGGCCAGGCATGCCGGCCCGCAGTCAGAGTGCTGCTGCTGCACGACATGCGGAATTCGGCGTTGCCTCAAGGAAATCCGGCCCAGCGCGCCGAAGCGCTTGTTCAACTCTCCAATCGGCTTCATGTCAGTTCTGCCGCAGGCCGGGGATCAAGACATAAGCCAGGGGCTCAGACCCGATCAGTACCTGGGCGGTGACGATCATGCCGTCATGCAGCGGGTACTCGCGCCCCTGGTAGACAAAAACCGGTTCCAGCAAGCGCGCCTCGGCCCGGACCAGCGCACCGCTGAGCTCCAGGCTTTCTCCCAGACCGAATCCCACCCGACCCCTGGCCTCTTCGACACCGATCAGCTCACCGTCGACATGAGCCAACTCCAGCGTCATCCGCGAATGGGTATGACCAGGAAACTCAAGCGAAACCAATTGCCCTGGGGCCAGTCGCGGACGATAGTGACCGGGCAGGAACAGACTCACTCCACCCTGTCCCACGCCCGCACCCTGAGTCAGCAATACCTGGCCGGCAACGACCGGCTGGCCGGCACGCACGCGAATATCGTTGACCGGGCCGGAGACGCTTGCCCGCACCACCAGCTCCTCAAGCTGAGCCTGGGCCCGGCGCAGTTCCGAGCGGGTTTGAACGACCTGGTCAGCGTCCTGATACGACAACAGCCAGCGCCGCACCGCATCGGCGTAGTTCTGCTCGGCCAGCGCCAACTGATCACGCTCGCGACGAGCGTGCAATTCGACCAGGACATCACCGGCCTCGACCCAGTCGCCACTGGCGACACGAACCGCTTCCACGGTGCCCGCTTCGCGCGCGACGATGCGCGCATCGCTGCCCAGCAGAACCACGCCGGTGCCGTCGGCATAGTTGTTGATGCGAGCCACCATGGCAAACACAACAGCAATCGCCAGACAGGCCAGCAGAATGCGGTAGGTCAGGACAGTCCAGTCCGGTGCATTGCGCAACACCGGATCCAGGTCCTCATCACCAAGATCACGGGCGATGATCGCAGGCTCGCGGAATAGCGCGCCAGGCTTGTCACTCATTGGAGCACCAACCCCGAGCCCGACAAGGGCTCGGAATTTTCCGGGCTGACGCGCACGCCGCGGCCCAGCAAATCGAGCGCTGCTTGTTGCAGGCGAGCCTCGGCGACGATCAAGCCAGTCACTGCGTTGGCACCGGGCGCGATGGCGACCACTTCGGCGGCAACACTGCCATCCAGCCAAACGGTTTGGCCAAGCTCGACGGGTTGCCTGGCGCGCTCCGGAATGGCGAAGCGGACATACAAATCGTCGGGTGAAACGATCTCGAACATGGTCTCGCCAGCACTAATCCGGTCGCCGGCGCGAACCCTGCGCTCTTGAACAACACCATCAATCGGCGCAACGATGAACGTGCGCCTCTGGGTCAACAACAGCAGTTCATGATCGGCCTGTACAGCCTCCAGATGCGCCTGCGCCGCCGCCAGCTTCGCCTTCGCTGCAGCAAAAAGCTGCTCGGCCATGCCCAGCTCCTCCTGGGAAATGCTGAAACCGGCGATACGACGACGGTGCAACTCCGCGTCGCGCAATTCCACCATCGATTCTTCTTCGGTTACCTGCGCCTGGGCCCTGCGCAATTCGGCGCTTGATCGCGTCAGCTGAGTGGTCAGTTCCTCGATGTCCAGGCTGGCGAGCGCCTGGCCGCTGGCAACGATTTCGCCGATGACGACATCAAGGCTTTCGACTATGCCATCGAGTTCGCTCTTGACCGACACCGCCTTAGCCGGGAAAACAGTCCCGAACCAATGCTCATCGTCTGCCACAGCGGCAACCGTCAGGCTGGAAGCTAGCAAAAACCCAACTGCTGGTAAGAAGTTTTTTACTAGAGGCCACTCATGGCTTTTTAAAACCTCGAAAGTTCCCATTTGATGTGAGATTTATTTGCTTCTCTGGCTGGATTAAGCATACTAAATCCACTTTACATTGTTAGTCAATCATGGCAATACTTATTGACTCTAGCCGCAAACGGTGTCTAGAATAATTCTCAGCCTAAAGACGAGAAAAGTTGATCCGGGACGGAAACAGCCTTGATGAGACACCCAAGCTGCCAGCCGCAGGACCAGCCATCAGCTTGTGGTCTTGACCGCGGAACACGACGCGTTGGGAGCGCGTGTACCAGGGCGCCCTGGCGCCCCTTACCCCTCGGGTGCTGACAATCAGCCCCTTCCCGCCCCATCTGGGGCAAATCAAACGCAACAAAAAGGAAATCAATCATGGAAAAGAAAATCGTTGAAATGATGCAGAATGACGCCCAGGCTCCGGCCACCATCGACGAAGACGCACTGAAGAACATCAGCGGCGGCTGCGGCATGGGCGGTTGTCAACCGAACCCGTTCTCGGCCACCCTGTGCCCGGACGGCACCTGGATCATCTGCCAGTAATCAGCAAGACGCGCCGCGCAAGGCGTGGCGCATCAGGCTGAACCATCGACAGGGCCCAGCCGGGCCCTGTCGATTCCAAACCCGGTGGCCGTGCCAGGCGCAGCGCCCACTCGAGCCGGGCCATCAGCATGACCGGCAATTCGCGCCTTGGAACAAAGCCCCACTTGAACAGCATCGAATCCCCACTCCGGCACCCTTCGTGCGTCGAGCCTTCCGAAAACGCGGAAAAGTGCAGCCTGGCAGGCCACTTCGCCGACAACTATGCTTCACTCGCAACCGCCGCTTTCGGCCAGCGTATTCAGGTACAGCTCAAGCTGCTGACGGACAGGCTACGATCTGACGCGAAAGCAAAGGCCATAGTCAACCTCGCCAGCCTTGAACAACATTTGTGCGAGTTACTTACTGAATCCAGCGTTCGCAGCCTCAGCCTGGCCATCCTGAAGCTGTTCCAGACCCTGGCCACCGCTGGCGCGGAAACGCTCAACACCATGTCACCGGAGCAGATCGAACTAACGGTGCGCGAGCACGGCTACGAGTGGCTGGCCTGCGCCTATCCTGAGCTGGACTCGCTGCTGCAGGCGCGTCTGAACCTTCTGGCCTCGGCGATTGCAGATGCTGTCCGTCATTTCCAGCAAGACCGGGACCAGCTGACCCAGCTGGGCTTGACCAGGGATGACCAAAGACTGATCGGGATCAGGGCGCTGGGGGAAGAAAGCCATGATCGCGGTCGCCACCCGCTGCTGCTGGAATTCGAGGGTGGCCACAGCCTGGTGTACAAGCCTCGCAGTCTCGGCATGGAGGCCACCTGGCAGTGGGCGCTGGGCGAGCTGACGCAGCAGACCGGAGATCCACTGAGTCAGCAGCCCGCGCTACTGGACTGCAACAGCCATGGCTGGATGCAGACAATCGTTCGGCAAGCGGCAAAAGACGATGCCGCGCTGGAACGATATTTTCAGCGCTTCGGCCTTCAGCTGGCCCTCGCTCATGCCATGGGTGTCGGTGATCTGCACTCGGAAAACGTGATTGCCGTCGGCGACGAACCAGTGATGATCGACTGTGAGGTCTTCGTCGGGCTTGACCTGCCCTGGTATGACCAGGCAACGCGCAGCCACTTCGCCACCGTGCTTGGTACCGGCCTGCTGCCGTGGACGATCGTAAGCAGGGGCAGCCCGACGCTTAATCGGGCCGGGATTGCGACCGGGCCACACATCACCGAGCAGCACTGGCAGGGCGAGGTCGACGCTGAAGGCCTACTGCAGGCCGTGCGCGTTGACCGCATCACCGCCACAGCACACTCGCCGTTTCGGCCCGATTCGACACCGGACTGGCGCAGGCTGGGCACCGCGCTGGCGCGCGGATATGAGCATGGCTATCGAGCCCTGCTCGAACCATGCCGAGCCAGACGGTTTCAGCAGCAGCTACTGAAGCGGCTGAAGGATCAAAGCGTGCGTATCCTGCCGCGCACCACCCATCACTACAGTCAGCTACTGATGGCGCTCAACAGCCCAGCTGGCCTGGCCAGACCCGAGCAGCGAGCAGGCATGCTGGACAAGCTCGAGCTCGCCACCCCGCATTGCCCGGGAATCGAAGCGCTGATTCCGGCAGAGCGCAGCAGCCTGGAAAAAGGTGATGTGCCGGCCTTCGGCGCCCGTCTCGGCTCGCGTACTCTTTTTTGGGAGGGCAAGCCGCTGGCACCGGCGTTTTTTCCGCCCGGCTCGGAAAATGCGCCAGCGCAGCGGCTGGCGCAAATGAACGAAGCCGACCTGGCGCGGCAGCTGCGCCTTATCGAGGAGAGCTTTGCTGAATTCAAGCCGCCCAGGCTACCCCCGACCCCTGCCCGGTCACCCAGCTGCCGTACAACTGCGCAGGCCCTGGGCCAGTTGATTCTCGACGCTGCCACCCGCGGCCACTGGTTCGAAGCCAATCACAACGGCACTTATGCCAGCCTGTCGCGCATTGACTACAGCCTGGAAAAGGGCACAAGCGGCCTCGCCCTGCTGTTTGCCGGACTGGCTGCAGCAGGCAGCGGACAGCACTGGGCGTCCCGGGCCAGAACCCTGTTGCAGGACAATCTGGACCTGCCAGCCGACACCATGGCGCAGAGCGGGGCCGGCGGCCACGCAGGCCTGGGCGGCCAGATCTTTACCCTGTGCGCCAGCGCCAGACTGCTCGACGAGCCCGTCTGGGTCGAACGCGCACGCACCCTGCTGCCACTGCTGCATCAAGCATTGCTCAGCGAAAGCCGGATGGATCTCATGGCCGGCTGTGCCGGCGGGCTGCTCGCAGCACTGGAGCTTTATCGAATGAGCGGCGATCCATCCGCGCTTGAATGCGCCCGACTGGCTCGTCGACGGCTGACGGCGGCCCAGCTGGCATCGGATGATGGCGCCGCCTGGCCGTCATGTACCGAGGCCGATCGACGTCCACTGACCGGCATGGCTCACGGCAGCAGCGGCATCCGCATGGCGCTGGCCAGGCTGCAAACCATCGACCCCGCGGCCGACATCCCGGAACTCCTGGCCCAGGCCGCCCGATTTGAGCAGCGCCAGCATGACTGGCAACACGGTGGCGCCGTTGACGGCTGCGGAGAGGCCTGGTGCCGAGGCACGCTGGGCGTCGGCCTGGCCTGGTCGGAACAACAAGCAGCAATGGGAACCGTTGCACCGAATGAGTTGATCCGGGCGATGCCCGGTGCCTGCCTGCATTTTCGCAGCGACAATGACAGTCTTTGCCATGGCCGGCTTGGCAACCTGCTGATGCTCAGGCGCTTGCGTCGCCACTGGCCGAGCTCGACAGCGGCGATTGACCTGGAGCATGCCATCAGCGACATGCTTGCCGAAATCAACCAGGGCGAAGTGATCTGCGGCAGTCAACCGCGCAGAGAAGTTTACGGCCTGATGGCCGGCATGGCCGGAATCGCTTATGGGCTATTGATGCTTGAGCAGCCTGACTGGCCGGATCCGCTTATCCTGAAAGTATCCCCCTGAAGCTGACTGCTGCCAGAAAACAAAACCCCGGCCTTTGAGACCGGGGTTGGTATGCAAAATCGACGATCAGGCCGACGGATCAAGCCTCGAAACGGGCCTTGAGCTTTTTCAGGGCGACCGCTTCAAGCTGGCGGATCCGCTCGGCGGAGACACCATACTTGTCGGCGAGCTCCTGCAAGGTCGACTTCGGATCAAGCAGCCAGCGGCTTTGAATGATGTCCCTCGAGCGATCGTCCAGATTCTCGATGCCGTCAAACAGCAGATTGTGGTGATGCTGCTCCCAGTCTTCGGCCTCGGCCGCCTCGTCGGGAGACACGGTCAGCCCTTCAAGGTAGGCTGCCGGCGCCACATAACTACTGGAATCGTCATCGTCGTTGGTCAGGTCGAAGCCGATATCCTGACCGGACAGGCGCGATTCCATTTCAGTTACCACCTCTGGCTTGACGCCCAACTCCTCGGCCACGCGATTGACTTCGGCCTGATTCAACCAGCCCAGGCGCTTTTTCTGGCGGCGCAGGTTGAAAAACAGCTTGCGCTGGGCCTTGGTCGTGGCGACCTTGACGATGCGCCAGTTGCGCAGGATGAATTCGTGTATTTCGGCGCGGATCCAGTGGACGGCAAAGGACACCAGGCGCACGCCCTGGTCCGGGTCAAAGCGCTTGACAGCCTTCATCAGGCCAATGTTGCCTTCCTGTACCAAGTCACCCAACTGCAGACCGTAGCCGGCATAACCGCGGGCCACGTGCACGACGAAACGCAGGTGCGACATGACCATCAACCGGGCCGCATCCAGATCTTCCTCGTCGCGGAACCGACGAGCAAGATCCTGCTCCTCCTCCAGGCTCAGGACCGGGATTTTGTTGACTTCCTGGATGTAGGCATCCAGGGAGCCCGTTCCCGCCGGTGCAAGCAGATGACTTGGAACGAGATGATTGCCCATGTAGAACTCCTTCTAATCCAACCCTTTATTGTGCCAGATCTTGCACTCCTCAAGTGAATTGGGAGTGATCTGGTACTTGTTTGCTTCCCCGCCTTCGACTGTGCAGAAGACGGCTAGTTCCCGACGACGGGGGAGCGGGAAACGGGAAAAGTGAATCAAGAGCCTGTCCCGTTTCCCTATCCCCTTTACCCATCTTCACGGGCGCCTGCAAGGCGCTCGTGCAGATAAGCCTGAATCAAGGCATTGATGTACGCCGACTGCTCCAGATTCGCCGCGCCGCCGTGGCCGCCCTCGATGTTCTCGAAATACAGCACTTCGTGGCCCTGCTCCAGCATCCGGGCGACGAACTTGCGGGCGTGCCCAGGGTGAACGCGGTCGTCTCGGGTCGAGGTGGTGACGAAAGCCTTCGGGTAGTTGGCCTCGGCCGACAGCTTCTGGTAGGGCGAATACTGACTGATGAAGGCCCAGTCTTCCGGGTCATCCGGGTTGCCATACTCGGCCATCCAGCTGGCCCCGGCCAGCAGCTTGTGGTAGCGCTTCATGTCCAGCAGCGGCACCTGGATGATGACGGCGTTGAACAGATCCGGGCGCTGGACCATGACTGCGCCGGTCAGCAGACCACCGTTGGAGCCGCCCTGGATGCCCAGATGCGGTGGTGAGGTAACGCCTCGTTCTATCAGATCCTCTGCCACCGCGATCAGGTCATCGAACGCGCGCTGCCGATTTTCGCGCAGCGCGGCCTGGTGCCAGCGTGGACCAAACTCGCCGCCGCCACGGATATTGGCCAGGACATAAACACCGCCGCGCTCAAGCCAGCCGGAACCGATGATTCCAGAGTAGAAGGCCGTGCGTGCCACTTCGAAGCCGCCGTAGGCACCGATCAGGGTCGGGTTGCTGCCATTGGCCTCGAAGCCGGCCGGCTTGACGATGAAATAGGGAATGCGCTCACCATCTGCCGAGGTGGCGAAATGCTGCTCAACCTCCATCCCGTCCTTGTTGAAGCGCGACGGCTCGGAGCGAATCTGGCGATGAGTATCGGCCATTGCATCGGCTTCGTACAGACGTGTCGGAGTCAGGAAATCAGTGTAGTTGAAATAAAACGCATCACTGCGGTCGTCAGTAGTGACCACGTTCAGGGTGCCACTGGCCGGAATATCCAGGCGCGTCTGCTGCCAGCCATCTTCGGTGCGCGTGAAGCGGACGAACTGCCCGATCACATCCTCGAGGATCGACACGATCACCGTGTTCTGCGTCGTGGATACGCCATTGACGGCCTGGCGCTCATTCGGCGCGAACAGCAGTTCGAAGCTCGGCTCACCGGCCAGCACCGACTCCATGTCCGCGGCCAGCAGCGCACCCTGAACAAAGGTGGTATCACCTGGAGTCCAGTCCGAGCGCAGCTCGACCAGCAATTGGCCGCCAATGATACCGGCCAGGTTCGCATCGCCCGGCACGTCGACCCGGACCGTCTGACCATCCCGAAGGACATGGTACTCACGGGTAAAGAAGGTGGGCAGGCGTATGATCACGTCCCAGGCTGTATCTCCGTCCCAGAGCCGCGAGCCCCAGACAAGCACGTCCTCGCGCTGGCCTTCGAACACCAGCTCTGCTTCTTCCCTCGGCGTGCCCCGTCGCCAAATGTAGACTTTGCGCGCGTATTCGGAGGTCGTCATCTGCTCGGGCTCGAAGGCCGGGCCGAAAAAGACGCTGTCGCGATCGCGCCAGCTGATGTAGCTCTTGGATTCCGGAAGCACGAACCCGTCTTCGACGAAACTGCGGCTTTCCATATCGAACTCGCGACGCACCGCTGCATCGGCACCGCCGATCGACAGGCCGACCAGGCAGCGATCGTAATCCGGGTAGCGACAATTGGCGCCGGCCCAGACCCAGTTCTGCTCCTCCTCGGCAGCAAGTTGATCGACGTCGATGATGACGTCCCATTCAGGCCGCGGATCGCGAAAATTCTCGCGCGTAGTCACCCGCCAGATGCCACGCACATGGTTGGCGTCGCGCCAGAAATTGAAAATCTGCCCGCCCATCAACGAGGGAAAGGCGATGCGGTCTTCTGATGTCAGAATCTCGAGATTGCGCTTGTGCAGCTCTTCAAACAAGGGATGAGCGCGAAGAAAAGCCTCCGAGCGCTCATTCTGTTCACGCGCCCACTCGAGGGCCGTGTCACCTTCGATTTCCTCCAGCCAGAGGAATGGATCGTCATTGGCCATGACCGACCCCGAAACAAAAACCGCGGCCAGCAAGACCGCACCCAGCGAATTCTTCATGGTTCATTTCCCGATATTCAGTTAAAAAACTAGCCGAGTGTGCCAGAAACAGCGTCAATAGACCCGTGCCAGAAGTTGGGTACAGGCCAGAGCGGCCAGCAGCACGGCGAGCGCAGCCATTACTGCGACGATCGCCGGCCTCCACCCCAGCCGCTTCAAGTCAGCGAAGCGAATGCTCAAGGCCATGGCGGCCAGGGCCGCGGCAAAACCGAAGGTACTCAAGCCAGCCGCCGCGCTGATCAGCCACTGCCACAGCGGCTGCTCTGCCCCCCAGCCTGCATCACCGACACTGCGCAGCACGCTCAAGCCGAGAAAACCCAGGATAAACAAGGGCACCGGGACTTTGCCGGGAGTCGATGCTTGCCCGCGCAGGCTCCACCACAACAGCGCCGGGATGACCAGTAACATGGCGCTGTTGCGCAGCAGCTTGGTCACGGTGGCCGCCGCCAGGGTGCCGTCCACCGCCCAGGCCTGTTCGTGCAGGGTGGCCGCAGCGGTCACCTGGGCCGTGTCGTGAATGCTCGCACCCAGCACCAGGCCCACCACCAACGGATCAGCGAGCAGCTGTTGCAGCAGCGCCGGGTAAACCAAGGTGGCAATCAGCCCGACAAGCGCCACGCAGGCCACCGCGTAGCAGATCTCCTCGCGCCTGGCCTTCAGCCCCGGTGCGGTCGCGGCAATGGCAGAAGCACCACAAATCGCCGTTCCCACGGCCAGCAGGGTCGCCAGGCGCCGCTCAACGCCAAACAGGCGCGCAAGCAGCAGGCTCACACCAAGTCCGACAAGGATCGCCAGCAACACCAGGGGCAGCGCCATCTGGCCCAGCTGACCGACCTCCATCAGGCTCAGACGCAAGCCGATCAGGACCACCGCCAGTTTCAGGATGGTCCCGCGCGCCAGTTCCAGGCCGGGAATCCAGCTTGACCTGCGCGCTGCCAGCGGTGCAAAACCCAGGCCCAGGACAAGCGCGACCATCATCATGCTCAGCGGCAACCCCGCCGTCAGCGGCAGTCGGGCCAGCACCATGACGATCAGCCAGGCGAGCAGCGCCAGCCCGAACACGACCGCCAAGCCGGCCCAGACCGGAGTACCCGCAGGCGGGCGGGCATCAGTACAATCCATTCAAAGCCTCGATGAACCAAAGGCTGCTGATCGTGGGGTCGTCAGCCGCCTGAAACACAATCCGGCCATGATAACCGGATCAGCCTGCCTGCCAAGGGCAGCCAGCGCGGCGCTGCCAGCGCATTGATATCTAAAGAGAACAACCACATGGAATCGAAACAAGACATCGTTCAGAACTGGCTGCCACGCTATACCGGGCGCGAGCTCGACCAGTTCGGCAAGTACATTCTTCTGACCAACTTCGACAACTACGTCGAAAAGTTTGCCGCCTTCACCGGCACCGAGGTGCACGGTCGCGACAAGGCCATGCGCAACGCCACCGCCGATGGCATCACAATGATCAACTTCGGTATGGGCAGCGCCAACGCAGCCACCATCATGGACTTGCTCAGCGCCGTCGAGCCCAAGGCCGTGCTGTTTCTGGGCAAGTGCGGCGGGCTGAAGAAAAAGAACAAGCTGGGTGACCTGATCCTGCCAATCGCCGCGATTCGCGGCGAAGGCACCTCCAACGACTATTTCCCGCCGGAAGTGCCCTCCTTGCCGGCATTCACTCTGCAACGGGCAGTGTCGTCAACCATTCGCGACCATAATCTTGACTACTGGACGGGCACCGTCTACACCACCAACCGACGCGTCTGGGAGCATGACAAGGCCTTCAAGAAATACCTGCGCCGCACCCGCTGCATGGCCATCGACATGGAAACAGCGACGATTTTCATCACCGGCTTCGCCAATGCCATCCCCACAGGAGCGCTGCTGCTGGTGTCGGATCAGCCGATGATCCCCGATGGCGTCAAGACCGATGCCTCGGATCAGATCATTACCCGCCAGTACGTCGACGCCCAGATCGCGATCGGGATTGATGCCTTGAAGGAAATTCGGGATGAGGGGCGGTCGGTTCGGCATTTGAGGTTTGATGATTGAAGGCGGGAAGAAGGGGAGAGGGACGAAGGGAGAGGAAAACACATTAATCAGCAAAAGTTTGGTGACTGGTGCCTGGTTGCCGCTACACTCAAGCGCTTGTTTTGTTCAGTGAATGCGGCGGTTGATGGCCTGGATTACGCATAAGTTTGGTGGGAGCAGTCTGGCCGATGCCGACTGCATTGCGCATGTAGCGCGGTTGCTGCTGGATCGTGGCGATGAGCAGCAGGCGGTTGTGGTTTCGGCCATGGCCGGGGTGACCAATGAGCTGCTGGCCCTGGCCTCCCTTGCCGCGGCCAATGAGGGCGACTGGAGCGGACGGCTGGAGCGCTTGCTTGGCCGCCACGTGGACACCGCAGACGCCCTGGTCGAAAGCCAGGCCGCACGTGCCAGTCTGCATGCCGAGCTCAGACGCCGCTTCGGCAACCTGCGTCAGCTGCTCGACAGCCTGGCCCTGATGGGTACGGCGCCGGCTGAGGTGGTCGAGCTGATTTCCGGGCTGGGCGAGCTATATTCAGCTACCCTGCTCAGCGCCCACCTGCAGTCGCTGGGGGAGGAAGCGGTTTTTGTCGATGCCCGCGATATCCTCCGAGTGCGCCACACCGCGCTGATGGTGGCCGTGGACTGGCCTGCCAGCCAGGAGCGCCTCGATGCCTTCCGCCAGGCCAATCCGGCCAGGCGCTATGTGATTACCGGCTTTATCTGCCGCACCCGCGATGGCCGCATCTCGACCCTCGGTCGCAACGGTTCGGACTACTCGGGCAGCATCTTCGGGCGCCTGTTCGGCGCCGACGAAATTCACATCTGGACCAATGTTGACGGCCTGCTGTCGGCCGACCCCGGCGCGGTGCCGCAGGCCGTGCTGCTCGATCACCTGTCCTATCGCGAAGCCTTCGAACTGGCCTACTTCGGCGCCCGGGTGATCCACCCGCAGGCGCTGAGCCCGGCCCAGGAAGCGGCCATCCCGGTGTTCATCCGCAACACCTTCAACCCGGCCTGCCCAGGCACGCGCATCGACAGCCAGGGCCATCCCGAACCGCCGGTCAAGGGACTGTCCGGCATGGCCAACATGGCCCTGATCACGATTGAAGGAGCCGGCATGATTGGCGTGCCCGGCACGGCCGAGCGGGTGTTTTCAGCTCTGCACCGGGCCGATATCTCGGTAGCCATGATCTCGCAAAGCTCGTCGGAGCATTCGATCTGCCTGGTCGTCCCCGCCAACGACTGCGCCAACGCCGGCCAGGTGCTCGAGGATGCCTTCGAACGCGAGATCCGCCACGGCCAGATCCAGCGGATTTTCAGCGTGCCCGACATCCGCGTGCTCGCCATCGTCGGTGAAGGCATGACCGGCACCCCCGGCGTGGCCGCGCGCCTGTTTACCGCTCTGGGCCGGGCTGGCATCAATGTGCGCGCCATCGCCCAGGGCGCGTCTGAGCGCAATATTTCCGTCGCCGTCGACGAGGCTGATGCCGAGCGTGCGCTCAAGGCCATTCATGCCGTCTTTTACCTGTCGGAGCAAACCCTTTCGGTCGGCCTGATTGGTCCCGGCCAGGTCGGCCGCGCGCTGATCGAGCAGCTGGACAGCACCCGCGAGCGCCTGCTGCGCGATGCCAGCCTGGACTTGCGCCTGCGCGGGATTGCCAGTTCCGGCAGGATGCGCCTGGATGATCGCGGCTTGCGCAACCTTGATCCGAATGCCGCGCTGGGCGACCAGCCCGAGACGCTGGATCTGAAACGCTTCGTCGACTTCATCGATGACGACCACCTGCCACACGCGGTCCTGATCGACTGCACCGCCAGCGCCGACATTGCCCGGCACTACCGCGACTGGCTGGCCCGTGGCATCCATGTCATCACCCCGAACAAGCACGCCGGCAGCGGCGATATGGACAACTACCGGGCACTGCGGCGGCTGCTGGAAAGCCACAGCGCGCGCTGGCGCTACGAGGCCACAGTCGGTGCCGGCCTGCCGGTTATCCAGACCCTGCGCGATCTGATCGACACCGGCGACCGCGTCCACCGCATTGACGGCATATTCTCCGGCACCCTGGCCTACCTGTTCAATCGCTATTCTGCCGGCATGTCCTTTGCCGCACTGGTCGCCGAGGCGCGCTCAGCCGGCTATACCGAGCCCGACCCGCGCGATGACCTGTCAGGCATGGACGTGGCCCGCAAACTGGTCATCCTGGCCCGCGAAATGGGCATGGACATCGGCCTGGACGATATCGAAGTCGAAAGCCTTTGTCCGCCTGGCCTGGACGACTGCGATATCGACAGCTTCCTGAGCGGCCTGGCCAAGCACGACGACAGCATGGCCCAGCGCCTTGCCCAGGCCGATGCCGACGACAAGGTATTGCGTTACGTCGCCTCACTCGACGACAAAGGCCAGGCCCGCGTTGCGCTGGAGGCCCTGCCCGGCGATCATCCTTTCGCCCACCTCGCCCTGACCGATAACGTGGTCGCCTTCAAGACCGACCGCTACTGCGACAACCCGCTGATCGTCCAGGGGCCGGGTGCCGGGCCGGCCGTTACCGCCGCCGGCGTTTTCGCCGACCTGCTGCGCGTGGCCAGCCACCTGGGCGCACGCCTGTGAGGGCCAGCCAGACCACGGCTTTTGCTCCGGCCAGCGTCGGCAATGTCGGGGTGGGGTTTGATTTGCTGGGGCATGCCATCGAAGGTCCGGGCGATACGGTCACGGCCCGGCGCAGCGAGCAGGCCGGGGTCAGGATCTCGGCCATTGAAGGGGTGGTCAGGGATCTGCCGCTGGACAGCGAGCGCAACACGGCCGGACGGGCGGTCATGGCCTTGCTTGAGGCCCGTCAACCTGGCTTTGGCGTCGAGCTGGTGATCAACAAGGGCATTCCCTTGAGTTCCGGCCTGGGCGGCTCGGCCGCATCGGCCGTTGCTGCCCTGGTGGCAAGCAATGCCCTGCTGGACGAGCCGCTGGAGCATGAAGCCCTCTACCCTTTTGCCCTGGCCGGAGAAGCCATCGCCAGCGGGGCTGTCCACGGCGACAATGTCGGCCCGCAGCTGCTCGGCGGCCTGGTCCTGGCCACCGCCGATCGACTCATTTCCATCCCCGTGCCGGAAGGACTGCTGGCCGTGGTTGTCCACCCCGACTGCCAGGTGGAAACCCGCCGCGCCCGGGAAAGCCTGGCCCGGCCCTTCGATATCAACACCATCGTTGCCCAGAGCAGCCACCTGGCCCAGTTCCTGGCCGGCTGCTACAGCAATGACCTCGACCTGGTCGCCGCCGGCCTGGCCGACGTCCTGGTCGAACCGCGTCGGGCCCACCTGATTCCCGGCTTTGAAGCCGTCAAGCAGGCCGCCCTGGCCCATGGTGCGCTCGGTGCTTCCATTTCCGGCGCCGGGCCCAGCGTGTTCGGCTGGTTCACTCAGCCCGTTTCTGCACAAAATGCAGCAAGGGCCATGCAAGCGGCCTTCGCCGCCGTCAACCTGGACTCACAGGCCTGGATCACCCCCGTTCAAGCCCCCGGCGCCCGCCTGCTCGCTTCCTGAGAGCAGTCAGTCCTCTTCAAAGCGGTCGTGGAAGATGAACTCGTCGCCGACGACTTGCTGCACGATGCTTCCATCCTCAGCTGCAACATGCGTGCTCGAACCGGAGTAATTGACCTGCAGCGGCCTGGGCCCGGTTCCCGAATAGAGGATGTCGCAGGTGTAGAACACCGTCAGCCCGTCACTGGGCGGCGGCTGGGTTGAATCAATGCAGTTCTCACCGGTGGAAGCGACAACGGTGACCTGGCCATCCACCGGTATGAATACGGTGCTGGTCAAGGCGACTTCGTAGGTGACCGGCACGCCGATCACCGCCGGATTCATGCTCAGGCTCACGGTCATTTCGACATCCGGCCTGAACTCGATTTCCAGCTCGCAGGAGGCAACAATTCCCGTTGCCGACCAGGTGCCGTCGCCATTGTCCTGCGGCGAACAGCTATCGCCGGTAAAGGCATGCACCGCCCAGCCGGGATCGGGCGAAACCGCCCAGTTCGCGGTCGCACCATGCTCGATGGCCTGGCTTGCGGGCGTGACGCTGCCGTTACCGGCCTGCTCGGTGACTTCGACAGCATGACTGACCAGGTCGAACTGGGCTACCACCGTGATGTCCTGCTCGAAGTTGAAAGTGCACGGGCTGGTGCCGGAACAGGCATCGCCGGAGAAGCCCGCAAACTGGGAGAACGGCGCCGGATCGGCATTGACGATCAAGGTCTGATCCCAATCCAGCGTCAGCGAGCAGTCCTCCGCACAGCTCAGACCAACAGGCGCTATTTCAATGCTCCCGCTACCGCTGCCGGAAAACTCGAGGTTGAAGTCACCGCCGGGCCTGTAGCGGGCAAAACGGGCAGCGGCCTGGCCGCCGGCCTCGGTGAAACTCCCGCCGACATACAGCCAGCCATCGCTGCCCGGCATGATGCGGCGCACGTTGCCATCAACACCGCTGCCCAGCGCGCCGAAACTGTCGCCGTCCCACCAGGCCAGCCCGCTGACCGCCAGGGGATCGCCCACATTGACCTGGCTGATGACACCGCCGAGATAGGTCCGCTGCCCAAACCGAACCAGTGCCTGGACAGCCTGGGTTGCGCCTTGGCCAGTCTCCGTGCCCATGGTCAGCCACTGGCTGCCATCCCAGACCGCCACGCGGCTGGCGGTGAAGCCGTCGCCGGAGTTGGCTGCGCCAAACAAGCCGCCCACGTACAAAAGACCGTCAGCCCACTCGAGGCTGAAAACCTGATCATTGACGCCGTTTCCGCCCCCACTGCCCAGCGCCGACCAGCCTTGAGTGCTGTTCCAGCGCGCTATGCGCCTGGCAACAAAGGACGAATCCGTGCCGCCGAAATTGACGGCGGTGAACTCGCCGCCGACGTACAAGGCTTCATTGCTGCTAGCCAGCGCTCGAACCGTATTCGTCGTGCCGTAACCACCATCCGGAGAGGCCAGCGTCACCCACGTCTCGCCATCCCAGCGCACCACGTACTGCACAGTGACGGGATCACCCACATTGGCAGAAAAGAAATCCCCCCCAATCACCAGCTCGTTGCCATGGGTCAGCAAAGCATGAACCTGGCCGCTGACGCCATTGCCGGTTGCCGTTTCCAGCGCAAACCAGGACTCACTGACCGGATCCCAGCGGGCCAGGCGATTGGCTGCAATGGGTTCAGCCGCAGCGGTTTGCTGAAAATTGCCGCCAACGTAGAGCTGGCCCTGGTAGAAGGCGAGTGCATTGACAAGACCGTCCACGCCATTGCCCCCATTGCCATCAAGCGCCTGCCAACTATTGGCGCCAGGATCGTAGACGGCAACATTGGCCACGGCAACACCGCCGCATTCGCTGAATGCCCCGCCAACATAGATTCGTCCATCTGGCCCTTCGGCAAGGTCATTGATTTGACCATTGCAGCCAGCCATGCTGGCATCCCAGCGAACGTCAGGATCAAAGGCCAGCAATGGCCCCCAACCCAGCATTAGCAAAAACGCCCCGGCTGGCCGCAAACAGGCTTGGATCATTGGTCTCTCCCTTAAAGATGATCGAATCCGGCCTCTCCCAAGGCCATCGTTGACACGAGAATCATGTGGATTGACGTGTCAAAACCAACATCTTACCAGCGGCAGCCCCACAGCGACCTAATGCAGCAGATGATGGAGCGAGCTGACCAGCGCGATGCCGACTGCGATCCAGAGAAGCTGCCACGCGCGCAGTTGACCGGCCGCCTGCTGGTGCAGTCGGGGCACCAGGGCTGACAGGGCGGTATAGAAGAACACTGCAGCCGCAGCGGCCAGAAACCAGGGCCTGCCCTGCTCGGCCAGCTCCATCGCCAGTGCCCCGGCCAAAGCACCAGGCAGGATCAGTGCCGACACCGACAGATTGAAGACAAAAGCGCGCGCTCTGGAAAATCCGCTGTCGCGTAGCACCGCCAGGTTGGACAATTCATGCGGTACTTCATGCGCCAGCACCGCCAGGGCGGTTACCAGCCCAAGGTGCCAGTCCACGGCGGTGGCAATTCCAATGATCAGGCCATCGATCAGCTTGTGCAGACCATCGCCAATCAACATCAGCGGCCCGGCCGACTGCACCTGCAGTTTCGCCCTGTCGCCCAGCCAGCGCAGCAGGCGGTCGAGGGCAAATGCGGCCACAAGCACGCCCAGCATCAACATGCCCAGCGCCTCGGCCTCGTGGCCATTGACAGACTCGAATGCATGCGGCAAGAGCTCCAGGCAGGCCACGCCAAGCAAAGCCCCCACGGCCAGGCAGACCAGCGACGGCAATATCACGGCCTGCGCCCGGCGCGGCAATATCAGAAACAGCGATGCCAGCAGTGCTGCTGCAATGCCACCCAGCATGGCGAATGCAAGCGCCCAGAAAAATATGTTCAAAACAGAATGCCTCTGAATGGCAACGACGAAACCACTATTGTTACTTTATAACATACATGGCAGGGCCTTTTGTCGCCATCTGCTTGGCCTGCCAAGTGCATCTTCCAGGCCAGGCGCCAGTCGCTTGGCTATACTGCCGGTCATGGTTTGCATTCCGATGACCACGCCTTCGACCCAGCCAAAGACATGCGCTATCTGAGCACCAGAAATGATCAATGCCGTGCGGTGGATCTTGCCGCCGCGCTCAAGGCAGGCCTGGCGCCGGACGGTGGATTGTTCGTGCCAGCAAAGTTGCCGGACTTCCCTGCCGACACCTTTGCCGGGACCGGCACTTTGCCGGATACTGCCAGGCAGCTACTGGCCCCGTTTTTTGCCGACAGCCGCCTGGCCGCTGCGTTGCCGGCGATCTGTGACGAGGCCCTGGACTTACCGTTACCGCTGGTTGTTTTCGAGCCTCAGAAAAGTTGGGTACTGGAGCTTTTTCACGGCCCCACTGCTGCTTTCAAGGACTTTGCCGCGCGCTTTCTGGCCGCCTGCATGGCCCGCTTGCGCGCTACGGATGATCCGGTCCAGACGGTTCTGGTGGCCACCTCCGGCGACACCGGCGGAGCCGTTGCCGCCGCGTTCCACCGTCGACCGGGCTTTCGCGTCGTGATTCTCTATCCTGATGGGCGGGTATCGGCCCGCCAGGCCCATCAGTTGGGCGCCTTCGGCGACAACATTCACTGCTACAAGGTCCAGGGCAACTTCGACGACTGCCAGCGCCTGGTCAAGCAAGCGCTTAACGATCCGGCACTGGCCGAGCGCCTGGCCCTGACCTCGGCCAACTCGATCTCGATTGGCCGCTTGCTGCCGCAGATCAGCTACTACGCCCACGCCGTCTCACAGCTGACTGAAAATTCAGAAAAGGCTGTGGATGTCATCGTACCCACCGGCAACCTGGGCAATGCCCTGGCCTGCATCCTGGCCCGCGACATGGGCCTGCCGATCGGCGAGGTCGTGCTGGCCACAAACGCCAACCAGACCCTGCCCGACTACTTCTCCGGCCAGGACTACCAGGGCCGACCGGGCATCGAAACCCTGGCCAATGCCATGGACGTGGGCGATCCCAGCAACTTCGAGCGCCTGGCCTGGTTCTACCGCGATCGGGACCTCCGCCAGGCCGGCATCCAGGCTGTGAGCATTGACGATGCCACCATCAGACAACGCATCATCGGCACCTGGAAGAAGCAATACATGGCCGTGTGTCCACACACCGCCTGTGGTCTGGAGGTGCTGGCAATGCGCCGCGAACGGGGTCATCATGGCCCGCACCTGGTGGCCGCCACCGCGCATCCGGCCAAATTCGAAGGCGTTGTCGAGCCGCTGATCGGTCAGCCTGTCGAGCTCCCTCCGGCACTGGCCGAGCTGATGAATCGACCCAGCCGCGCCGAAGCACTGGCAGCCGACTATTCAAGCCTCCTAAAGCGCCTGCTCGAATTGGGTCAATCGCCCATTTGAGCCATTATTAACCCGGCAGGTATGTAGATCGCATTCAGCCGCAGTGTGGCTTTCGTCAG
>REEQ01000064.1 GCA_007695005.1 Wenzhouxiangellaceae bacterium | reverse complement strand
CTAGTGTAGCCAAGTCAGACCACTTCCACCTCGCCGCCACCGCGCAGGAACAGGCCTGCCAGCAGAACCAAAGCCAATGGATAAAGCACAGCTACCAACGGAGAAAGTATGATCGTGATCGACAGCAGGGAACATATCATCAGTATCACGGCAAACAGCTTCAGCAGTATCGCGCCTTCGTTTGGCCGCACCAGCAGGGCAATGGCAAGGACGAGGCCAATCAGGCCCACCAACACTGTCAGCCCGATGCTGACCACGCCAGCTGTCAGAATCAGACTTGAGCGTGTGCCTTCAGTCATGCCCGGTGCCAGGACAATGGCCACATCGAACAGGACCGTAGCGGTGAACAGACCCACGCCAACGGCGAGGGCCAAGGCCATGCCAGCGGCAAAAGCACCCTGCAATTGATCTTGCAGTACCTGGCGCAGGCGCAGGTAGAGGTAAATTTCCATCACACCGATCAGCACAAACAGCATATCCATGGCAGTCAGGCTGGTAACGTCGGCCTTGTAGACTTCCAGCATCGATGCTCCCGTCATGGAAAACAGGCCCGAAAGCCAATACAAAGGAAATAGTGCGGCCAACACCAGCGCCACGATGCCAGGTATCAGAAATTCACGATTCATCATAATTTGCTCCCGGAGGCGTCATCCACGAATTCGAGTAAATCGCCGGGTTGACAGCCCAGCGCTCGACAAATGGCTTCCAGCGTTGAAAACCGTATCGCCTTGACCCGTCCATTCTTCAGCAGAGACAGGTTGGTCATGGACACACCCACCTGCTCGGACAGCTCGGTCAGCGACTTCTTGTTGCGGGCCAACTCGACATCGAGATTGATACGTATTGGCATGGCTGTTCCGATCCAATAAAGACAATATGATTTATGTTTATCATAAAACACATTATGTTATTCGTCAATACCAGGGCAGAGAGCCGGCCGTGGTGAGTGCCGGGCACCGTATCTGGCAAAGGGCATTCGATGGATGCGGGAACCGCTCGCCAGCCGGCAAATCTTCCGGATTGGCGGGGACGGATAGGGAGGCAGAAAATGGGGGCCGGCAAGCCCGGTCTCCCGGATGAAACCTGCGCTGCTCAGCGGGCCAGCCAGGCCAGCGATCTGATCTCCAGCTCGGCGTCAAAGGCTGCACCGTAGGCAACCACCGCCACCGACAGCAGTCGGGAAGGATCCAGCGGACGATGGAGGCTGCGCGGCTCGAAGGCCGACCAGGGCAGATCGATTTCGGCCCAGTCCTGGCCCAGCTCCAACGGAGCCCGGTAGTAGGACCATGGCCGACGTGTGTCGGCCGAGCGGAGATGGATGTAATAAGCCCCGGGCTTGATCGCCCGGGCACTGACACGAATACCCTCAAACTGGCTGACGTCGAGCAAATTGCCGCCAGGGTCCAGCGGCAGCCGAACCTGGATGAATCCGCCGTTGTTCTCCAGGCGAACCTGGCCGGTCACGGCCAGCACCGTGCTGCCTTCTTTCTCTCGATAGCCGGCCTGCATGTCCGACAGGCCGCCCATGACCCGGTCGGTAAATCCCTGCCAGCTGGTGCCCAGCGCTGAGCGTTGGGCCCTGAAGTCATCGATCAACACAAGCGTTTCTCCAGCCGCAAGCGGACGGTTCAGCGACAGCACCAGCATGGCGATGACCAGCATGTATCTCATGCCAGGAAAGTTAGCCGAGCAGCTGCAAACGGGAGGTGAGGGCGCCCGGTCAACGCCCGCCGAACTGCATGCGATCTCCGCTCAGCTGCAGATCCCGCCACGGATCGAAGCCGTCATTGTTTGTCATCAGGTAGGTGCCATCGGCCATGCGCCAGGCATTGCGGTAATGCATCGGCAGCTCCACCGGCTGGCGGCTGACCGGATCGACCCAGGTCTGAACTTCGCGCATGGTCTGGCTGAACTGATGACTGGAGCGATCCATGCTGTCTACGCGATTGTTATAGCTTTCGCGATTGAGCTGACCGATAAAATTGATGGTATCCATCCGGATCCCATGCCGTTCGCGCTCGCCGTCCATCTGGATGCGATTCAGGCTGGCAAAGAACTGGGCGACTTCCTGCGCGTACTCCGGATTGATTCTCAGGGTATTGCCAAACAGCTCGATGCGATCGAAGTCCAGCTGCCCAGCCGGCGCCCTGGCCGTTAACATCGGCAGGGTGTTCCCGGTCAGTGACTCCATTTGGAAGTCGGGGCCGGCACCATAACTCGGCATCACCATGCGAAACTGCACGAGGAAAACGCCGGTGCTCAGCACCTCTCGATATTCCCGACCCTGTTCCTGGTAGGCGATCAACACCCGGCCGGCCTCGGCGCGATTGCTGTACTGGGTACCCTCCATGGGCGGCATTTGCGGGATCGCCGCCATCATCATCTGCGAGCTTGCCGGATCAATCTCGAAGTCAAGCACGCGCGCGCCGGGGCGGTGGTGGGCGATCCAGGCCTCGAAATACTCCCGCAAGGACGAAAAGGTCCAGTTCGGACAGCCGTTGGGATCGGCATCGCCGGCACCCAGGGTATTGCGAGTGACTTTCCAGCCTTCGGCCGGCAGGATCTGGAAACGCTCGCGACCATCGGGCGAAGCAGCCTCCCACTGGATCTGCTGCATACGCATCTGGCACATGGTATCGGCCCAGCTCACCCCACCTCGATCCTGCCAGTCGGCCGGAATCATCAGACTGATGGCAAGCATTTCCCGATTGAAGAACCCCGGATCCATGATCCGCGCCTGGCGCAGTCGCAGAACGTCCGACGGCAGCGCTGGTTGCCCCATCCTGTCCGGAGACCGGGCTTGCTCCACAAAGCGCTGCGGCATCGCCTGGGGCGCTGCGATGGAATCTGCCGATTCACCGCAGGCAACCAGCCCAACGATCGCAAGCAGGACAAAGGCCGGGAGGAAGCGATTGGAAGGACTCATTACCAGCCTCCTCCCTGAACCTGAGGCCGGCCATGGCCGGGCGCATGATTCGCACTGAACTGCGCACTCATTTGAGCCATGTAATCCCAGGCCTGGAGACCACCCCGATACCAGTAGACCTGGGTATAGCCGGCATTGATGGCGCGAAGTGCGGCGTTGTAGCTCATCCAGCACTGGATGCTGGAGCAGTAGAACACCAGTGGCACATCCCTGCGGCCACCGCTTGCATGCTCAAGCTGGCGCACGAATTGTTGCTGGGTGCGGTCATTGAAGGACCCGCCGGCCGAAGCGGCCACCGCGTCTATTGCGTTGGGCAGACGCTGATGACTGCCCAGTACGTCGAACACGACCGCTCCACTGTGCGGATTGTTCAATAACTGCAGCAGTTCCGGCGTAGTGATCACGCGACCGCCGGGAATGCTGGTGGGGGTCGGGCCACCGAGCTCGCCCTGCTTCAGGCTGCTTTGAGCCGGCACTCCCAGCTCCTGCAGTTCCATCTGCATCAGCTGCTCAAGCGGGTTGGTCTGGGTCTGTGAGTGGCCGCCCTGTTGCGGCCATTGGCCGAGCTGCTGCGGCGGCTGCTGCGGCGGCTGCTGCGGCGGCTGCTGCGGCGGCTGCTGTGGCCGCTGCGCCTGCGGCTGTTGCTGTTGCGGTGCCTGCTGTGGCCACTGCGCTTGCGGCTGCTGCTGTTGCGGTGCCTGCTGCGGCCAGTGGCTTGGCTGGGTGTGACGCTGACCGAAACTATCCTGGGCCAAGGCTGCGGGAGTCGCAACCAGGGCGATCAAAACTGTCAGGGTGATCAAACTGGGCAGGGTTCTCATGGCAAAGTCCTCGGTTCAATGGCTGGGCTTGCTGGATTACGCGCGATATCCCGACAGTTCGGTTCATTCGTTCCACTGTTCGCGCAAGCTTCCCGGCCCGGTATACTGCCGAGTCGGATCCAACGGAGCCTGCCGCATTGCAATTCGATTTTGCCAGCCAGATTGACTGGGTCGCCGCGACCGCCGAATTCGCCGAGCATCGGCGGCTGCGCCTCGAGAAGGTGCTGCCTGGTGAGACGATACAGGCACTCCTGAAGTCGGCTGCCCAGGAGGTGGTTTACGGACAAGCCTTCGTCGATGCCAGCGGCAGTCGTAAATCACTCTGAACGAGTTTCGTGGCCTGACCCCGCAGCAGCGCCAGCAGCTGTTCAATGCCGTCTACGGCCAGGCCGCTCGTGGCATCGGGTTCTGGTATGGGCGGCATGCCATCGGCAAGTCCAGTCCCGGCGTCGTGGCCGCTTTTCTGGACTGGATCAACAGCGAGACGGTACTCAACCAGATCCGGCGCCTGGATGGTGCTGACGATGTGCAAGGCGCGTCTGGACAGCTCAGCCGCTTCATGCCCGGCGATTTTCTGACTCGCCATACCGATGATGTTGGCGAAGAAGGACGCCGGATTGCCTACGTCATGAATCTGTCCGAGGACTGGCATCCCGACTGGGGCGGCCTTCTGCAATTCTTCCATCTTGACGGCCGGCCACGCGACGCCTGGTCGCCTCTGTTCAACAGCCTGTGCCTGTTCGACGTTCGACAGGTGCACTCGGTGACCTGCGTGGCACCTTTTGCCCCTCGCCCACGGCTGGCAATCAGCGGCTGGTTTCGAACCAGGCCGCGCCCAGCCTGAAGGATGCAACAGACCAGGCGCATCGCCCGGGCGACCTGGAATCAGCCAGCGGACACCGCTCCGCCACCCGGGCAGGTTGGCGCCTATGGTGGCGGTAGCTGCTGAAAGCGATCACTGAAAATCCGATCGATGACGCCCGTGCCGATCAGGCGCACAAGTTCGGGACTGGCGGGCGCCGAGCTCGTCACCAGGAGCTCGGCGCTGTAGTCCGCCATGGCCGGCGGGTCGAAGCTGAAAAACAGCGTGCAGCTCTGGCCCGGCGCCAATGTCAGGCCCGAGCAGTTGTCCTGAACGATACTGAACACCTGCGGATCATCGCCGTGCAGCTTTCCGACTTCGATATTGGCGATAGGTCCGCCACCCACGTTGCTGTAGCCAACGCCAATGGTTCGCACAAAGCCGACCTCAAGCTCGCCAAAGTCGATCAGGAAATCCGGCTGACCGTTGATCGTTTTGAAGATATTGGCATCCGGAGCAGCAATCGATGGAGCGCAGATCATTACAGTCAGCGCCGCCCACAGGAAAAGCCGGAAGTGAATTTCTTGCTTGTGACTCGAAAATGAGCTCGGGAAAATAGCGGGTTTCATCATCGGTAGCTGCATGGGACCTACCCTGAAACGCGCGACTGATCGCGGAATCAGCTCATCAAGCCAATGGAGTTCTCCGAAATAGTGCTTGCAAGGGATCTCGAAGTCTCCCAATATAAGCAGCGCTGGCAGGCTTGGATCAATAGGCTGCTGGTTGGGTCAATCGACCTGCAAACCAAATGATTTTTTTGCCATGGGGGATCCATAGTGACAAACACTCTGTCTGATTACAGCATGGGCCTGGTCCTGCTGTCCTACATCGTTTCCGTAATCGGCTCGCTGGCTGCGCTTTACGTCGCCACCAATGTTCGCCAGAAGGACGGCAAGAGCCATATGGGCTGGCTGGCGGTCGGTGCCATCATGCTCGGGGGCTGCGCGATCTGGTCCATGCACTTCATTGGCATGGTCGCTTATGAACCTGGGGTACCGATGTTCTTTGACACGGTCATCACCGGAGTATCGTTGATCATACCGATTGCCTTCACCTTTATCGGCTTGACTATTGCGTTTCGCGGCGCCAACCGGATCGCGGTGATCTTGCTGGCCGGCCTGATCATGGGCGTTGGTGTCGCCTCCATGCATTACACCGGCATGGCCGCCATCCGCATCGAAGCCTATCTCAGCTATGACCCGGTTCTTGTCGCAATCTCGGTCGTCATTGCCGTAGTCGCTTCGGCCGCCGCGCTGCTGATTGTCGTTCGAGCCCGGGGGGTATTGCGCTACGCCAGCGCTCTGGTAATGGGCCTGGCCGTATGCGGCATGCACTATACCGGCATGGCTGCGATGTCGCTCGAACCTGCCAATGTCGATGTGGATTTTTTCACCCAGGCGCTGCCTCGCGACACCATGCTGTTTTTCACCGTGCTGGCGTTCCTGATCACCTGCGTCGTCGGTTTCGGATCGGGTGCCCTGCGCCGACTGCAAACCGCCTAGCGCGCGAGCTTGACCGTTCTGGCCATGCGCCCCTTGCGTCTGCACCCCATGTTTGTGGTTGCCGCGCTCGTGCTGTCTGCCTGCAGCCAGCACGGCGAGGTCCAACCGCTGGCCCTGCCGGCGGATTTTCCCGGCCTGAAGTTCGAACTGCTCAATGGCGAGCGCGAGACAATCGCCGAGCACGAGCTGATCGGTGAAGTCGTGCTCCTGACCTTCGGCTTCACCCGCTGTACCGGCACCTGTCCCATCGTGTTGCGCCACCTGCGCGATACCGTGGACGCCCTGCCCGGCGAAAGCCGGGACCGGATCCGGGTATTGTTCGTCGGCGTCGACTATCGCCATGACAGCCCGGCCCAGGTAGCGAACTTTGCCGCTGTCCACGGCCCCAGATTCATCGGCCTGACCGGATCAGTCGACTCCCTCGAGCAGCTCTACAGGCGCATGGGTGTCAGCGCTCGCCACGTTGAAACCGCGGGCGGCCCGATCTTCATGCACCATGCCACCGGCATCTTTCTGATCGACAGGCATGGTCAGCCAAGGTACCTGGCTGAACCGGACATACCGCGCTCGGCGCTGGCCGATACCGTGCGGCGACTGCTGTCGGAGGCCTGAGATGGCGGGGATGATCGGCAAGGCCCTGGTCTGGACAGTGGCGGCCCTGGCGCTGGTGCTTTCCGTGCTGGCCGTCACCCTGCATCGAGAAGGGCTCTTCGCCTTGCCCGGGCAAACCATTGTCGTGCACTTTCCTGCAGGAACCAGCCAGGAGGATGCCTTGGCCCAGGTAGCCGAAGCGGGTGCCGCCTTGATCGGCTATGGAAACAGCACGCTGAGCCTGCATCTGCGGGTAATTGATCCCGCAGCACCCCGCCGGCTGGCAAATGCCGGGCTGGTTTATCGAGATCCATTTGAAAGCTTGCGCCACTGCTTCGGCGCATCGATGGATTTTGCCCAGTCGTTGAAGCACTGAGCCTCGAGAGCAGCCGGGGGTTCGGCGTCCGAACCCCCGGCCTTCAGGTCTTGCTTAGGCGGTCAGATCGAAACGATCAGCGTTCATCACCTTCGTCCAGGCAGCAACGAAGTCTCGCACGAACTTCTCTCCACCATCGTTCTGGGCGTAGACTTCAGCATAGGAACGCAGGATGCTGTTCGAGCCGAACACCAGATCGACGCGGGTCGCTGTCCACTTCGTCTCGCCGCTCTTGCGATCGACGATGTTGTAGTGGCTGCGGCTGGCCGGCTGCCAGCTGTAGGCCATATCGGTCAGGTTGACGAAGAAGTCATTGGTCAACTGCCCGACCCGGTCGGTGAACACACCGTGCTTGCTGCCACCATGATTGGTGCCCAGCGCTCGCAGGCCACCGATCAGCACGGTCATTTCCGGCGCGGTCAGACCCATCAGCTGGGCCCGATCGAGCAGCATTTCTTCAGGCTTGACCACGTATTCGGTCTTGGACCAGTTGCGGAAGCCATCGGCCAGCGGCTCGAGATACTGGAAGGAGTCGACTTCGGTCATCTCCTGCGTCGCATCACCGCGACCCGGCGCGAACGGCACTTCAATGTCATGGCCGGCAGCTTCCGCAGCCTGTTCGATGCCGACATTGCCAGCCAGTACGATGACGTCGGCGAGGCTCGCACCACTTTCTGAGGCAATCGGCTCCAGCACGCTCAACACGCGGGCCAGACGCTCCGGCTCATTGCCTTCCCAGTCCTTCTGCGGGGCCAGGCGAATACGCGCACCATTGGCACCGCCGCGCAGGTCAGAACCGCGGAAGGTCCGGGCGCTGTCCCAGGCTGTCGCGACCATGTCACTGATCGACAGGCCACTGTCGGCAATCTTTGCCTTGACCGAGGCGACGTCATAGTCGGTGCTGCCGGCCGGCACGGGATCCTGCCAGATCAGATCTTCATCCGGCACTTCCGGACCGATGTAACGTGACTTCGGACCCATGTCGCGGTGGGTCAGCTTGAACCAGGCGCGGGCGAAAACTTCGTCGAAGTAGGCCGGGTCATCGCGGAAGCGCTCGGAAATCTTGCGGTACTCCGGGTCCATCTTCAGCGCCATATCGGCGTCGGTCATGATCGGCTTCCGGCGAATCGACGGATCTTCGACGTCTACCGGCATGTCTTCTTCAGCGATCTCGACCGGCTCCCACTGCCAGGCGCCGGCGGGGCTCTTCTTCAGCTCCCACTCGTGCTTGAACAGCATTTCGAAGTAACCCTGGTCCCACTTCGTCGGGTGCGTGGTCCAGGCACCTTCCAGGCCGCTGGTGATCGTGTCGCGACCAATGCCGCGATTGACCTTGTTGTTCCAGCCCAGACCCTGCTCGTCGACATCCGCACCTTCCGGAGCCGGGCCCAGGTTGGCTTCCTGATTGTTGCCGTGGGCCTTGCCGACCGTGTGGCCGCCGGCGGTCAGGGCAACGGTTTCCTCGTCGTTCATGGCCATGCGACTGAAGGTCACGCGCATGTCCTTGGCCGTCTTCAGCGGATCGGGGTTGCCGTCCACGCCCTGCGGGTTGACATAGATCAGACCCATCATTACTGCGGCCAGCGGGTTCTCCAGCGAGTCGCGGTCGCCCGAATAGCGGGAATTGTCGGTGGTACTGGGCGCCAGCCACTCCTCTTCAGCACCCCAGTAAATGTCCTTTTCCGGGTGCCAGATATCTTCCCGGCCGAAGGAGAATCCAAACGTCTTGAAGCCCATGGACTCATAAGCCACGTTGCCGGCCAGGATCATCAGATCGGCCCAGCTGATCTGGTTGCCATACTTCTGCTTGATCGGCCACAGCAGGCGGCGCGCCTTGTCGAGGTTGCCGTTGTCAGGCCAGCTGTTGAGCGGCGCGAAACGCAGATTGCCGGTACCGGCACCGCCGCGGCCGTCGGCCACGCGATAGGAACCGGCCGCGTGCCAGGCCATGCGAATCATCAGTCCGCCGTAGTGACCCCAATCGGCCGGCCACCATTCCTGGCTGTCGGTCATCAGATCAGTCAGATCCTTCTTCAACGCCGTCACGTCCAGCGACTTGACCGCCTCGCGGTAGTTGAAATCGGGATCCAGCGGATTGGTCTTGCGATCATGCTGATGCAGAATGTCCAGGTTCAGAGAATTGGGCCACCAATCTCTGTTCGACTGGCCGGATGCCGTCATGGCACCATGCATTACCGGGCACTTCACTTTGTCGTCCATTGCACTACCCCTGAAACAGTTGAAGGTGGCTTTCCATGGTACACCGGCTCCCAGCCATAGTTCAAAGTGATTCTATTGATGACTTTAATAGCGGCTATCTATCATCGAGCCGGCCTGACCTCAACGGAGGATATCGCCCCCTTGATTACCCGCTGATCAGGACACCGCTATGAATTGGGCCTGCGGGCTTTAAGGCAAAACCTCGAAGCGATCCTCGAACAGATCATCAACCAGGGCCCGGAAACTCACTTGCACGGTACAGTCGGCGCTCACCGGTGAGGTGATGAAGCGACTGTCGTCGAGCTCGCCCTCGCAGCTTCCGCCCAGCTGATCAATGACGAAACCGGGATCAGGGATCAGCTCGAACACCAGGCTTGCACCGCTTTCGACCTGCTGCGGCTTGCCCGGCTCGATGCTGCCGCCGGGACCATCAACCAGCGGCGTGACGGTAAAGGTTTCCACAAAGCGAAATCGAGCCACCACCTCGCAGTCGGCAAAGACCGGTGCAGTGGTAAAGATCAATCCGCTCAGGCTGCCACCGCAACTGCTGTTGACCTCATCAACAAGGAATCCGCTGCTGGGAGTCAGCTGGAAGTCGACCGTGTCGCCGTCGAGGACCGTCTGCGGGTCATCCGGCGAAATACTGCCGCCACCGCCCTGGGTACTGGGCGTCACCGTATGGGTGATCAACTCGAAATCGACGGTTATCAGGCAATCCGCGACAATCTGCTCGGCCTGAAACTGGCCGCCGCCGACGAGCTGGGGCGTGCAACTGTCTCCGCGCACGTCTTCAATGCGCCAGCCCGGATCGGGCAAAACGCTGACCAGGGCTGTGCCGCCATGGCTGACGGTCTGCTGGGCTGGACTGACGCTGCCCTGCCCCTGGCCGATCACCGCGGTGACCTGGTAGCTGAGCGCGGCAAAACTGGCCTGAACCGTGCAGTCGGCAAGCACCGCTGCGGTCGTGAAAATCTCGCCGTCGAGACTGCCGCCGCAGCTGCCGCCAACCTGGTCGATCTCGAAACCCTCGTCCGGCAGCACTTCGAAACTGATTGCACTTCCGGCAGACACCGCTTGCGGCGAGTCGGGGATTATGCTCCCACCATTGCCGGCTGATGGCGTGACCACGTAGCTGGCCTCAGGCAGGTAACTGAAGCTCAGACACCAGCGCTCCAGGCGCCCGACATCCTGGAAGGCATTGTCACTGACATTCAGCACCCACACGCCCGCAAGATCCAGACCGGCAAAACCCTCGAGCGGCTGCTCCGGCACCGGGTTGCCGAACAAGGCCGGCGGCGTGTCGCGGCACTGCTCGTTGACTGGGCCGTCGACTCCATCATCGCTGAGCAGCAGGTCAAAGCCCGACTCGCTGCATCCAGCACTCGACGGCGGTATCCCGGGCCGGTCAATCAGATCGACAGATGTGAGCTGATCGGGATGGGTCAGAATGAACTTCAGGTCACCTACCCAGCTATGCTGGCCGCTGAGCTCAACCCGGACTTCCACGACTTCACCAGCTGCATCAACGTCGAGAAAATCGTTAATACCTGCGGGCAGGTTGTCCGGGATGAGAAAATCAGGCTCGCTGCAGAACTCGGCTTCAGCCAGCTCCTGCTCGACGAACTCGAACACCAGCTGGCAGTCAGCCTGGATATCGGACACCACCCAGAAGCCAAGCTCATCGGCCAGCGGAGCGCATGTATCCCCACTGACTTCAGTCAGGCGCCAGCCAAAAGCAGCCAAGGCCAGAAACTGAGCCGTCCCTCCTGCAGAGACCTTGGCTGCGGGCGGATCGACGAATCCCTGGCCTTGGACCACAGCCGTTACCGTCAGCCCGGTCCGCGCAGCCTCTGAGCCGATAGCCATCATCGGAAACAAAAGCACAAGCACTCCAGCGAACGGCAGCTTGTTCCTTCCCTGCATGATCATTCCCTCCAGGCAGCACCAAGGCTGGTCTGTCCGCTCCAGCC
>REEQ01000050.1 GCA_007695005.1 Wenzhouxiangellaceae bacterium | reverse complement strand
TCCAACCCCCAGCATGCAAAATATTTCATGGAAGCGTGTGTGAAGACCACCGACCACCGACCTCCGACCTCCGACCTCCGACCACCGACCACCGACCTCCGACCACCGACCTCCGACCCATGATCTATTGACAATGATTCTCATTGCGCTATAGTAACGACATGTTTATCTGCGTCTGCCATGCCCTGCCCGAGCAAACCGTGCGCACGCTCGCGCGCGAAGGCATGTCTTTTGAGGAAATCCAGGCCGTGACCGGCTGCGCCACCTGTTGTGGCAGTTGCCGGGAGTTTGCCGAAACCATCGTTTTGGAAAGCCGGGCCTTGCCGGCTTCTGGCCCTGCCCTGCCTGTCCTGGCAATCGCCTGATCCGGTCCTGGCCAGCTGCTGCTTTGCTATCATGAAACCTGGACAAGCCAGGCAGACAATTCATGAAAGGCGACCGCAAGATCATCGAACTCCTGAATCAGGCCCTGAAAGCGGAACTGACCGCGATCAATCAGTATTTTCTGCATTCACGCATTTTCGAGGACTGGGGCCTGTCACGCCTGGCGAAAAAGGAATATGCCGAATCCATCGAGGAAATGAATCACGCCGATGAGCTGATCAAGCGCATCCTGTTCCTGGAAGGACTCCCCAATCTGCAGGACCTGGGCAGGCTGCGGATCGGCGAAAACCCGCGCGAAGCCCTGGAATGCGATCTTGCCCTGGAGCGCGACGCCATTCCAATGTACCGCGAAGCCATCGTTTATGCCGAAAGTGTTCGCGACTTCGTCAGCCGGGACCTGTTCCAGAAGATCCTCGACGATGAAGAGGAGCACGTAGACTGGCTCGAAACCCAGCTCGGTCTGATGGACCGCATTGGCGTGGAGCGCTATCTGCAGTCCCAGATGCACGATTGACCGACAGTCCGTACTCGGCAGGCAAGCACCCTGCCGAGGTCACGCACAGTTCAGTCCTGGATGCGGTTGAATGACTGCCGGGTGAAATTGACCGGTTCGGCCTCAGTCACCAGAACGTTGTCCTCGATCCTGATGCCTCCCAGAGGCACCAGACCCTCGACCTGAGACCAGTTCACTCGATCGGCAAACGCGCTGGCCTTGAGCTGCTCAAGCAGTATCGGAATGAAGTAAAGTCCCGGCTCCACGGTCAGGACGTTACCGGGCTCAAGGCGACGGGTCAGGCGAAGAAAGGGATAGCGCTCAGGCGGCGGCAGGGGCTGACCGTCCGAATCCACCTTGCCGGCTACATCATGCACCTGGGCGCCAATGAAGTGCCCGAGTCCATGCGGGAAGAAATAGCTGCTGACCCCGCTTTCCACCATCTCCTCAGGGCTCATCCGCACAAGCTCGGCCTGCTCCAGGACCGCGGCAATGTCCAGGTGCGCCTGACGATGGAGATCGACAAAACTGATCCCGGCGGTGATCTGCTTGCACAATCCCTGCTGGACGCGCTCCATGGCATCGAGCAGATCATCGAAGTCTCTGTTTTCGGGCATTGTCCAGGTCCGCGTGACATCCGCTGCATAACCGCAGAAATCAGCTCCGGCATCAATCAGAAAACTGCGTGCAGAGCTCGGTCGCCGGGCAGATCGGTGCTGGTAATGCAAGACGCTGGCATGTTCGTTCAATGCCACAATGCTGTTGTACGGCAGTTGGTCCTGATCCTGGCCAGCTGCGGCCAGGTAGGCGAGGTGAATTTCCAGCTCGCTGCCGCCGGATTCAAAGACATCGGCAGCCGCCAGGTGAGCGCGGGCGGCAATGTCGTTGGCGCGGGCCATGCACTCGCGTTCCCAGCCTGTCTTGACGGTGCGTGCCTCGGCCATCCCCGCAATCAGGGCCGAAGGGTTGAGCTCGGCCCCGCCCAGCTGTTCGGCGAGGTCGCGCCGGCGACCGATCACGGCCAGCGCGCGGCTGCGATCGAAACACTCGGCCCACTGTTCCCGCTCCTCGACCAGCTCAATATCGAAAGCATCCTGCCACCAGTCAGCCGGTGGAGACGGCGGCAGGTGCCAGTAGTCGCGCGGTTGCAAAAACCATAGTCGCGGACGATCCGCGACGCGAATTTCGAGCAGGCAATCCTCGGCAAAGGGCAAGGGCAACCAGCTGGCAAAAGCTGCGTGGGCGCGAAACGGCGGCGCCTGGTCATCAAACAGGCGAAACTCCGCCCGGCCTGAATGAATCAGCAGGCTGTCGTACCCCAACTCCCCGAGCAAGGCTCGGGTTGACGCCAATCGGTCCTCGACATGGCGTGCAAACAGCAGCTTGTGGGAGCTTGGCATGATTGATACTCCAATACGTTAAAATCGCCGGTTCGCATTCAATTGTATCGCCCACCGGCCACCTGACGGGACCCGCATGAGCATTCGCATCTACAACACGCTGAGCAGAGAAAAGGAAACTTTTGTCCCCCTGGACCCGCAACGCGTGACCCTGTATGCCTGTGGACCCACGGTGTACAACTATGCCCACATCGGCAATGCCCGTCCCGCAGTGATCTTCGACCTGCTGTTCCGGGTCCTGTCGCGGCGCTTCCCCAAGGTGATTTACGCACGCAACATTACCGACGTCGACGACAAGATCAATGCCGCAGCCGCCGAGCAGGGCGTGTCCATTGATGTCATCACCCGACGCTATGCGGCCGCCTACCATGATGACATGGCGGCTCTGGGCGTTGGTCGGCCTACCGTGGAGCCACGGGCCACGGACCACATTCCGGCGATTACCGACATGATCCAGCGCCTGATCGTGCGAGGTCACGCCTACGAAGCCGAGGGGCACGTCCTGTTCGACGTCGAGGCCTTCCCGGACTACGGCCAGCTATCTCGCCGCGACCGGCGCGAAATGATCGCTGGCGCCCGGGTCGAGATCGCCCCCTACAAGAAGCACCCTGGCGACTTCGTATTGTGGAAGCCGTCCAGCCCGGAACAGCCGGGCTGGGACAGCCCCTGGGGCCGGGGCCGGCCGGGTTGGCACATCGAGTGCTCGGCAATGAGCGCAAGCCACCTGGGCGAGATCATCGACATTCACGCCGGCGGCCAGGACCTGGTCTTTCCGCACCACGAAAACGAGATTGCCCAGTCACGCTGCGCCCATGGCACCGAGACCTTCGCCCGCTACTGGATGCACAATGGTTTTGTCACGGTCGAAAAGAGGAAGATGTCGAAAAGCCTGGGCAACACGCTGATCGTGCACGAACTGCTCAAGCAGTGGCCCGGCGAGGCCCTTCGATACCTGCTGCTCTCCGCTCATTACCGCCAACCTCTGGACTGGTCCGAGAAGGCGCTGGAACAAGCCCAGGCCACTCTGGATCGCCTGTACGGCCTGCTCCGCGACCGTCCTCCGGCCGAGGACATCACTGCCGAGGCGGATATCGCGGTTATCGATGCACTCGAAGATGATCTCAATACCCCCACCGCGCTGGCCGCGCTCAACAACCTCGCTCGCGAACTGGCATCGGCCAGCGCCGACGAGCAGACAAGGTTGGCAGCGAGCCTGCGTGCCAGCGGAGGCAGCCTGGGCCTGCTGCAGCAATCGCCAGAACAATGGTTCGCCCAACGCCAGGTCGAGGTCGAACTCGACGATGCCAGCATTCGTCGCCTGCTTGATCAGCGCCAGCAGGCACGACAGGCGCGAGACTTCGCCGCAGCAGACCGAATCCGCGATGAGTTGGCAGCCCAGGGCATAGTCATCAAGGATGGCCCCGAGGGCAGCAGCTGGGAAGTGGCTGCCAAATGAGCCCGGACCCGGTCCAGCAGGAAATCATTGATGAATTCAGCTTCTTCGAAGACTGGATGGAGCGGTACCAGTACCTGATCGACCTCGGAAAGCAGCTGCCTCCCTTGCCAGCCGATGAAATGACCGACGATCGCCTGCTGGCCGGCTGCCAGTCCAACGTCTGGTTCATTGCCGAGGGCGATGCTGACCGACTCAGCTTTCGCGCCCAATCCGACGCAGCCATTGTGTCCGGCCTGATCGCATTGCTGCTGCGAGTCTATTCCGGCCGCAGCGCAAGGGAAATCATCGGGACCGAGCCGGTATTCGTAGACGCTATCGGCCTGAGCAAGCACCTGTCCCCGACCCGGGCCAACGGCTTGAACGCGATGTTGCGCGCCATCAGCAACGTGGCTCGCAGCACCCTGCAGTCGTCCGATAGCGCGTCCTGAACGGTATCCGGATACGAAAAAACCGGCCAGGTGGCCGGTTTTTTCTTGCAGCCGGAATGTGCCGCCGCGTCAGCGGTCAGCACGCTCCAGCACTACCAGCTCCACGCGGCGGTTCTGCTGCCGATTGGAGTCGGAGGTATTCGGCAGTTTCGGCCGATCTTCACCATAGCCACGCACCACCAGTCGATCGGCACTGACGCCGTTGTTGACCAGGAAGTCACGGACAGCCTGGGCACGCCGCTCCGAAAGCCGCTGATTATGGGCAGCGGGGCCGAGATCACAGGTGTGTCCCGCCACTTCAATCCGGGTGATTTCCGGATGCAGGTTCAACAAGCCGGCCGCTTCATTCAGTTCGGCGACCGCGCCCGGACGCAGATCGGCCGAATCCAGGCCAAACGTGACCATGGCATCGAACTCGAACAACACTTCAGGCTCCGGCTCGGGTGCAGGCGCAGGAGGCGGCGGGGGCGGCGGCGGAGGCGGCGGGGTCGGACGGCGCTCGGGCTCCGGCGCGGGTGCTGCCGGCGCCGCGCCCAGGCGAACCTTCAGGCTGGAGGTAAAAATGAAATCCCAGAAGCCACGTGAACGGTCAAGGGAATCGCGGTCGTTGTCATAACGGGCTTCGGTCTCCAGCCGCATGCTGACCCGGTCGGTCAATGCATGGCTGAAACCAACGCCGACACCGGCGTAGGCATCACGGCCGCGGCCAAAGATGCTGTCGTGCTCCTGAATGCCAAGCGCGGCCAGCAGATACGGACGCGATGCACCGCTGTAGTTCGGAAAATGATAACGACCGACCACGCCGTAGCTTTCCAGCTTGAAACGACCTTCGCCGGAAGGCGCACCACCTATGGTTTCATTGTAGCGATCCAGGCGCAGATCCAGGCTGAAGTCCGGTGAAAAAAACCGTCCGAAGCTCAGTGCCGTGTAAAGAGAGCCACCGTCTACACCGCGATCACTGTCCATGAACACCAGGCCAACGCCGGGAGCCACGTACCAGCGGCTGTCATAATCAGTGTCGGCTACCGCCGTCTGGCTTGCCAGAAACCCGGCGGCAAGCACACCAGTCCAGAATCGCAATGCCATTTTTATTGTCCTTTCACCCATCGCGGGTGATTTCAGTTTGATTGAGACACAACGGCCGCAGCCACCAACACAGCCTTGGAGGTTGAAAACGCCTCCGAGTACCCTAGCATAGCAAATTCACCGCCCAGCGCAACGTGAAACCGCCGTCAGCGGCTATCACGCATCTGCTTCTGTTTCAACTCCCAACGCTCCTGGGCATCCAGGCAAAGCGTGGCGATCGGGCGGGCTTCAAGTCGGGCCAGGCCGATCTCTTCTCCAGTTTCCTCACAGTAGCCGTAGCTGCCATCGTCCACCCTGGCCAAAGCCTGGTCGATCTTTCCAAGCAGTTTGCGGTAACGGTCTCGGGTACGAAGCTCGAGGCTGTTTTCGGTTTCGCGACTGGCGCGCTCTGCCTCATCACCAACATCGCGCACCTCGCCACGCAGATTGTTGATGGTCTCCTGAGACTCCTCGATCAACTCACTGCGCCAATCCAGCAATTTCTGCCGAAAATACGCCAGGTGCTCAGGGCACATGTACTGCTCGTCTTCCGACGGCTTGTAGCCCTCGGGAAGTTCTACCTGCGGTTTGCTGGGCATCGAATCTCGCGGCCTCGCGTCTGGGTTGTTGCAAAATCGGCAATTATATATCCTAAGATGCTGCCGAGAACAAGCCCATGCAAACCATTCTCCTTGCCCTGATCCGTTTTTACCGATACCTGCTCTCGCCCCTGCTCGGGCGGCACTGCCGGTTTACGCCCAGCTGCTCGGCCTACGCCATGCAGGCAATCGAGCTTTATGGCGCAGGTCGCGGCAGCTGGATGGCTGCCCGGCGCATACTGCGCTGCCACCCGTTTTGCGCTGGCGGCCATGATCCCGTTCCCGGATACGAAGACGAGGCTCACGAGACCTGCAGCAACGAGTCTTCTGAGAAACCGGCCTCATGAGCGGCTGGCTGATCACCAACGCCCGCCTGATCAACGAGGGTGAGCAGCGCGAGGGCGACCTGCGGATCAAGCGCGGCCGAATCGACCAGATCGGCCGTCAGCTCAAGGCTCGATCGGGCGAGACCGTGATCGATGCACAGGGCAAACTGCTGTTGCCGGGCATGATTGACACCCAGGTCCAGTTCCGCGAGCCCGGCATGTCCCGCAAGGGCAATATCGCCAGCGAATCCAGAGCGGCGGTCGCCGGCGGCATCACCAGCTATCTGGACATGCCCAACACCAGTCCGCCAAGCACAAGCCGCCTGGCCCTGGCCGACAAGTTCAGCCGCGCCGCCGGACGCTCGGCTGCCAACTACAGCTTTTATCTGGGCGCCAGCAGAGAGAATCTTGGCGAGATTCAGGCCATCAAGCCCGATGAAGCCTGCGGCATCAAGATTTCCATGGCTAGCGCGACCGGAAACCTGGCGGTCGACGCCCCCGAAGTGCTGGCCGGGATATTCGAAGGGACGCAGTTGCTTGTTGCCGCCCACTGCGAGGACTCGGCGACCATCGACGCCAACCTGGCAGCCATGCGCAAACATCATGGCAATCGAATTCCGGCCGAGGCCCACGCCTTGATTCACTCGCGCGAGGCTTGCCTGAAGGCATCGACACTGGCCGTAGAACTGGCCCGGCAGCATGGAACCCGCCTGCATGTGCTGCAGCTGAGCACCGCGGACGAATTACCCCTGTTCGACCCCGGCCCGATCGAGGGCAAGCAGGTCACCGCCGACGTCAGCATCCAGCACCTCTACTTCATCGATGCCGATTACGACAGCCTGGGCAATCTGATCAAGTGCAACCCGGCGATCAAGACCGGCGCCGACCGCAAGGCGCTACGGCGCGCGTTGCGCGAACAAAGACTGGACATCATCGCCACGAATCATGCGCCGCACCTGCTGCGGGAAAAGACCGGCAACTACGAATCCGCCGCTGCCGGCCTGCCGCTGGTCCAGTACGCATTGCCGGTGGCCTGGTCACTGGTGGCCGGGCGGACGCTGAGCGCCGAGGCATTGGTCGAAAAAATCGCTCACAATCCGGCCCGGCGCTTCGAGATTCGCGAACGTGGCTACATCCGTGAAGGCTATCGTGCCGATCTGGTGCTGCTGGATCCCAAGGCACGCACGGTAGTCGATCATCAGCCCATGCTCAGTCAGTGTGGCTGGACCCCGTTTGCCGGCCGCAAGCTGCCGGCCCGGGTAACGGCGACCTGGGTTAATGGCAGCCTGGTTTGGCGCGACGGATTGCTGACCGGGATCGTGCCCGGCGAACGACTGGAATTCGACCGCCCGTCAAGCTGACACTCTCAGCCGCGCTCCGCATTCACCGGCCGGGCAAGCTGCGCTGGCCGCATTCCCAACGCCGCAGCCACCAGCGCATACACCAGGGCACCGACACCAACACCCAGCAGCAGCCAGGATGCGCGCCCCCACAGACCCATACCCTGTAACACCTCGGTGGCGGGCAACAGCCAGAGCAGCACCAGTGCCATGCCGAGACAGGCGAGCAGGACACGCGTGACCTGGACCAGCGGCAGCGCCGGCGCAAGCCCTGGCGCGCGCAGATTGCGCCACAACAGAATTGCATTCAGCCAGGCTGATGCACTGGAGGCCAGCGCCAGACCAACATGGGCACCGGGATGGGCGGCCAGGGTCGCCAGCAGACCGTGGCCAAAGTCGCCGTCTGCCAGGTGGTTCACGATCAGAAAAACAAACAGCAGATTCAGTGCCATATTTACCGCCAGGGCGGTGACAGCAATCCGCACCGGCGTGCGCGCATCCTGCCGGGAGAAGTAGGCCGGGGCCAGAATTTTGACGGCAATGAAGGCCGGCAACCCAAGACAGTAGGCCACCAGCGCCATCGCCGCCATGCGCGCAGCCTGCTGGTCGAATGCGCCGTACTGGAACAAGGTCACCATCAGCGGTTCGGCAAGCACGGCGAGGCCGACTGCTGATGGCAGGCCGATCACGACCCCGAGCAGCAGTGCCCATTCCAGCGTTGCACGAAAGTCGCGCGTGCGCCCGCCAGCATGCAGGCCAGACAAGGTCGGCAGGATCACGGTTGACAAGGCGACGCCAAACAGACCGAGCGGAAACTCCATCAAACGATCAGCGTAATATAGCCAGGAGATGCTGCCGGCAATCAGCAGCGATGCGATCAGGGTATCGAGAAGCAGGCTGACCTGGGCGACCGACGAGCCAAACAAGGTCGGCAGCATAAGCTTCATGATCCGGCGCACCCCGGGATGGCGAAATGAGGGGCGCGGGCGCGGAAGCACACCGTGACGGGCCAGGGCGGGCAACTGCACGGCCAACTGCAACATGCCCGCGATCAGCACGCCCCAGGCCAGGGCCTTGACCGGCTCACCAAAACGCTGGCTGAAGACGACGGCAGCCACAATCAGCGACAGATTGAGCAAGGCCGGCGTCAGTGCCGGCAGCGCAAAGCGCCCCAAGGTATTGAGAATACCGCCCGCCAGGGCTGTCAAGGCAATGAACAACAGATAGGGGAAAGTAATGCGCAGCAGGTCGCTGGCCAGGGCAAACTGCTCAGGCTGATCGATAAACCCTGGAGCAAAAAGTCGAATGACCCAGGGCGCGAACAGCATGCCCGCCCCGGTAATCAGCAGCAGCACCGCCAGCAAAGAGCCGGTCGTTGCATCAATCAAGGACTTCAGCGCAGCGTGGTCACCGCGCTGGCGATATTCGGACAGTACCGGCACGAAAGCCAGTGAAAACGAACCTTCAGCAAACAGGCGACGCAGAAAATTCGGGATCTTGAAGGCGACGAAAAACGCATCCGTCGCCGCAGTCGCGCCAAACCAGCGTGCCAGGACAATGTCGCGAGCAAAACCAAGCACCCGCGAGATCAGGGTCATGGAGCCAAAACGCAGCGTATTGCCGAGCAGACTCATTGATCCGCCCTCGTCATCCCGGTTCGGAACCGATGTTGCCGCCTGCGACCTTGACGCTGACAGGAAATCATCAGATAATGCTCTGCTCGTTTTTTTGAACCAGACTCCAGGAGTACAAGTAGTGGCCAACAGCGTTTCCGCCCGTAAACGGGCCCGCCAGGCCGAGCGTCACCGCCAGCGCAATGCGGCCCTTCGCTCCCACGTGCGCACCAAGATCAAGAAGGTGCTGCGCGCCATCGAGGCCGGCGACAAGACGGCTGCGGAAGAAGCCTACAAGGCCGCCGTACCGGCGATCGACCGCTCCGTATCCAAGGGCATCATGCATGCCAACAAGGCCGCCCGCCACAAGTCGCGCCTGAACCAGCACCTCAAGGGCCTGAGCGCCTGATTGGTTTTGGCCGGCCGCTCCGTCATCGGGGCGGCCGACCGATGTACGCTCCTGCTCCGTTTTGCGAGCCAGGAAAATCCAGCGAGTCGCCTGCGCGGACGCCGTAACCAAGGCAGCTAGCAACATGAAGAAAATTCTGGTTGGTGTAGACGGTTCGGCCCAAGCCGAAAAAGCCTTCGAACATGCGCTCACCCTGGCTCGTTGGTCAGGTGCGCAGCTCGCCGCTGTGGCCGTCATCCACGGTCCGGATATCGAAATGTCCGAACCGCCCGAGCGCGAGCGCCTGGTGGCGGCTGCACACGAAAAGCTCAGCCAGGTCCTTGACCGGTTCAAGCAGCGCGCCGCCGAAGACGATGTCGCCCTCGATACGCACTTGCTCAACGGCCATCCGGTCGAGCAAATTCTCGAGCTGGCGTGGCAGGGCAACGTCGATCACCTCGTGCTGGGACATCGCAGCAAAGGGCTGTTCGAGCGGCTGCTGATGGGGTCGGTTGCCAAGCGCGTGGTCGATTTCGCACGCTGCACGGTCACGGTGGTGCGCTAGCCGCCTGCACGCTCACGCCCGGCGCGATGGTCTGCGACCGATAGCGCCGGTGCAGAATATTCACGCGACGCACATACTCCCGGGTCTCATCAAACGGCGGCACTCCGCCATGACGCTTGACCGCATTTTCGCCCGCATTGTAGGCGGCAATGACGCGGGTCAGATCGCCATTGAATTCACTCATCAACCAGGCAAGGTAAGCCACGCCGGCAGTGATGTTGTCGAGCGGGTCGAAGGGATCCGAAACACCGAATCGGCTCTGCGTCCCGGGCATCAACTGCATCAAACCCTGGGCGCCGGCTCGGGAAACAGCATCGACCTGGAACCAGGATTCAGCATGCATGATGGCCCGAATCAGGGCGGCATCGACACCGAAGATCTCGCTTGCCGCCTGGACTTCCGCGGCGAACTCGTCGCGTTTCAGGGGCGTTCGCTCCCAGTCCACGCCGCGCCGGCAAGTGCCGAAACAGCCTAGGTTATGCACCCGATAGCGATTGCTGTCGGGCTTTCGATCAGTAAATACGGTGATCCCGTTTTCATCCACGTAGGTGTATATCTGCGCTTCAACTGTCGCACTGACCAACAGCAAACCCAGGCAAAGCAGGCAGCTTGAACGGAACATCAACTAAAAGCCTCCCGTCACCGACAGGCCGCCATCGGCGGTAATGACCTGCCCGGACAACCAGCCTGAATCCGGCCCGACCAGAAAGGCAATCACGCGGGCGATATCGGCCGGTTCCGCCAGACGCCTTAGCGGCGTGGTCGACTGGAAGTAGCGGACCATGCGCTCATCCTCAAGCAAGGCCTGGGCGAAATCGGTCTTGACCAGTCCCGGCGCGACAGCATTGACCCGAATGCCATCGGGCCCCAGCTCCAGCGCCAGATTGCGCACCAGCTGATTCTCTGCCGCCTTGGACATGCCGTAGACACCGATGTACCGGTTGCCGAAGCTACCGGCAATGGACGACACCAGCACCACCGCAGGATCCGAAGCCTGCTTCAAATGCGGTCGCGCCAGATGCGCCAGGCGCATGGCGCTAAAGACATTGTTGCGCATGATCAGATCGAACGCCTTCTGGTCGACCTGGTCCGAAGGCCCGTAGACCGGGTTGCTGGCCGCATTCAGGACCACGCTGTCAATGCGACCATAGCGAGCCAGGGTTTTGTCGATCAAGGCAGCCAGTTGGTCTTCATGGCCGATGTGGCATGCGATGGCCGTGGCCTCCCCGCCCTCCTGACGAATCGCGTCGGCTACTGCTTCGCAGCTTTCCTGGTTGCGGCTGGAAATCACCACGGCGCGACCGCGCCGGGCCAGGCACTCGGCTGCCGCACGACCAATGCCGCGGCTGGATCCGGTGATGATGGTTACAGGCTTGTCGTGCATGTCCGGGGTCGCTTTTGTCTGCATTTTTATCCCTGCGCCATTGCGCTCTTATGCCAGAGTATGGGTCAGTCGGCCATCGAGGTGCTGAACGCAATTCAATATTCCTGGCCTCCAGCCCGCGGCAGGATGCCATTCCAGGGTGCTGATCGATGCATTATAAAGGCTGAGGTTGAGCTCGCGCTGCCAGGCCAGATCCTTCTCCAGCAAGGCCGCAATCAGCGTACTGATCACGCCTGCCGACGTCACTACCACTGGACTGTCGCCGGCTGCCAATTGCAACTGCCAGCTGTCTACCGGCGACAAGACGCGTTGATGAAAGGCACGCCAGCTGCCGTTGTGCTCGCAATCCAGGCGCGCGGACTGCCAGGCCGACAGCACCTCGGGGAACCAGGCCAGGAAAGTCGCCAGATAGGCGGCCGGTTCAGCAAAGGCAGCATCGTCTGGCGGCACCAGACCCAGGCGCTCCGCCTGGCCGACAGCGCTGCGCATCAAACCATCAACGGTGTATTCGTTCAAGGCCGGATCGATGACCGGCTCTACCGACAAGGCACAGCGCGACAGGGTCTGACGGTGGCGCTTGAGAGTTCCGCGCCAGGGCTTCAGTCTATCCTCGCTGAGTTCGGCCCGGAGTCGCTCGCCCAGAGCCTGACTTTGAAGGTGACCGAGCTCGGAGAGACGATCATAATCATCGCTGCCCAGGCTGGCCTGGCCGTGGCGAACCAGATACAGCCTGGCCGGGGAGCAATTGTCGGCTACCATGACCACTCAACCAACAACAAGCGAATGGAAAACCATGAGCCTTGAGCAACTTCTCATCATCCTGCTGATCGGCGGTGTTGCTGGCTGGATTGCCGGCGTACTGGTCAAGGGACGCGGGCACGGCATCATCGTCAACATCGTCGTCGGCATCATCGGCGCCTTTATCGGTGGCTGGGTATTCACGCAACTGGGCATTGTTGCCGGCGGCCTGATCGGCCAGCTGGTAGTTGCCACCGTCGGCGCAATCATTCTGCTGCTGATCCTGCGACTGCTAAAGCGCGCCGCCTGAAGGTTCAGGACGACAGGCTGCAAGTGCCGCCCCGGCGAGCCAGGTATTGCTGATGGTAATCCTCGGCCCGCCAGAAGCGGGCGGCCGGCTCGATGCCGGTTGCAATCGGCTTGGCATAACGGCCTGACTGATCCAGCTCGGTGAGCACGCATTGTGCTGTTTCGCGCTGGTTCTGGTCGTGACAAAAAATCACACTGCGATACTGGCGGCCCACATCTGGCCCCTGGCGATTGACCTGGGTCGGATCATGCAGCTTGAAGAACTCGCGAACCAGGGCCTCATAGGAGATGCGCGCCGGGTCAAAAACAAGCTCGACGACCTCGGCGTGGCCGGTCCGGTCTGTGCAGACCTGTTCATAAGTCGGGTTGTCGACATTACCGCCGCTGTAGCCCACTTGCGCGTCCAGCACGCCCTCCAGCTCGCGGAAACGTGCTTCGACACCCCAGAAACAGCCGGCACCAAAGGTTGCTTTTTCGCTCATGTGTGCAGTTCCAAACCTGAAAGTCCGGCATTGTAGACTGTGAACTGTCAATCCGGTTGCACCTCTGCCCGACTTTTCCGATGAAGCCAAGCCGTCCGTCATTTCTCTGGCACGACTACGAAACCTTCGGCGCCGACCCCCGCCGCGACCGTCCCGCCCAGTTCGCCGCGATACGCACCGACGACAATCTGGCACCGATAGGCGACCCGGTCGTGCTCTATTGCCAGCCCAGCCCGGACATGCTGCCGCAGCCGGATGCCTGCCTGATCACCGGCATTACGCCGCAGATGGCGCGCGAGCGCGGTCTGCCCGAGCCGGCCTTCGCCGCTCACATTCACCAATTGATGAGCGAACCGGACACCTGCTCGGTCGGCTACAACAATTTTCGCTTCGACGATGAGGTCAGTCGCTTTCTGTTCTGGCGAAACTTTCTCGACCCCTACGCCCGCGAGTACAGCAACGGCAACTCGCGCTTTGATCTCATCGATCTGATGCGCATGAGCTGCGCGCTGCGACCGCAAGGTCTGAACTGGCCACTACGTGACGATGGCAAGCCCAGCTTTCGCCTGGAAGACCTGGCTGCGGCCAATGGTCTGGATGTCAGTCGGGCGCACGATGCGCTTGCTGATGTCGAAGCCACCATCGGGCTGGCCCGATTGCTGCTGAAGCACCAGCCCAGGTTGTGGCAGTGGGCGCTGAGTTTGCGCCAGAAGCATGTCGTCAGCGCCTTGCTGGGGAAGGGAGAAGTCCTGCTGCACAGCTCTGCCCGGCTAAGCGCCAGCCACTGCGCCACCGCGCCAATTCTGCCTGTAGCCCCGCACCCGCAATTCAACGGCCAGTGGCTGGTATGGAATCTGAATGTCGACCCGGACCAGTTTGCCGGGCTTGACCACGAACAACTCAGCGACCGCTTGTGGACCCCCAGCGCCGACCTGCCGGAGGGAACCGAGCGCTTGCCGGTCAAACTGATCCGCGCCAATCGTTGCCCGATGATTTCGCCATTCAAGGTGCTCGACACAGAAGCCCGCCAACGCCTCGCCATCGATCCGGACCTGATCACCCGTCGAGCCGCACGCTTGCGCAGCGATAGCGCCTTCATCGGCCGCCTGACCGACCTGTTCGAGACCAGCGGCGGTCAGGCGCCCGATCCCGAGCTTGCCCTGTACGACGGCTTCATCCCACGCGGCGACCAGCAGACGATGGCCCGCATCCGCCAGCTGGATGCAGCCGCATTGATCAGGATCGGCGAGCCGTTCTCTGATCGGCGCCTGAATGAACTGCTGTTTCGCTACCGGGCCAGGCACTTCCCCGACAGCCTCGATGCGGACGACCAGGCACGCTGGCAAACCCTGCGCCGCAGACGTTTGCTCGAGGATCCCGAGCTGGCCTCGATCCGCTGGCCGGAGTATCGTGCACGTGTGGCCGAGCTGCGTCGTAGCCATCCCGATCATGGCGAGCTCTGGCGGGCACTGGATGACTGGGCCATCGAGCTCGGCCTGACCAACCCCAACGCGGGATAAGCTCAAAAAAGCCGGAACCCGGTCAACCAACTTTCAAGCACTTAGCGCTGCTATCTGGAATCGGCCTGCAGTTTTTATACACAACTACTTGATTCATGTTTTGACAGTAAATTGACAGCCCCGTGACGGTCGAACACACGAACGGGAAATATAACTTACTGAATTAAAACAATTTAATAGCCTGGCCAGTTTTTGACCAATCCCGCCCGACCGCGACGCGTCGGGCGCTGCGTGTGATCTTTTCACAAGCTTATCCACAGGCTCTGTGGATAAGCCAGAAAAAGCCCGCCAGCCGAACAGCCCAAGGCATCCGAACATCTCAGTTGAGTCCATGCATGCCACCTGGCATGGGCATCAGTTCGAGCTGGTTGGCGGCAAGATCCGGCACTAGTCCACCGTTCCCCGGCTCCGGGCGCAGGGCGCGCCGCAGTAGCCGATCACTGCGCGGCGAAACGAATTCCACCACGCTGCCATCATCAAAGCTGAGCATCAGGACCACCGGCGGTTGCCCGTTCCGACCGGGCCGGGCAATCACTCCGCTGATTCGTTTGCCGACGATCTGATCGCGAAACTCGCTGCTGCTGATGTCACTGCTTGCGTTGAATGTCATGTCGTGCTCCATGCCGTTTCCAAATGCTTGATTGACATTGCATCACGACACTTTCTCAAAAGCTGAGAAGCACGATTCCTGTTTGTCGCCTCGGAAATTTCCTAGCCACGAGCGGGGATTTTTTCCGATTCGCCGAACGCGGCTGGAGAGCAGACTGTTACCAACGCCGGAGACAAGGCCGGCGTCATTGCAAAACACATCATCTGACAAGCACTTGGAGGAGAAGACATCATGATCAAGAAAACCATTGCCGCCATTGTTCTGAGCCTGGCCCTGGCCGGACTGAGCATCGCCGACATGACACGCATCGACATCAATTCGGCCACGGTCGAAGAGCTTACCCAGCTGCATGGTGTCGGCACTGCCAAGGCCGAGGCCATCGTCGCCTACCGCGAAGAAAACGGCCCCTTCGCCCACGTCGACGAACTGGTCAATGTCCGCGGCATCGGTCTGCGCACGGTCGACCAGAACCGTGAGCGGCTCAGTCTGGAAGCCAGCGATAGCGACTGATCCACACTCGAAGCACAAGCCCGGCCACCGCTGCAGGTGGCCGGGTTATGTTTTTCAACCCTTCAGCGGCAGGCGGGAGGCAAAGGCGTGAGCCAGGGTCGAGCGATCGGTATGCTCCAGCTCCCCGCCCAACGGCACGCCCTGGGCCAGACGGCTGATCCTTACCCCGTGGCGCTCGGCCATTTCCTGCAGGTAATAGGCCGTTGCCTCTCCCTCGACCGTGGTGTTGGTGGCAATGATCAGCTCATCAATGGCCTCGGCAGCCAGGCGCTGTTCGAGCAGGTCCAGGCCAATTTCTTCCGGACCGATCCCGTCAAGCGGCGACAGTTTGCCCAGCAGCACGAAATAGCGCCCCTGAAAACCGGTCGCAGCTTCGATCGCAAGCACATCGGCCGGGCTCTCGACCACACACAGAACGGCACCGGAGCGCTGCGGATTGGCGCAGACCCTGCAAAGATCATCAGCGGTGAAGTTGCGACACTGGCGACAGCGGCGAATATCACGCATCGCCCGCGCCAGCGCATCAGCCAGGCGTTCGCCACCCTGTCGATCACGTTCCAGCAGATGCATGGCCATCCGTTGGGCGGTACGCGCACCAACACCCGGCAGGCAGCGCAGAGACTCGAGCAGAGCCTCCAGAGCATCCTTGCTCAAGGCAACGTAAAGCCCGGGGGCAGCGGCATGCCGCCTGCCAGGCCGCTCATCTTCTCCTGGGTCGCTTCCTGGATACGGTTGACCGCATCGTTGATTGCGGCCGCCACCAGATCTTCGATCATCTCGCGGTCATCGGCAATCTCGGGGTCAATCGCCACCCGGCGTACCTCGTGACGACCATTCATGGTGACCTCGACCAGGCCGCCACCGGCCTGCCCGGTGACTTCGAGGCTGGCCAGCTCCTGCTGCGCCTTTTTCAGGTTTTCCTGGACTTTCTGTGCCTGCTGCATCAGCTGGGCAATATTGCCTTTGAACATGTTCAGTGACTCCGCGTTTCATTCGGACGGATGGACTCGCGCAAGACTTCAGCACCGAATCGGTCACAAAGTTTGCGCACCAGCGGATCATTTTCAATGGCCGCTTCGGCCTCGGCCTGGGTGTTGGCGGCTCTGATCTCGGCCTGTCGGGCCGGGGTTTGCAATTGCCCACCATCGGCCGGGCGAATGATCAGCCGCACCGGGCCGCCCAGCCACTGCGCCAGACAGCGCTCCAGGCTGTCGCGGATCGAATCGGTCAGCATGATCATGTCGTCTGCGGCGGCACGACAGAGGATTTGCGGCTCGTCGACTTGTTCAAGCACCAGCAGGCCGGCCACCATACGAACCGAGCCCGTGGCATTCATCCGCTCGATCACCTCGGCCCAGTTATCCGGCCCCAGGCGACGATCCGTGCGCCAGCCATCGCCGTGGCCTGGCTCGGACAGGGCCGGCTCGGCAACGGCTTCGGTTGGCCGCGGTACCTGATCCATGCGCTCCACGGGGGCGTCAGCCTGCCTGCTGGCTGATCCTGCCTGCGTCTGCGGCGATCGCCGGGCAGATCCGGCACCCTGATCCACAGCTGAGCCCTCCGGCAGGTCGGCCGGGCGGAAGGCGAGCATGCGCAGCACGGTCATTTCGCAACCGGTGCGAGCGCTGGGAGCCAGATCCAGATCACGCCGGCCGGTGATGGCAATCTGATAGTAAAGCTGCAGATCTTCAGGGTCGATGCGACCAGCCAGTTGCAACAAGGTGTCCCAATCGGCGCGGGTGTCATCGCGATAGTCCGGCAAGGTCTGGATCAGCGCCAGGCGATGCAGGGCTTCTGCCAGCTCCAGCAACAGCTGGCCCAGATCGCGGGCCTGGGCGAATACGTCAGCGACTACCGCCATCGCCCTGGCAGCATCCCGGTCAGCCAGCGCGGCAACCAGATCATGAACGTGCCGGCGTTCGACGCTGCCCAGCATGTCGCGAACATCGTTCTCGGCCAGGGCGCCGCCACCGGCCAGCGCCTGGTCGAGCAAGCTCAAGCCGTCGCGCATGCTGCCATCAGCTGCCCGCGCCAGCAGACTGACCGCATCAGCGTCGAACTTCAAAGCCTCGGCCTCGAGAATCCGGATCATCTGGTCTCCGATCTCGGCCGGACTGAGCCGGCGCAGGTTGAACTGCAGGCAGCGCGACAGGATCGTGACCGGGATCTTCTGCGGGTCGGTCGTGGCCAGCACGAACTTCACATGGTCCGGCGGCTCTTCCAGAGTCTTCAGCAAGGCATTGAAGCTGTGCGTCGACAGCATGTGGACTTCGTCGATGAGGTAGACCTTGTAACGTCCGCGGGCTGGCGCATACTGAACGTTGTCGAGAATTTCGCGAGTATCGTCAACGCGGGTACGGGATGCAGCATCGATCTCGAGCAGATCGACGAAGCGACCCTCATCAATCGCCACGCAATGCTCACACTGCCCACACGGCTCGGCAGTGACACCTTCCAGGCAATTCAGGGACTTGGCCAGGATCCTGGCGATGGTGGTCTTGCCGACACCGCGCGTGCCGGTGAACAGGAAAGCATGGTGAACACGTCCTTCGGCCAGGGAATTGGCCAGGACCTTCACTACATGCTGCTGGCCGACCAGCTCGGCAAAATTGCGGGGCCGCCATTTTCTGGCAAGTACCTGATAACTCACGGAAACCTCAGTAGTTTTGAGTCAGCAACCCACCGGAGCAGCGGGTCAGGAATCAGCGGCGAACCGGGCCGGCAAACACCGCATTGCACACGCGCTTCAGTGTACACGATCGCTCGAAACGTGACACTTGGCGCACCCCTGGCCGGGGCCGTGTGAGATATAATCACCGGCTGGTGGTTCCTGCCGGTCTTCCCACACTGCGCGGTCCGTGAACCCCGTCAGGCCCGGAAGGGAGCAGCGGCAGCGGAACGAGCAGGTGCTGGGGCCGGGCTGGCGGGAACCACCTTCCTTTTCGGTGTCATTCCGAAATTCTCCTTCGTTCGCCTCCCGCAACGGCAACTGTTTGTCAATACGACTTTGGTCGTAGCGTTTTTTTGTGTGATCTTCGTCACAAAACTGAAAATTTTTCGTGCGTGTTTGTGGAATAACACACCAGATCTTGTGTATAACCGCCGGGTCGTCTGATGCGGCCTTGCTCGACAGACGGGGAGAAATCGCGAAAAAACCGGGGTTATGGGGACCTACCTGAGCGGTTTCAAGATGTCGGTCAAGGCGCAGACGGCTGGCGGATCAAGCCAGACGCAGGGTCCGTTTTCACTAAAGCTCAAGGGGACCTTGAAACAGGATCAAACGGGAGATTGCACCTGATGCACCTGAAGAAGCTTTACTACCCCCTAATCGGCGCAGCCTTGCTCGCCTTCAGCCTTTCCCTCTCAGCCAACAACCAATCCAGAAGTGCCAACGACTCCGCCGGCGGCGTCCAGTTCCACGCTGCGGAGTTCCCCATAAAAGGCCAGTACATCGTCGTCCTGCGCGACGAAGTCGCCAGCCTGGCCAGCGAACGCGGCCGCAGCGAACCCAGCGTTTCACGGATGGCTGCCGACATGGCCCGACAGCACGGCTTCCGCGTCGAGCATGCCTTCAGCCATGTCCTGCGCGGCTTCGCCGTCGAGGCCGATGCCCGCGCCCTGCGCAGCATGATGCAGGACCAGCGCATCGCCTTCATCGAGGAAGACAGCATTGTCACTGTCTCGCAAACCACCCAGCCGAATGCCACCTGGGGCCTCGACCGGGTTGACCAGCGCGATTTGCCATTGGACGGCAACTACGTTTATGACACCACGGCCGCCGGCGTCTACACCTACATTGTCGATACCGGAGTACGCCCCACCCACGTTGATTTCGGCAACCGGGTGCTGAGCGGCTTCACCTCCATCAACGACGGTCGCGGTTCGAATGACTGCAACGGCCACGGCACCCATGTTGCCGGCACGGTCGCCGGTTCGACCTGGGGGGTCGCCAAGGGCGCCTTCATTGTTCCGGTGCGCGTACTGGGCTGCAACGGCGGCGGCACCAACTCCGGTGTGATTGCCGGGATGGACTGGATTGCCGCCAACCACACCAAGCCGGCAGTGGCCAACATGTCCCTGGGTGGTGGCGCGTCTACCGCGACCGACAACGCCGTGACCAACATGCGCAATGCCGGTGTGACCGTGGTGGTTGCTGCGGGCAACGAGAATCAGAACGCCTGCAATGTGTCACCGGCACGGGCCCCGGCGGCCATCACCGTTGGCTCGACCGCCAGCAATGACACCCGCTCGAACTTCTCGAACTGGGGCAGTTGCGTCGACATCTTCGCCCCGGGCTCCTCGATTCGCTCGGCCTGGCACACCAGCAACACGGCCACCAACACCATCTCGGGCACATCGATGGCTGCCCCGCACGTTGCCGGCGTGGCCGCGCTGTTCCTGGCCAACAACCCGAATGCCACCCCGACCCAGGTTGAAAACGCCATCTACGGAAACGGAAGCACGGGCAAGCTGAGCGGCATCAATACCGGCTCCCCGAACCTGCTGGTCTACTCGCGTTTCGGCAGCGGTGGCGGCAGCCCGGATCCGGAGCCAGAGGTCATCGAACTCGAAAACGGCACACCGGTCGGCAATCTCTCGGGCGCGCAGGGCTCGGAGCGTTTCTTCACCATTGATGTTCCGGACGGCGCCACCGACCTGGTCATCCAGATCAGCGGCGGCTCCGGCGATGCCGACCTCTACGTGCGTCGCGGTGCACCACCGACCCAGTCAACCTATGACTGCCGCCCGTACCTGAACGGCAACAACGAAACCTGTACCTTCGCAAGCCCGCAGGCAGGCACCTACCACATCATGCTGCACGCCTGGGCTGCCTATTCCGGCGTCACCCTGGTCGCCAGCTTCGAAGAGCCTGCCAGCAACAATGAACTGGAAAACGGCCAGGCGGTTACCGGCCTGTCCGGCGGGCAGGGCTCCGAGCAGTTCTTCACCATGGAAGTACCGGCCAATGTCAGCGAGCTTACGTTCCAGATGAGCGGTGGCTCCGGTGATGCCGATCTGTACGTGCGCCGCGGTGCACCGCCGACCACCAGCACCTGGGACTGCCGCCCGTACCTGAACGGCAACAACGAAACCTGCACGTTCAATGATCCGCAGGCAGGCACCTGGCATGTGATGATCCGGGGCTACACGGCTTACTCGAACGTGAGCCTGGTCGGCAGCTACCAGGAAGGCCCGACCGCGCCGTGCACCAATTGCGACCAGTACAGCGGCAGCCTGAGTGGCACCAGCAATGCCCAGGTACAACCCAACGGCACCTGGTACCAGGCCGGCGCGGGCATCCATCGTGGCTGGCTGCAAGGGCCGGGCAACGCCAACTTCGATCTTGAACTGTATCGCTGGAACGGCAGCCGCTGGGTGCGCGTGGCGCGCGCGGCCACTGCTGACAGCAACGAGTTCATCCAGTACAACGGCAGCGCCGGCTTCTACTACTGGAGAGTCGTGTCGGCCTCCGGCTCCGGCGCCTATGATCTCTGGCTGCAAACACCTTAAACCGCACGCAAAGGACAAGGCGTGTCCCAAGAGCCCCGGACCTCCGGGGCTCTTTTTTTTTGCCCCGAAAACTCCTTATAGTGGCACCCTTGATCGACACGGCCAATATCGTCATGGAGTGGATTGCGCTCACGCTGGTTGCCGCAGGCCTGATCTGGGCAATCTGGACCTATAACCGACTGGTAAAGAAGCGAAACCGGGTAAAGACAGCCTGGAGCGACATCGATGTACAGCTGACCCGCCGCCATGACCTGGTGCCCAACCTGGTCAGCATCGTCCAGCGCTATACCGAGCATGAGCGCGGCACCCTGGAGTCGGTGACCGAGCTCAGAACGCAGGCGATTGCCACCGACAGCCCTGCTCGCCTGGGCATGATCGAGAATGAGCTCGAAGCCCTGCTCAGCCGCTTGCTGATGCTGCGCGAGGACTATCCCGATCTCAAGGCCAGCGACAACTTCCGTCAACTGACCGAGCAACTGGTCGACGTCGAGAACCATCTTCAGTATGCGCGCCGCTTCTACAACGGCGCCGTGCGCGACCTGAACACCCTGATCGGTCAATTTCCCGACCTGCTGATTGCCCGTGCCTTCCGGTTCCAGGAGGCGGAGTTCTATGCAGCTGATGCAAGCCACCGAACCACACCGCAAGTGAAACTGGCCAGATGAGAAGCATGCTGAAAATATCTGTACTGGTGCTGCTTGGCACATTTGTCGTCAATGCTGCAGCTGACCATGAGCGGATCCTCTCCTTTCACAGCGAAATCGAGATTCTTGCCGACAGCTCAATGGAAGTAACCGAACACATCACGGTTCGCTCCCTGCAGCGCAATATCCGACGCGGCATCTACCGCGACTTTCCTACCCGCTACCAGGATCGACTGGGCAACCGTGTGCAAGTTGCCTTCGAAGTGATCGAGGTGCTGCGCGACGGCCAACCCGAACCCTGGTTCATCGAGCGCCAGTTCAACGGAATCCGGGTAAACACGGGCGACGACCGTTTTCTGCCAGGGCCCGGTGACTACACGTTTTCGATCCGCTATCGCAGCAATCGCCAGCTCGGATTTTTTGACGACCATGACGAGCTGTACTGGAATGTTACCGGCCTTGGCTGGGCTTTCCGGATCGAGCAGGCCAGCGCCGAGATTCGGCTGCCAGTGCCGGTGCCGGCCGAGGACTTGCGCCTTGACAGCTACACTGGCCCGGAACGCTCTCGTACCACGCACGCAAGAGCTGAGGTCGTCGCACCCGGCATCGTCCGCTTCGAAACCACCCAGCCTCTGAACCAACGCGAGGGCCTGACAATCGCCGTGGGCTTTCCGAAAGGCATTGTCGAGCAAGCCAGCCTGGCGCAGCAGACCGCCTGGCTGCTGTCGGACAACCGGGGGTTCTTGCTGCTGTTGCCAGCGACGATAATTATCCTGCTGTTCTACATTCGCGAATGGCGCGAAAAGGGCCGCGGGCCGGCCAAGGGCGTAATCATTGCCCGCTATCAGCCGCCGACTGGCTATTCTCCGGCCGGTCTGCGCTGGGTAGTGCGGCGCAGCTACGATCAACGCTGCTTCAGCGCCGACCTGGTAGAACTCGCGGTCAAGGGCAGGCTCAGGATTGAACGCGACAAGGGCCTGTTCCGGGACCGCTGGAAGCTTGTGCGCCTGGCTCCGCACCCGGAAATCTCAGACCCGCCCAGTCAGAAAGCCTTGTTTCCTGCCCTGTTCGGCAGCGACCATGAGCTCGAACTGAAAAAAAGCAACGCGACCCGGCTGCAAGGCGCCATCAGTGCGCATACTGCTGCCCTGAAAACGCGCTATCGCGATCACTACATCAATTTCAACGTCAAGACGCTGGCCATCGGCTGGATTGCATCAATTGCCGCCGCGGTTCTGGCCTTCTTTATTTCGGGCGGCAACGGTGTGCCACTGCTGATCGGGCTCACTGTGATCCTGGCCATCATCAACCTGGTTTTCTCTGGTCTGATGCCGGCACCCACGGAACGCGGTCGTCAACTTCTGGACCAGATCGAGGGTCTGAAGCTGTATCTGAGCGTCGCCGAGCGCGACGAGCTGAGCGCCCTGCAACACGTCGATGGCGACGACCCCAGGGTAACGGCGGAGCGCTACGAGGCCCTGCTGCCCTACGCGCTGGCGTTGGATGTAGAGCAAGCCTGGACATCGCGCCTGACCCGGGCCGTGGGCGAAGCGGCCGTCGACCAGGCCCGCTCCCGGATGAGCTGGTACACCGGCACAGGCGCGGCCGTCGGCAGCATGGCCGGTCTGAGCCGCGCGCTCGGCAGCAACCTGACATCGACCATCTCATCGTCCTCAACGCCGCCGGGCAGCAGCTCAGGCGGCGGTGGCGGCGGCTTTTCCGGTGGCGGTGGCGGCGGCGGTGGCGGCGGCGGTCGCTAGATGCTGGATATTCGCGGCCGCATCAACCTGCCAAACGTGCTCTCCCTGCTGCGTCTGCTGGGCACGCCGGCCCTTTACTGGTTGGTCCAGCTCGAATCACCCGTCTGGTTCATTGCCTGGTTCATGTTTCTGGGCCTGACCGATTTTTTCGACGGCTTGCTGGCGCGCCGCTATGGGCTGGTTTCCAGCTTCGGCTCCATGCTTGATTCCATTGCCGATATCGCCTTCTTCGGATCAGCAGCCGTGCTGGCTATCTCTCTGTTTCCCGACTATGTGCTTCCAAACCTGCCTTGGGTCATAGCCACGGTCGGACTGCTGTTGATGGCGGGGCTGCTGCCGCGCCTTCGACTGGGACACTTTCTGTTTATTCATACCCACCTGAGCAGACTGGCAGCGGCCCTGGTCTTTTTCGCCCTGCCGGCATCCTTCCTGATCGATACCACCGGCTTGATTCGCCTTATCCTCATTATCTACTCGCTGGCGTTCATCGAATCAATTTGGATCATCCTGCGCCATGGCAGCGTCGACCCGGACACCCGCAGCTTCCTCAGTGCCCGGTCGAAACCAACGGCTCTGTCCTGACCCGCCTGCCGGAACCACTTCAATCGCCGGAGGCCAGCACCTCATGCACATCGAAGGCCTGGCGCACCCAGGCCAGGTAGGCCTGATCGGTGGATACCACCTTGCCGGGAGAGTCCGACAGCTTGACCACCGGCTGACCGTTGCACTCGGTCATCTTGATGACGATGTTGATCGGCTCGGCACCGGTGTCGTTGGTCAGGTTGGTGCCAATGCCGAAGGAGATATTGGTCTGGTCACGAAAGCGTTCCCAGATGGCGGCTGCCTTGGGGATGTTCAGCGAATCGGAAAAGATCAGGTTGCGCGTTCTCGGATCGATCCGGTTGGCCCGGTAGTGGGCAATCATCGCCTCGGCCCAGGCAAAGGGATCGCCTGAATCCTGGCGCGCGCCGTCGAACAGCTTGCAGAAATACAGATCGAAATCGCGCAGAAAAGCCTTCAGGCTGTAGGTGTCGGACAAGGCAATGCCCAGATCACCCCGATACTCCCGCGCCCAGACCTCGAAGGCAAAGCGCTGGGTCTCGGCCAGGCGTGGACCCAAGGCCTGGCAGGCCTGAATGAACTCATGGGCCATGGTGCCAATCGGCACCAGGCCAAACTGACGGGCCAGGCGCAGATTGGAGGTGCCGCGCAGGCTGCCCGGCAGCGCCTCGGCCAGGGTCGCCACGACCTCGTCATGCCAGGCGCGCGAAAAACGGCGGCGGGTGCCGAAGTCGGCAAAGATGAATTCATCGGGTCTGTCCAATGCCCGCACCTGGCCAATCTTCTCGTCCAGGCGCCGCAGGCCCTCAGTGAGGTCATGATCCGGATAGGCATGACGGGCATACAGCTCGCTGATAATGGCCAGCAGCGGCACCTCGAACAGGATGGTATGCAGCCAGGGTCCGCGTATTCGCAACTCCAGCCGCCCATCGACCACATCGATATGAACAAAGCGCTCCTGCAGATGAAACAGGCGCAGAAACTCGACGAAATCCGACTTCAGGTAACGCAGCGTGCCCAAGTATTCCAGCTCGTCATCACCGAGCCTGAGCGAACACAAGTGGCTGATCTCGCGCTCCAGCGCCGGCACCAGGGGAGTCAGATCCACGCCATCATCGCGACAGCGAAAGCGATACTCGACCTCGGCCCCCGGAAACTGATGCAGCACCACCTGCATCATCGAGAACTTGTAAATATCGGTATCCAGCAGCGAGGAGATGATCATGCCCCCTGCTCCAGCTCGGCCGCGCTGGCAATCACCGTCACGCCCGTGGCCCGCATCGCCGCCAGCGCCTCGGCTGTGCTCGCCTCGCCAATCCCGCGACAGGCTGCCAGGTTGAGCACGGTGTTGAACCCGGCACGGGCCAACTGCATGGCCGTGGCCTTGACGCAGTAATCAGTGGCCAGGCCGCCGACCAGCACCGTGCTGACCGTGCGCGCCATCAGCCATTCGATCACGCCAGTGCTCATTCGCTCGCCGATATCGTGGTAGCAGGCCCCATAAGGGTGCATGTCCAGCTCCACGCCCTTCCAGACAAAGAAATCGTAGTCGACCGGGCGCGGCAAACCCGGCAGCAGCTCAAAGCCCTCGGTACCGGGCACAGCGTGCACTGGCCAGAACTCGCGCGCATTTTCCAGGCCGACGCCGGACCGGCCAATCTGGCCGGGATCACCCGTCACCCAGGCGGCTTTCGGGCTATGCGCATCCTTCGAACCCAGCCGCCAGCCCGCAAACCCGGCCTGGCGATTAAGCTCATCAACAATCTGGTCACCTTCGGCCACCGGCAGTTCGTCCGGACACAGCGGCGAAAAAGTGCGCTGGGCATCGACATCAAAACAGGCCACGAAACGCTTGTCGGCAATCAGCATTGAAACCATCCGGTATCGAGGAAGCAAGCGCTCATTATGCCCGTGGTGTTAGCAGCGGGCCGTTAGAATCAACTCATGGACTTCGACACCCTGGTCAACCTGCGCGAACGCCATGCCGGCTGGCGTCTGCTTCAGGCCGACCATGCACCAATGATCGCCAGCTTTTTCCACCGCTGCTTCATCACCCCGAACGTGCGCGCCATGGCCGAGAGCGAGCTGACCGGCCAGCTCGAAGACTATCTGGCCGGGCTGCGCGACATGCTGGGCGAAGACAGCTACCCACGCCAGGCCCTGGCCTATCTCAAGGACTGGTCGGACGATCGCCGTGCCTGGCTGCGCCGCTACTACACCACCGGCAGCGACGAGGCCCACTATGACCTGACCCCAGCCGCCGAGGGCGCGGTGCGCTGGCTGGCCGGGCTGGAGCAACCGCAGTTCGTCGGCGCCGAGTCGCGGCTGATGACGGTGTTCGACCTGCTTCAGCAGATCGTGCGCGGCACCGAAACCGACCCGGCAGCCCGGATCGCCGAACTGACTGCCCGGCGCGATGAGATCGATGCCGAAATCGAGCGGGTTCGGGCCGGCGAGCTGGCGCTGATGGACGATACCCGGCTCAAGGAGCGCTTTTTGCAGATGGCCGACACCGCCCGCGCCCTGCTCGCCGATTTCCGCCAGGTCGAGCACAACTTCCGCCAGCTCGACCGCCAGGTGCGCGAGCGCATCACCTGGTTCGAAGGCGGCAAGGGCGAGGTTCTGGAAGAAGTCTTCGGCGAACACGATGCGATCAGCGACTCCGACCAGGGCCGCAGTTTCCGCGCCTTCTGGGATTTCCTGATGTCGCCATCGCGCCAGGAACAGTTGGGGGAGTTGCTGGGTCGCATCTTCGAGCTGGAGGCTATCGTCGAACTCAAACCCGACCGGCGGCTGAAGCGCATCCACCACGACTGGCTGGAGGCCGGCGAAGTCACCCAGCGCACCGTGGCCAGACTCTCCGAACAGCTCAGACGATTCCTGGACGACCAGGCCTGGCTGGAGAACCGCCGCATCATGGAACTGATCCGCGACCTGGAACGAAAGGCCGTGGCCGTGCGCGACCACCCACCGCCGCAGCTCGGCATGCATCTGGACATGCCAACACCCGAGTTGAACCTGACCATGGACCGGCCGCTGTTCAGCCCGCCGATCAGGCCGTCCATCGAGACCGATGCCATGCTGGCCGATGGCGAACTGATCGACACCGATGCGCTGTTCAATCAGGTGCATGTCGATCGCCAAGCGCTGGAAGCCGGCATTCGCCGCGCCCTGCAGAATCGCGACCAGATCACTCTGGCCGAGCTGATCGACGCAGAACCGCTGGACCAGGGCCTGGCCGAACTGGTCACCTACCTGGCCATTGCTGCCGAACAGTCGGCTGCCCTGATCGACGAAGCTCAACAGCAAACCGTCTCCTGGATCCAGGCCAATGGCCGCCAGCGCCGAGCGCGCATTCCTCTGGTAATCTTCTCGCGATGAGCAACGGCATAAGTGAAACCAACCCCGACCTGCGTCTGTCGCTGCCGTTGATTGCTTTGTTCAAGGGCGTGGTTTACGCCGATCAGGGCCATGACAACTGGCAAAACCTGCTCGAGCGCCAGGCAGCCATTGCCGACTACGTGGCCCAGCTGGGTCTGGAGCTGATCGTCGATGAAGCCGAGGGCTATGCCTTCATGCGCCAGCGCCCCGGCGATGAAGATGCCGATATCGAACTGCCGCGGCTGATGGCCAGACGTCAGCTCGGCTATCCGGTCAGCCTGCTGTTGGCGCTGTTGCGCAAGAAGCTGGCCGAGCACGATGCCGGCGGCGGCGAAACCCGGCTGGTGCTGTCGCGCGCCGAGATTGCCGACCTGGTCCGCCTGTTTCTGCCCGACTCGGCCAACGAGGCCAAACTGATCGACCGGGTTGGCATGGACATCAACAAGGCAGTGGAAATGGGTTTTCTGCGCAAGCTTCGAGGTCAGGATGATCAATACGAGGTCCGCCGCATCCTCAAGGCCTATGTCGATGCCCAGTGGCTGAGCGAGTTCGACGCGCGAATGGGCGAATACGCCGCCCACGCCATGGAAGATTGATGGACATGGAAGGACTGGCCCTGGATTTTGCCCCCGATGATGCCCGCGCCGGCTACCGCCTGCACCGGGTCGAGGTTTACAACTGGGGCACCTTCGACGGCCATGTCTGGCGGCTGACGCCTGAGGGCGCCAACAGCCTGGTCACCGGCGATATCGGCTCGGGCAAGTCAACCCTGGTCGACGCCATCACCACATTGCTGGTGCCCGCCCAGCGCATCACCTACAACAAGGCCGCAGGGGCCGAAGCGCGCGAGCGCAGCCTGCGCTCTTACGTGCTTGGCCATTACAAGTCGCAGCGCTCGGACAGCGGCCTGTCGGCCAGGCCTGTAGCACTGCGCGATCACAACAGCTATTCGGTCATTCTCGGTCACTTCTACAACGAAGGCTTTGACCGGCATGTCACCCTGGCCCAGGTGTTCTGGGTCAGCGACAGTCGCGGCCAGCCTGATCGCTTCTACATTACCGCCGATCGGCCACTGAGTATTGGTGAACACTTCTCCGGCTTTGGTAATGACCTGAAAGACCTGCGCAAGCAGCTACGTGCACTGGACCACGTTGAACTCCACACCGCCTTTCCCGCCTACGGCAGCGCGCTGAGGCGCAAGCTGGGCATTGCCAGCGACCAGGCCCTGGAATTGTTCAATCAGACCGTGTCGATGAAGTCGGTCGGCAACCTGACCGAGTTCGTGCGCGAGCACATGCTGCAAGGCGCCGACACCGACCAGCGCATCGACGAGCTGATCCGCCACTTCGACGATCTCAATCGCGCCCACGCCGCCGTGCTCAAGGCGCGCGACCAGATCGAGGCGCTGACACCCATCGTCAGTGATGCCGATGACCATGCCGAGCGCAGCCGCCAGGCCGACGAACTGCGCGGCTGCCGCGATGCCCTGTCACCCTGGTTTGCCGGTCTGAAAATCGACCTGCTTGACCGCCGCCTCGAAGAGCTGACCGGCGAGCAGTCGCGCCTGACCCATCGGGTCGATGAACTCAAGCGCAAGCGAAACGACCAGCAAGGCCAGCGCGATGAACTGAAACAGGCCATCGCCGCCAACGGCGGTGATCGGCTGGAGCGCATCCGCGAAGAAATTCAGCGCCGCCATTCAGAGAAAAGCGAACGCCGCCGGCAGGCCGAGCGCTACCGCGAACTGGCGACTGCCCTGGACCTGCCCAACGCCGACAATGCCGATACCTTCATCAGCAACCGAGCAGCCTTGAAGACCTTGCACGAGCGCACCGAAACCGAGCAAGCAGAGGGCCAGAACGCGCGCACCGAGCTGTTCGTCAGCATGAAGGAACTGCGCGGCCAGCATGCCGAGATCGACAGCGAGCTGGAGTCGCTCAAAGCCCGCCGCTCCAATCTGCCCGCCGCGATGCTGGCCCTGCGTGACAAGCTCTGCCAGGCGCTGGGCCTGCCACCCGAGGAACTGCCGTTTGCCGGCGAACTGATCCAGGTCCGCGACGACGAGAAGGACTGGGAAGGCGCCATCGAACGGCTGCTGCACAATTTCGCCCTGTCGCTGCTGGTACCGGATGCCCATTACCGCGCTGTCGCCGACTGGGTCGACACCACCCGCCTGCGCGGCCGGCTGGTCTACTACCGGGTGCGCGAGCCGAAAAGCGCCAGCCCCGAGCGCGCGCCGCCGGAAGCCCTGAGCCGCAAGCTTTCCATACGCACCGACAGCGCTCACTATGCCTGGCTGGAGCAGGAACTGACTCGGCGCTTTGATCACATCTGTTGCAGTGACATGGACCGCTTCCGGCGCGAAACCCGGGCCATTACCCGCTCAGGCCAGGTCAAGACCGGCGGCGTGCGCCACGAAAAGGACGACCGCCACGCCATCGACGACCGCACCCGCTACGTGCTGGGCTGGAGCAACGAAAACAAGATTCGCGCCTTGAGTGCGCAGTCAGACCAGCTCGAAAAACGCATCCAGGCTGTGGCCGCGCAGATCAGCGAAGTCGACAAATTACTGAAAACCAGCGGCGAACGCCTCGAAACCATCAGCCGCCTGGACATGTTCGAGGACCATCAGCACCTGAACTGGCAGGAGGCTGCCGCCCGCATCAGCGCGCTGGAGAGCGAAGAGCGTCGGCTGCGCGATGAATCCGACGTGCTCAAGACCCTGCGCGCACAGCTCGATGAGCTGGAGCAGGCCCGCGCCGAGGTCGAGGCCCAGCTCGAGCAGCGCCAGAACCAGCTCAGCACCATTGATGAGCGCATTCGCAACGCCAGTCTGCAGCACGATGAAGCCGCCAGCCTGCTGGATGAACTCGAGCCGGAACAGCGCGCGCAATGGTTCCGGCATCTGGAAGCCTGGCGCGAACAGGCCCTGCCCGACCAGGACATCAATTTGAACGGCATCGATGCCCGTCAGCGCGAGTACCGGGCCTGGCTGACCGCACGAATTGACACCGAAGACAAGGCCATTCGACGCTTGAGCGACCGACTGATCCAGGCGATGCAGAATTTTCATCACCGCTGGCCACAGGAAGCGCGCGAAGCCGACACCAGCGTGGCCGCCGTCGACGAATACCGGCGCATGCTCGGCAATCTGAAGGGCGATGACCTGCCGCGCTTCGAGGCGCGCTTCAAGACCCTGCTCAACGAAAACACGATCAACGAGATCGCCGGCTTCCAGGCCCTGCTCAACCGCGAGCGCGAGCAGATTCGCGAGCGCATCGACACCATCAACCGCTCGCTGGAAGAAATCGACTACGAGAAAGGCCGCTACATTCGCCTGCAGGCTGAAACCGCGCCCGATGCCGACGTGCGCGACTTCCAGCACCGGCTGCGCGCCTGCACCGAGGGCACCGTCACCGGCTCCGACGATGCCCAGTACTCGGAACAGAAATTCCTGCAGGTGCGCGACATCATCGACCGCTTCCGCGGCCGCGAGGGCACAGCCGAACTGGACCGGCGCTGGACTCGCAAGGTCACTGACGTGCGTAACTGGTTCGTATTCTCCGCCTCCGAGCGCTGGCGCGAAGACGATCGGGAGCACGAACACTATGCCGACTCCGGCGGCAAATCCGGCGGCCAGAAAGAAAAGCTGGCCTACACCGTGCTGGCCGCCAGCCTGGCCTACCAGTTCGGCCTGGAATGGGGCGAAAAGCGCTCGCGCTCGTTCCGCTTCGTGGTCATCGACGAGGCCTTTGGTCGTGGTTCCGACGAGTCTGCCCGTTACGGCCTGTCCCTGTTCGGACGCCTCAACCTGCAGCTGCTGATCGTCACCCCATTGCAGAAAATCCACATCATCGAACCCTTCGTTGCCAGCGTCGGCTTCGTCCACAACCCCGACGGCAAGAAATCCATGCTGCGCAACCTCTCGATTGAGGAATACCGCGCCGAACGGGCTGAGCGCGAGTCGAACTCAGTCACCACCATGAATGAGGGGGCAACAAGGTAGTCCCGTTCAAAGGTTCCAAGGATCGATCACCGTAAGACCAGCGTCAGAAAAATCGCGAACATTGCGCGTAACAACGCCTGCATCACGGGACCGGGCGATGGCCGCAATCTGGGCGTCGAACTGGGCAATCGGGCGACCGGTGTTGCGCCTGTCAGCAACGATTTCAGCATAGGCTCGCACAGCCAGACGATCAAACGGCAGAACGCGACCAGCGAAGTCTTGTTCAATCATGCGCTCAAATGCCTCAAGCAACTGCCGGCGTCGCCCGCCTTTTGGCAAAAGGACAAGGCCGTAGCGCAATTCCGCCTCAGTGACAGTTGTGGTGAACAGGCTGGCACCGGGCTGTCTGCCAACCCATTCGAATACCGAGGCGCTGGGCACAGGACGCATCAGTTCGGAAATCACATTGGTATCAAGGACCAGCATCAGAAAGTGGGTGGCTCTGGAACCGGCTCACGCTGCGGAAAATCCAGTTCGACACCACCCAGCGGTTCGAAGCGCCTGCGAATGCGCTCGGCGAGGTTGTCCGGTTCGCTGACTTCGGTGGCCAGCGTAGTCCGCAAGACTTCGCGAACCTCATCTTCCATCGAACGGCCATGTCGGGCCGCACGCTGGCGCAGGCGCTCCTTCAAATCATCATCCAGTCTTCGAATCGTGATACTGGCCATTGTCGGAACACTCCTGAACGCGTGCAATCAATGATTTCATTTTATCACCACCCAGTGGCTGCGGGAAGTGGATAGCTTTGCCCCGATGGATCAGGCTGCCAGGGTATGCGAACATCCGCCAATGGTGAATGACGGTCTTTCTCGATGAATGACACGCCATGGACGCGAGCGGCCGATCTGGTCGCCGAGCTGCGCAAGCACTGGGATTCCGGGCGGCTCCTGGCTGACCGATTGCACACGCCGACAGACGAAGCCCCTGGCCTGTTCCCGCTGAAACTGCGCCTGCGCAAGGCCAGCTCGCGCGATCTCGACTTACGCTTCGAGGCCGTGCGCGAATGGGTGGCCGAACTGAACGAGCATTCGAAAACCAATCGCGGCTTCGGCTACGAGATCGAATGGCGAACCGTCAACCACCGGCTGCGCGGCCGCAACCAACTGCCGGCGGCCGTGGTCGTCAACACGCCAGACGACGCCCTGCGCCTGATCGGCAAGACCGCCCAGGCCCGGCGCTTCGATCAGCGCTGCCAGGCCTTGCTGGTCGAATTCCCTGACTTGCGGGACTGGCTGGCCCGGCGCCCGCTGGAAGCGCTGGAACGGGAAGCGGAATGGCCGCGCCTGGTCGCCATCCTGCGTCACTTCCAATCGCATCCGCGCCCCGGGGTCTACCTGCGCCAGCTCGACATTCCGGGCGTGGACACCAAGTTCATCCAGGCTCGGCGTGGACTGATCAGCGAACTGCTGGAACTGGTGCTGCCGCCGTCTGCCATCGACAGCGAGGCCAGCGGCGCGCGGGCCTTTAATCGCCGCTACGGCCTGGCCAGCCGCCCCACGCTGGTGCGCTTTCGCATCCTCGATCCCGACCTCCATATCCGCGGCCTGAGCGACCTGACGGTTCCTGCCGACGAGTTTGCCCGCCTCGAGCTGCCAGTCAGCGAGGTATTCATCACCGAAAACGAGATCAACGGCCTGGCCTTTCCCGATCACCCTGGCGCCATCGTCATCTTCGGCCTGGGCTACGGGCTCAATCGCCTGGCCGGCGTTGACTGGCTGGCGCAGGCACGCTGCTGGTACTGGGGCGATATCGACACCCACGGCTTTGCCATTCTGAACCAGCTGCGCCACTACCTGCCCCAGGCGCGATCATTCCTGATGGACCGCGCCACCCTCGATGCCCACCGTGAACTATGGGGCCAGGAACCCGAGGACCGCCGCTTTCGCGGAGAATTGAGCAAGCTCGACGAGCCGGAACAGGCCCTCTATCAGACCCTGCGCGACGACATCCTGGGCCCACGGATCAGACTCGAGCAGGAACACATCGGCTATTCCTGGCTCAGGGAATTCCTCGAGCAGGTCAAATAAAAAGGGAGGCGGGTGACGGTGATCATCAGCAGTGACCCCATCAAGCTGCTGAAGGAGTTGCATGAAGCCTTCAAGCAGCCGTCAGCCGGCGTAAAGCGCCGGTAGCTCCTGCACCTGGCCGGTGGCGCCCAGAAAAGGGTTGACGACGCGCACTCGACCGTAGTGGCGACCATGCTCGAAATCTTCGGACAAGATCTCGGGAATGCCGCAAACCTCAGCGCAGGCCCAGGTATGCGCATCGAACCAGGACAGCTGATAGGTAGCCACACCGCGCAGGGCAGCCATCAACACATCGGCAGTCGGGTAGATCACGGGGAACTGCAACATCAGGGCCTCAGCCTCGGCCAGAGCATCCTGACGGCTCAACAAGGGCGAGCCGTTCAGGTCGGAACGGACTCGCGTGACGGCCGCAACGAATTCACCGATGGCCTGGTGGGGCAACACAAGATCGTCGCCAACCAGGCCATCGCGCAACAAGTCAGCGGCAAGCTGCTGTTTGGCGGGGTCGCGAGGATCGAATCGGTAAACAAGAATGTTTGTGTCAATCAGACGTGCCACGGTCGTATAGATCCTCGCGCCGCCAATCTCGTTTGCCTGGTGAACTTTCAGCCAGCTTCAGCCCTGCCTGGCGCTGCTGCTGGCGAGCTGTCGTCTTATCGAACAGCCGCAGTCGTTCCTCGACACTGAGTATCGTGCTCCGACGCGTTTTGGCCGGCACGATCTGAATATTAACCCGGCAGGTATGTAGATCACATTCAGGGTGCCAACCTCCCCTTCCTGGACTGTCGAGAGTCCAGCTGTCGCATTGGTGTCGCTTGCGACGACAAGCCGCCAAGTCGCAAAGCTGACGTTGGCAGCCAAGGTTTGCGGACGTTCAATGGTCCTGCGCAATACGGCGCGACAGGACACAAGGACCGACGATGAACAGCATGCAGACCTTTCAGCCCGAAAACGACAAGGTGACCAATTCCCGCATTCGCTGCAGCGTGGCGGGCGGCACCGAGTGTCAGCTCCAGGCCGGCAACTACAGAATTGTGATCTGGGCTTCAAACTGGACCGGCCGCGAGATCGTTCGGGTTGAGCGCGACGGCATCGAACGCGTGGTTTCAATCAAGCGCAGCTTTGGCTTCAAGACGCCGCACGCCTTCGAACTGGACGGCCATCGCTTCCTGCTGGAATTCCGGGTAGGGTTCGGCCAGGTCGCCGTCACCCTGCATCGTGACGGAGAGCTGATCGACGCCGAACAACTGGACCTGAACCGCATCCCGGTCGACCCTGAAACCGGTCGAATCGACTGGCTGCGTGCCGGCATTCAGCTGGGTTTGCCGCTGCTGGCTGGCCTGGCTTTCGGCGGAAGTCTGGGCTATGTGGCCGCTGAACTTCTCAAATGAGCCGCTTGCGAGGCTTGAGCGCCGACGGCTGCTCAGCCTGATACCCGCGCTGCTGATCGGCCTGGCCTGGTACAGCCTGCTGCAGGAGATCGCGCTGCCCTATGCATCACCATCAAGCCGGCTTGAATACCATCAGCCAGGAGATCGTCAGCATGGCCAACAGGATATGAATCCAAAAGCCCGGTCCAATCGTCTGCAGAAAGCATGCGATTGACATCCACGCAATGCACCGCCAAGAGATCCGAATCGGGCAAGTTGCGCTCATCCCGGGCACAAGCCACTACCTCATGCCCGGCTTACTTAGGGCGAGAGGTCAATTGACCAATTATTCAGATCTTCGGCGGATATTTCAGCTCGATCTAGCAGGCCAAGCATTTCCTGCTGCCGCGGCTGTCCGAACACGACTCGGTAGGCGGCCAGTTGCCGCTTCAGTCGGGCAAAGGCCTGCACTTCCTGGGTATAGGGCAGCAAGGGAACACGCCGCTCAACAGAGTAACTGCCGTGAGCGATCCAGTGGGGGATCATATCGCTCAGCCCTTGTTCGCGAGCATTTGAATTGGCCAGATCGAACATGATGTCCCAAAGATTCCGTCCTGGTCGCCATTCGGCCAGCGCCGGCGAGGAGAACCCTTCGGCAACGTTTCGGCGGACGGCATGCCCCTTATAGCGATGAACCCGGCCTTCGCGCTGTTCCATATCGACAGGGTTGCCTGGCAGATTCCAGTGAACCAGACGGTGGCACCAGGGGTGGAAGTCCAGGCCTTCCTGGCCGATAGAAGTGCTGGATAACACGAATGGTCTGAATGGGCTGTTGAAGGCGGCTCGTACAGCGTCCTGTCCGAGCATGCCTTCTTCGGATTTTGAGTGACCGAAGCGCAGGGCCAGAACGGTTCGCAGCCGCACCTCAGATTGCTCTACGCGACTGCCGGCAGGCTTGAAGAAGTGTGCGTGAACTCTAGATGCCCTGGGCTCTACGGACTCTGCAATCTGCTTGATGCAGGTTTCGCAGATACTTTCGACCGATTCTTTTTCTGACCAGGCATGCTGTTCCCAGATCAGGTGCCAGTTCTCATCAAGGACGGCCTGTAGATTGCCGTCGATGCAGTAATGCAGAACACGCTGCCAATAGGCGCCCTCCTCACGCGCCTGGGTGCCTGTTTCTTCACTTAACTGTAGGAGCAAGCGGATAACGGCCGGGCGGTTGAACAGTTTCCAGAAGGCATCGGCCAGCTGGGCTGCGTACCAGCGTCGGTACTCGCCATCCTGACCGGCTGATTCCAGCATGCGCGCGGCCAGTACTGCCGGTGACCCCAAGGCGATATCAGCAACCAATGCGGCCAGATCTTCGGGCCGTCGTCCCAGCGTGGCGGGATCAACATTGAGCAGATCGTCCACGTAGCCAGGCAACACTTCCGGGTTGGGCTTGCTGATCTCCTTGATATCGGCATCTCGCCAGCATTCCAGGTGGCTTCGCATGCCTGGATCCAGCAACACCAGAATCGCCCATTCCCAGCGCTCGTCCACCGGGCCTTCCAGCGGATCGGGCAGCGCTGGATCGGCCAGCAGTTCGTCAACCCGCTCGCGAACCCATTGGCGGCGATCGACCGCTTCGGGTGCCTGCAACGGGTGCGCCTTGTCGGCAAGTGTCAGGCATGGCAGCAGCAGCAATAGCAGGCGGTGTCGAGAGCGGCCACCTTCAGCAGTCTGGGTCAGGCGCAGCAGCCCTCTCTGCTGGCGGTCGGGGTCATGATAGCTGTCCATGCTGCCGCCCAGCATGCAGCGCTCGGCCTCGTAACTGAGCACGCCACTGATCACATCCGGCACCACGTTCCAGGCCGAAAACAGCAACGTCTTGGTCATCTGTTCCTGGCCTTCGAATGCGCCACTCAAGGGCCAGTAGTTCACCGTGGGCGGCACCCACAGCAGTTTCCAAAGGCCCCGACTTAGGAAGTCACTGGTCAGTTCCCGCAACTTGGCGTTGGCCGGATCAATCGACCGCCATTTGTCGATGTCTTCAGCCTTCAAAAAGGCCTTGGCGTGCTGCTTGAGCACCAATGCAATCTTTTCGGGCGAGAGGCTTTTTGTATCAGCCAGTCGCTGATTGAACCTATAGCCATGCATGAAGTGAGCAAGATAAGGCGCAGACTTCCAGAAGGCCATGGGATCCTGATCACCGACAGCTCTGAACAAAGCATCCGAGGCCATGTACTGGCGCACATCTGCAGGTTCAAGCGCTACCGACAGGGTCGGCTCTGAGACCATGGCGTCTCGATTCATGCTGGCGGCGATGCGCTCAGTGCGTGCCATGACCGATTTCAAGGTGGTCTGGACATCATTGCGGGCACGTTCGACGTCATGCGCTATACCTTGCGCGGCACGCTTGAGCTGGCTGCCGTAACGGGCAAGCTGGCTTTGCATGGCCTGCACCCGCCGCTCCTCGCCAGCGAACAGAAAGCGGGTGGTGTCGATGAAATCGCGGTAGTGGTCTTCGTGTTCAATCTCGGCATCGGCGGTATAGAGCTTGTAGGGTGTTGCCGACAGCAGCAGTGTGCGCGGCGCGTGTCCTTCGGGCGTGGTGGCGTTGAACAAGGCCTGGGCGATCTCGGCAGCCGGATCGCGATGATCGTCCCGGGCCTCCAGCAAACCCTTGAAGCGCTGGAATTCGTCAAGAATGATCAGGTCGGGCTCCAGCGCCTGCACACACAGATCAGCGAGCATTCGACGCAATTCACCCAGCAGCCGATTGCGGGTGGTCGTGGCCTCTCGCGGATAGCGCTCGCGCTTCCTGTGAAACCACCACTCGATGGCTTCATCAATTTCTCTGCGCAGACGGGCGTTGGCCCGAAAGCGTTTGCGAAATGCCCAGTAGATGCCTTCATCCAACGGCAACGGATTCTCATTGAGGGTCGTGCGCCACCACTGGGTTCGCTGAACCCCGCCCTGCATCAGGTTCATCAATCCCAGCCTCGGTTCGATCAGGCCATCGAGCAGGTGGAACAGCACCCGTCGTTCTTTCGCCATCCCGCCTGAATGTCCCATCTGAAACGAGGTGCCGGGGGTGAAGCTGATGAAATTGACCTTGCTGTCGCCGAATGAGCGTTCGCCTTCCCGGGGCGCCAACTCGGTGGCCAGCATGGTCAGTCGGGTGGCCAGTGCAAAGGATCGCTCCTGCTCGCCGGTGACCTGCAACTTGGGCAGATTGGATCTGGCAATAGACTGGTTGGAACAGATGTAGACAATGTCGATGCGACCCACATTGTCCCAGTGATGCTCTATGGCCCGAGCGATCACGCCGCGTGCGACCAGCGTTTTGCCCAGACCGACCTCATCAGCAACCAAAAAACGAAAAGTGCTGTCTTTGGCCAGAAAAAGGCGCTCGAAAGCGTGGTCAACCGTGCGCCGCTGGAACGGCTTGAGTGGCCTCAGAATAGCTTCGACGTCAGGTCGCTTCATGACTGCGGCCCCGCACTGAGGGTGTCATCAATAACTCGCCACAAGTCATAAAGATCATCGGGAACGATCTTGCGGCCTTCCGGCGTGGCGCGCAGATCCTTGATCAGGCGCCGAACCGGCTCCAGCCGTTCCGGTTCACGGGCTGCGGCCCGTACCAGGTCCTCAAGCAATGTCTCACCACCCAGTCCGGCAGCCCATTCGCCCTGCCAGGCGCCAGTACCCTGGTCACTTGCCCAGTCCGCCATACCGTCAAGACCACCGAGCAGGGCACGCAAGAATTTCAGAAACTTCTCCGGTGAGTCGATCAGCGTTCTGAGAACGTGGGCGATGCGGCCCTCGGGCATGCCATCAACCGGCAGCTTGAGCACCAGGCGCAAATCATCAACGTCTGCGTCCACCGTAAGACGAAAGGCAACGAATGCAGTCAACCTGGCAATGGGCAGCGCCCACTGGCAGGGCATGTCCAGTGGGCGAGCGTTGTCGTTGGTCAGCGTCACCGGCCAGCAGCTCGCGCTGACTTCTGCCGGCACGTCAACCTGCCCCTCGAGGCTCCAGCGCCAATCATCCCCCTGGGCCCGGCACTTAACCCGCAGCTCTGATCGCAACAAGGCATCCTGAGCCTGCTCCAGGGCGCGCTTGCCGGCTTTCAGCGCCTCGTCCTCAGGCGGGCGCTCGGTTCGCCGGTAGGGTTCGCACAAATTCAGAAAGCCGGATTCCTGAAAACGCTGGATGCCAAATCCCTTGCCGCTTCCGCGGTTGCCGCGCGGGCCGGTCACCGAGGCCAAGACTTCAACATTGCGGCCTGTCAGCGCGGCTGCGGTGAGATTGGCAGAACCCACGTGCCAGGTCACCTGGCGACCGTGCTCCACGGCCATCAACTTGACATGCAGATCAGCGGGCCGGCTGCCGGCATCGTCGGGTTCGTCCAGGGCGGCCTCGGACAACACCAGCACCTGCTGCCAGGCGGCCAAGGCTTCTTCTGCTATTTCGTCCAGCTCCTCCGGCCGGCTGATCAGAATGCGCTCATCCGTTCCGCAAGCCGCCAGCGCGTCCAGTCCCGTACGGCTGACAAACGGCGCCATGGCCAGAAGCGCGGGACCCGACTGAGCCGGTCGCCAGGGCGCCTGCACCTTGCCGGTCAGCCCCATGATTTCAAAGCTCACCGCATCCGCAAACCCAGCGGGTGCCGGGAATCGCACACGCTCAACCTCATCGGCAAGCCGGGCCAGCACATCCGCAACATCAGGTTTGATCCCGCGAACCACCATGCCGGGAACGGCGCGAACGAGTTCGGCCAGCGATCGCGATTCCTTCATCCGCCTGCCCTCAGGCGCCGCCTCGCTGGTCAGGGCCACGTCCCAGGAGCGATCAAACGTCAGGTTGCGCGAGCTCACCGCCACGCGGATCAACGGCTGTTGCTCAACATCGACAAAGCGGACCAGCCAGACCTTCGGGTGAAAGGCGCCGCCACCGGGCGCGCGAACCGGATGCACACAAGTCTCCAGCAAGGTGTAGAGCGCGCGGTTGGCATGGGGTACGGCAATACCGCCCTCATCAACAAACACATGCAGTCGCTCGCCGGCTTCCCGCAACGCCTCGATGACCAGCATGGGATCTTCCAGCAGCTCATCCACCCCGCGATCGGAATGGGCCAATACCGCCAGTGGCAGGGACAGCAACACATCCAGATCCAGCGAATAGGACATCAACACGATCTCATCAATGCGATATCCAGCCGGTGGGCGCAGCAACTCCATGGCAACCGCGCGTTGATCGGGCGAGAGCATCAGCGCCCCAAGCCCTTGTGCAGGTCAATCAGCATCCGGCGCACGTTCGGCCAGCGAAACTCCATACGGCCCACGCCAGTCTGGCCGCTCCAGTCAAGCAGGCGCCCCTGATTGATCACGCGCGCCCGATTGCCTTTCAGTTGAATCTCACGGCGGTGGATCAGGTCACGCAATGCCCGGCTGTCGGCCACGGCATGCGGACCACGATCGGTCAGAAACTGTGACCAGGTATTGACGAACTGCTGCTGCCGGTGCCTGAGTCGACCACCCGACAAGGCCAGGAAACGCCACAGCGCGTCAGAATCAAATGACGGCTCTTCACTCTCGCGAGCTGCCCAGTCACCCAGTGCGGCCCGGAAATGCGCCATCCACTCTTCGTCACGCTCGCCTTCGTCGAGTTTATTGCGGAGCTCGGCCAGCAACAGGTTGTAGAGCAGCGGTGCACCTTCAACATGCAGCGAGAATCGCCGCGCCAGTTCCACCGTCTCGGCGATTGCCTCCGGCGCATCCATCGCCAGCGGCTCATCCCACAGCACCCCGGCCAGTTCAGAATGGCCCTCCTGCGCCAGCCATAACAGAAGACTGTCCGGACAGCGCTCCTGGATACGCCCCAGCACGAAGTCCGCTTCCTGAAGAGCAAGACCAAAACTCGCCTCATCCGGAAACCCGGCCGGTGCCGACGGCAGGTGGGGATGCCAGGTGAAGGTCTTCTCCCAGATCACACCGGGATCGTCGGCGCGCGGCAAGTCTGCCTGCCGCCGCACCAGACCATCAAGAAGGGTGTGATACCAGCCCTGGTTGCGACCGGGCACAAAAATGCCCCAGCGCACCAGCAAGGCCCAGTAAGCGCTGCTGGACATGCGCGCAAGCTTCTCGCGCGCATCGATCCCGATCACCCCGGCAGCATCATCACTTTCGGCCAGCGCATCGATCAGCCGAACCTCCAGCTTGCGCGACCACTCCGCAACATCCCAACCCCCACCCCAGGATTCGATCTGCTGATAAATCCACGGAATGAACAACACATAGCGCAGCCGGGTATGCAGCACCGAAGTTCCAGGAAACAGCGCATTGGAGAATAAATCGCGCAGGCTGCCCAGGCCCAGCTCATCGACCGTGCCCTGCTCTTTGAACAGATCCAGCACCCGCCGAACCTTGTCGCGGTCGGTGGCGGTGAGGTCAATCCAGGTAAGGCTTGCGGTCACTGGTCGGCTTGTCCTGCAATCGTGCAGGCGACTCTTCCAATTCTGATAGGCGACCGCGCTGATTGGCTGGATAAGTGCTCCGCATCAGGCACAAGGGCAACACGCGGCATACGAGGCGCCGAATAATCCGACAAAGTCCCCGAGTATCGGGTCCGGGAAGCCTGCTCATCGGGCGACGGCTGATCCGAAAAATGCCGCACCTCGCTCTCATCGACCCACTGACAGACCTTTCCGAAAGCCTGCGATGACCAGTACAACAAAACGATTAGCCCTAACCTCACTGCCCACCCCCATTGACTGATCCAAAACGCCATTACAAATCATGCCAGCCTGGGCCATGTCGATCAACCGTCCACCACACTGCGCAGATGGCAGGCGCAGCATGTAATCAGCCACCAAGGCGGCACCGACTCGCTCACCAGGCGGTGACCTGACTGGACAACAGCGCTCGCCGCCAGATTGGCCGGTTCCGGGCTGCAAGCTGGAGTCTTGAGCAAAAGCAAGCTGGCAACGATCGGCCATTCTGGCTTATCCTCGTAGCTGGTGGGGCCAGCCAAACGGCGTTGGACGGGGCCCAATACGACCCATGGGGGATACATGAAAAATCAAGCTGCTGTTCGGGGCCACACGGTCATACGCTTTGCGGCCGATAGTCAGCGAGCGCAGCCAACCAAGAAGCCCCGTTTGGAAGCCAGGCACCCGGCATGAACGACACCCACCAAACACCCGAGCAACAGGCCCGCGAGCAGATCGACCGTTTGCTCAGCGCTGCCGGCTGGGTGATTCAGGATCGGGCCGAGTTCAACCGTAATGCCGCCCTGGGCGTGGCGGTGCGGGAATTTCCGCTGCCGGCCGGCTATTGCGATTACCTGCTGTTTGTCGACGGCAAGGCCGCCGGCGTGATCGAGGCCAAGAAAACCGGCGTTACCTTGAGCGGCGTGGCTGATCAGTCCGCCCGCTACCAGGTAGACCCGCCGGTTCACCTGGCCTGCTGGGATGAATTCCTGGTCTACGACTACGAATCCACCGGCGATGAAACCTTCTTCAGCAACCAGCGCGACCCCAAGCCGCGCTCGCGCCGGCTGTTTGCCTTCCACCGCCCGGAAACCCTGCACGACTGGCTGCGCCAGCCCGCCACCCTGCGCGCCCGGCTGAGCGAACTGCCGCCGCTGGACACCCGTGGCCTTCGTGACTGCCAGATCGAAGCCATCCAGGGCCTGGAGAAATCGCTGGCCCAAGACCGTCCGCGCGCGCTGATTCAACTGGCCACCGGCGCCGGCAAAACCTTTACCGCCTGCTCGTTCTCCTACCGGCTGATTCGCCATGCGGGTGCCAAACGCATTCTGTTCCTGGTCGACCGCAACAACCTGGGCGACCAAACGCTTAAAGAGTTCCAGAACTTCCAGCCCAGCGGCACGGCCAATCGCTTTACCGATACCTACATCGTCCAGCACCTGCACGCCCGGCGCATCGACCCGGATGCCAAGGTGGTCATCACCACCATCCAGCGCCTGTACGCCATGCTGCGCGGCAAAGAGCTGGACCCGGAAACCGAAGAAGCTTCCGCCTTCGAGCAAGCCGCCCTGGACGAGGGCGAGCCGCTGCCGCTGGCCTACAACCCCGACATTCCCATCGAAACCTTCGATTTCATCGTCACCGACGAATGCCATCGCTCGATCTACGGCCTGTGGCGCCAGGTGCTGGAATACTTCGATGCCACCATCATCGGCCTGACCGCCACCCCGTCCAAGCACACCCTGGGCTTTTTCAACCAG
>REEQ01000114.1 GCA_007695005.1 Wenzhouxiangellaceae bacterium | reverse complement strand
GGCCAGCCCCTTTATGCGCTCAGCGGCGGCGAGGACGTCGTTGAAGTCGGGCAGGGTCTGGGACATGAATCGTCTTTTTTAAAACGCCTTCAAAGAAGGAACAGGTGAAAAGATCATGGAACGGGTTCGAGAATCAACCCCGAGCCTTCATCGGGAACGCCCGGAAACTCGATCAACCGGCCTTCCCGCCAGTTCGATGTCTGATCGTTGTAGTGCGGGCTGGCAAAATGTCCGGACTGGCCTCCGGGAATCACCGAGCCACCCCTCATGGGATCCGACAGTTCGATCACCGTGCGCACCGTTGCCGCGTTGTAGACCGCGAACGGCCGGCTGTAGCGCGAGCCCGCTCGGCCCACGGTGGCGTGACCGCCGCCCGACGGATACGGCCCGCGGCTTAACACCCGGCCCAGTCCGGGGACGGCACCGGCCAAGGCGTGTTCCAGCCTCACTTCCTGCAGATTGCCCAGGCGCCACTGGCGCGGATCCGGCCCCAGCCCCTCGGCAAGACGCTGGACGGCCAACTCCAGACTGGCAACCATCTTGCCTTGCGCGTTGCCCTCCCACCAGATCGAGCGCTGGTCTTTCAGCAGGTGGTCCAGCGCCCGGTTGACCAGGTAGTTCTGGCGCATGACCTGGTCATACAGATGTTCACCCAAGGCATCGGAAAACAGCGTCTCGGCCAGCGCCAGATACCAGGACTCAAAGACCAGCGCCGCGCTGGACTCGGGCCGATTATAGGGCCGATCAAGCCATTTTTCCAAAAGCCCCAGGGCTGCTTCGGTCTTGGCATCGACCTCACTGCCATCGACCACGGCCAACAAGATCGGCAGCTGACGCGCTGCCTGTTCGTTGTAGAAATCCATCTGCAGGACGCGCATGTCGTCAAACGACAGCGCTCCGCCGGCACCCAGCACGCTGGCAATGCGTCGGATTCTATAGCCGGGGGCATGATCATGGGTCACGATCCAGCGCCAACTCTGGTCGTGGACGGCGGCGTTGGCTGCCGCCACAAACCCGCTGGCCGGGTTGAGTGTCCAAGGCATCTCTGCGGCCGGAACCAGACCGTCCCAGACCTGCGGGCCGGGATCGACCAGCGGTGTCAGCCCGTCGCCGTGCAGGCGACGCGGCAGGCGGCCGACCGTGCGAAAACCGATATTGCCGTCGATATCACCCCAGGTCACGTTGGAAATGGGCGCCGGAAAACGCGCCATGGCCGCCATGAAATCCTCGGCGCTGCTGGCCAGGTTCATCTCCAGCAGCGCGTCCATGCCCTCGGTTTCCAGTTCCTGGGCAATCCAGCGCAAAGCGATGGGCGGATCGTCACTGATCAGCGGACCGTGCCGGGTCAGCACCCGATCGACCTCGATCGGGTCTTCCCCGCGAACGGAAAACTTCCGACCCTCGCGCCGGCCTTCGTGCCACGTCGCGCCATCAAAGAAACGCAGGGGGTTGGTTTGATCGGGGCGCAAGATGACCAAATCCTGGCTGTCGCCTATGTTGGTAAAGCCCCACGCCAGGCGCAGGTTGAATCCGTTGATGAACAGCGGGAAACCAGGCACTGACCAGCCTCGCAGCTGCCTGCCCCGGCCGTAAAACAGGTGGACTTCATAAAACAGGTTGGGCAGACTGACCGGGTCGTGCGAATCAAAGGCAAACAAGGAATACCCACTAGCGCTTCGCTCCGGCGCCACGACCCAGCCGTTGGACCCGAGCCGGATGGCCGCGCCGGTGGGTCGTCGTCGAGTGTCCTCCAGCCAGGCGAGTGCTTCCCGCCAGCCCTTGGTCGACAAAGCGCCGTGTGCAGACGGCGCAGGCTCGGCAGGCATCTCTTCCCCACTTTCCGTGTCCTGCGGCCGCCACAGCCAGGGAAAATCCGACTCCTCGGCCTGACGCATGACGAACAACTCGAGACGTTCTTCATCCAGAGCTTCGGCCAACGCCAGACGGAGCAGCTCGAGCTCATGATTACCGTCGGAATCAAAAGCCAGCAGGGCTCCGATGGCGAAGACATCGGCGCTCGTCCAGGGCTCGACCGCCGATCGCAGCAGCAGGTACTCCGGCGGCAGCCGCCGCAGTCCGGATAGGCCACCATTGATGCCGGCGACGTAGGCCTCGACCAGCGCGAGCAGGCGATCGCTGGCGACTGCTTCCAGGTGCTCGGCCAGATCAGTCACCCCGGCCCGCCACAGGGCTTTATCCGTAGGCAGCATATCCGCTCCCAGCAAGGCGGCCAGGCGGGCCGAGCCGGCCCGGCGCAGCAGGTCCATCTGCCACAGGCGTTCGCTTGCGTGGAGGTAGCCCAGGGCAAACCCGGCATCGTTCAGCGACCGGGCAGCAACTGCCGGCCGGCCGAAAGCGTCGAACTCGATCGTCACCGGCTGCCCGAGACCGGCAAGCTCGATCCGGCCGGACGGCTCCATGCGCGAACCCAGCACCAGCCAAGTCGCCGCCACCGACAGCACCGCCAGCAGTAAAGCACCGGCGACCCCCGTAATGACAAACCAGCGCATGACCCACCGCACCCTACAGACCGGCCCGCAACGGCGCCTGGGCCATCACCGGCCAGCGCTCGTCAGGTTGTTCATCGCCAAGAATCAATGCTTCGGGAAATTGCTGCATCACTCGTTCACTCTGCAAAGGTCGGAAAAACACGAACTCGCCCTCGCCGACCTTGCTTTGGCGCGGCACGCTCAGCAGCTGCTGGTTGAAGCTGGGTCCGTACAGGAGGCTGGCCCGCAGCCCTTTCGGCCAGCACGGCTGCGCCGGCCAACGCCCGCCATAGATGAAAAGAGCGTCCCGGCGACTGAACACCGAAAGCGCCTCTAGGTGTGGAATCCGAACGCCGCGCTGGCGTTTGATCACCGGCGCTGCAATCCACAGTGCCGGCCGATAGGCGCTCAGCTGGGGCAGGTCGAATTCGGCCGGTTTGAGCAGTACCGATCCCACGGCAAAGTCGTTGAGCGGTGAGCGCTGGTCGTGAAACATGAAGGTCGGACTGCCGGCGCCATTGATCATCAGGCCGGGCGGCAGCAATTCGGTGAAATCCCGCCGGGCCAGGTCCAGCAGCGCACGGTAACGCTGGTTGGCCAGGCCCACGGAACTTTGCTGGCCACGCCACGGGACCGCTTTGCCGGCATGGGCGTCATAGCCCATGAACCCCTGCAGCCGCAGGCGGCCGTCGCTGGACCGGATCACCTCAAGTACTGCGGCAAGCTCGTGCGGGCCGGCCGCCCCGCCCCGGCGCATGCCGATGTCCAGCTCAACCGCCACGCTCATGGTCAAACCCTTGCCGCCGGCGAACGCCGCCAGCTCGGCGGCACGCTCGGGATGGTCGACCAGCCAGTGCAGCTGGCGAGCCGGGTCGAAAGCGCAAGACGACGGCAGATCACGAAAAAAGAGTTCGACCGCCGCCATCGGCAACGGCTTGCCCATGAGCAGGTCGGCCTGCGGCCAGCGCTGAACTGCCTGCAGCAACATGCCGACATCGAACACCATCAGGCGCTGAGCGCCGGCCCGGGCCAGGGCGCGATCGATCAGGGCTGTGCACGGCAGCGACTTGAGCACCAGGCGCAGCGGCCGGCCGTTCAGCGCCCGCAGCAGTTTCTCCAGGTTGGCATCCAGCGCCTGCTCATCGATCAGCAGCAGCGGCCAGCCAAAACCGCGCTCCTTCAGACCGGGCGATAGGCGTTCACAGTCCAAGACGCTAGCCCGCCGCCTCGGGTGGATGGTTCAGGCCCATGATCCAGCCGATGACCCGTCCAAGCGCGCATTCCATGTAGCGCTGGTCGATCCGGTCGACCGGATCCATCAGGGCTCGGTGTTCGATCATCAGGATCGTGGTTCTCAGCAGTTCGGCGTCCAGGCGTGGACAGGCGCGGTTGAACAATTCGGCAAACCGGGTCATCTGCTCAAGCACCGGCTCGCGCGAGCGCTGGTACAGGCTGCGCAATCGCTCGTCGTGAAGCGCCTCGAAATAAAAATGATGCTCAACGGCCAGGCCGGCCCGGCGGCGCTCGAGCTTGTGCAGCAGGTAGTCCACGCCGATCTGCGTCAGGCGCCCCCGGAGCTTCTCGCGCACTGACTTGCGCCGCCGCTCGGCCGCGCTGTAGCCGTACACCGACTCGAAAACCTGGGCCCAGGCCTCTTCGACCTGCGGCCGTTCGCGTTCGACGAAATCATCAAACGCGCTCGAGACCATGTCGAAGATATCGCTGAAGTAATAGGTGGTCAACGACAGGTTGACCTCGGCACGGGTAGCCACGGCTCGATGCGTAACCGCGCGCACGCCGCCTTCGGCGATCACCTCCAGGGTTGCCTCAAGGATTGCCTGGCGAGTGCGTTCCCCACGTCCGCTGCGAGCGGTTGCCGAATTGCGTACGGCTTGATTCACGCTTTGCTCCTCGTTTTCAAAATTGTACACCCATGCAAAAAAAGTTGCACGATAGTGCAAGTTATGTCATCTTCTTCACAGCACGAAAGATGCGCCGACGAGCCACCACCAAATAAAACCGGAGGGTAGACAACATGTTCAAAACAGCGCTTTCAATCGCCATCACCGGCGTCCTTGCCGCCGGCGCGAGTCCGGCCTGGAGCGCACAGGACTCCGAGGAGACCACGCTCGACCGGGTCACCGTCACCGCTCAGAAGCGCGAGCAGGAGGCACAGGATGTGCCGATCAGCATCACCGCTTTCAGCGAAACCGACATCGACCGGCTGGGCATAGACGAGTTCGTCGATTATGCCACCCGCTCGCCGAACGTCGGCTTTTCGCAGCAGGGCAACCGGGCCTTCACCCGCATGGGTATTCGCGGCGTCACCAACGTCGGCGGTCGCGCCAACGCCGTGGGCATCTACCTGGACGAATTCAACATCGCGCCCAACATCCTGGTGACCGGCTGGTCGCGCACCCTGGACACGCCGCTCTACGACATCGAGCGCATCGAGGTGCTGCGCGGTCCGCAGGGCACTTACTTTGGCCGCAATACCCTGGGTGGTGCGATCAACATCACTTCGCGCAAGCCCGATCCGGAATCCTACTTCGGCAACCTGCGCGGCGAGATCGATGAGCACGGCACCTGGCTGGGGCGGATCTCCGGCAACATCCCCCTGGGCGAGCGCTCGGCGATGCGTCTGACCGGCTACTATCGGGATGTGGGCGGCTGGATGACCAACCTGGCCGATGGTGGCACCAACGATGGCCGCGACCAGGGCCTGCGCACCGCGTTCCGCTATGATGACGGCGATCGCCTGACCGTCGACCTGTCGCTATCGCGCACAGAGGAACGCCAGAACCAGCTCGAATACGTGGCGACCGGAATCCTCGCGCCTGTGCCCGCCCAGTTGGTCCAGGTCGTCGACAACTTCCACCTGCTGTTCGGTGCCTTCGGTACTCCGCCGATCGATACCAGCCAGTTCCCGCAGTGGCCCCTGCCTTTCGTGGCTCAGCCGCTATGGCCGGACACCCACGACACCTTCGCCAACGACGCGCGCCGGCGCTCCGACAGCGAGACCGACATGTTCATCGGTCGAATCAACTACCGTTTCGACAACGACCTTGAACTGACCTCAGTCACCGGCTACCTGAACAACGACTTCGCACAGTTCGGCGATGGCGATGCATCACCGCTGCCTGGCTTTACCGTGGCACGCGAAAGCATCTCCAAAGGGTGGAGCCAGGAACTGCGTTTAAGCTCCTTTGGCCGCGGCCGCGTGGACTGGACCGTTGGCGGCATCGTCGCCCGTGACGAGATCATGGAAACCGACATTTCCAGTCACCTGGAATCCGATCCTTACCTGAACGCCTGGGGCGCGCTCCTGTTCGCGCTCGGCGTCGACGACGGGCTGGTTGATCTGACCGATCCGGACATCCAGTTCCTGTTGGCCAACGGCCTGGTGCCCGAGGTGTTCGGGCCGATGACCGTGGGCAACTTCGAGGATACCGACCGTGGCATTGATACCGACAGCTATGCCCTGTTCGGTGACATGACCGTTGAAATGACCGATGCACTGAGCCTGTCGGTAGGCTTGCGCTGGACCCGCGACGAAGTCAAGTTCACCGAGATCAACAGACCCTCCATCACCCTGCCTGTGGGCACGGATATCGTCGATACCTCGTTTACCAACCTGTCACCACGACTGGCCCTGAACTACCGGTTCGGCGACGGCCTGTCGACCTACGCAACGGTTTCGCGAGGTTACAAAGTCGGGGGAGTCAACTCCGATGTCACCACCACCGACGACGGCGCGGTCGAGCAGATCTACAGCGAGGAAACGGCCTGGAATTACGAACTAGGCGTCAAGGGCGTCATGGCCGACAACCGAATACAGCTCAACGCCGCTCTGTTCTACATCGACTGGGATGACATCCAGGTGCGCGGCCAGGATGTACTCAGTCAGCGCCAGTTCGTGCAAAACGCCACCAGCGCCAACAGCAAGGGCGGTGAAATCGAGTTGATCGCGCGTCTGCATCCCCAACTCAGGTGGAATGTGGGCTACGGCTACACCGATGCCACCTTCAACAGCTTTCCCAACGCGATTCCGATCGACCAGGTTGGCTTCGGCACCATCGACGCGACCGGTAACCGCCTGCCTTTTGCGCCGGAGCATACCTTCAATACGGGTGCCGAGTTCAGTTTTGCCGGGCCAGCCGGCACCAACGGCTGGCTGCGTGCCGACTACAGATACACCAGCCGCCAGTTCGTCGAGGCCACCAACGATAGCGACCGCATTCTTGGCAGCTTCGACCTAATCAACGTTCGCGTCGGTCTGGATGCCGACCGCTACAGCTTGGCCTTGTTCGTCAACAATGTGTTTGATGAGAAATACACTCTCGGTACCCAGAGTCTGGAGACCTACTACACGGGCCTGCAGCGTTCCGTGGGCATGCCGCGGACGTTCGGCGGCGTGTTCAACTATTTCTTCTGACGCGAGGAAGGCGCCGGCCGGAGAAGGCCGGCGTCTCCTCGGGCCAGGTCGCTAACCGGGGAATCCAAATGTCCAGCAACGTCTTCCCTGAACGCGGACAGGGCCATGCCGCGCTGATCAAGCAGCTGCAGGCGTTCAAACGAAATGACGTGCCGTGGCAGGAAGGCCGGGTTTTTGCCTATGTCTATGATCCCGGCCCCGAGGCCAGCGCCCTGGTCCACGAGGCCTTCAGCCTGTTCCTGACCGAAAACGGTCTCGACCCGACCGCCTTTCCCTCGACGCTGGCGCTGGAGCGCGCCATAACTGCCATGGCCAAGGACCTCGTTCATGGTCCCGACCAGGCGGTGGGAAATTTCACCTCTGGCGGTACCGAGTCGATTCTGTTGTCGGTAAAAACCGCGCGGGATCGCGCCCGCGCCCTGCAGCCGGAGATCACCCGGCCGGAAATGGTGTTGCCGGAGACTGCGCACGCCGCCTTTTTCAAGGCCGCGCAGTATTTCGACATCAAACCGGTAGTCACTAGCGTCGATCCCGACACCTTTCGCGCCGACCCGAATCAGATCGAAGCCGCCGTCACGGCGCAGACCATACTGCTGGTGGCCTCGGCCCCGTCGTATGCGCACGGCGTGGTCGACCCCATCGAAGCGATCGGCCGCATTGCCCAGGCACACGATCTTCTGTTCCATGTCGATGCCTGCATGGGCGGCATGTACCTGCCCTTTGCCGGGCCCGACGTTCCGATCTTCGACTTCCGAGTTGCCGGGGTGACTCAGCTGTCGATGGATTTTCACAAGTGGGGCTATGCGGCCAAGGGTGCTTCGTGCATTCTGTATCGCTCGGCCGACATTCGCCGCCATCAGATTTTTGCCTGGTCCGGCTGGACCGGCTACTCGGTGGTCAACCCGACGGTATTGTCGACACGCGGGGCCGGACCAATGGCCGCCTGCTGGGCGATCCTCCATCATTTGGGCCGCGCCGGCTATGAACGCATCGTGGCCCAATGCCAGGCCGCCACCGGTCGCATCATCGACGCCATTGACGCCATGCCGGGGCTGTACTGCCTGGGCCGCAGCGACTGCAACCTGATGAGCTTCGCCTCCGACCGCGTCAACGTATTCACCCTGGCAGAGGACATGCGCGCGCGCGGTTGGTACATCCAGCCGCAGTTCGGTTTCGGGCCGTCGCCGGCTAATATCCACCTTTCGGTCGGCCTGCACAATCTGGCTAACATAGATGCCTTCCTGGCCGATCTGGAAGCGGCGAACCGACAAGCGCCTGCCGAAGGCCCGGCACCTGGTCCGGAACAATTACCTCCGGAACTGGGCGGCTTTTCGCCGGAAGATCTGTTTGATCACATGGGCCGGCTGGCAGGGACCGACGGCAGTGTTTTGCCGGATCGCATGGACGGTATCAACAGCTTGCTCAATGGCCTGCCCCACGCCACCCGGGACTCCCTGCTGACCGAATTCGTTAACCGCCTGTATCGGCAAGCACCCAGCGGATGAGTGGACCCCTGCGCTGGAAGATGGCGTTGACCCTGATGGTCACGCTGCTCATCGCCTACTACGATCGCCTCAACGTCTCTCTGGCCCTTCCGCTGATCGCGGCCGATTTTGGCTGGGACGCGGCCGAAACTCGCCGCTGGGGCGGAATCCTGATGAGCTTGTTTTATGTCGGCTACGGTCTGGGTAACATTTTCTTGAGCCCGTTTGGCCAGCGCTTCGGACTGCGCCGGTCCCTGTTCGTGATCGTCGTGCTGTGGTCGTTTTTCACCGCCCTGGGCGCCTGGGCCAGCTCCATCCTGATGCTGTTTGCCGCCTCGCGCCTGCTGCTGGGTTTGTCGGAGGGCATCCATTTTCCCCTGATGAGTCAGTTGACCAAGAACTGGTTCCCGCCCGAAGAACGTTCGCGCGGCAACGGCATCTGGATTGCGGGACTGTTCCTGGCCTTCCTGACCGCGCCCTTGTTCCTGGTGCCGCTGATGCACTGGCTGGGTTGGCGCGGCGGCTTTTACGCGCTGGCCGTCATCGGTCTCGCGGTCAGCCTGCCGCTGGTCTGGCGATATGTCCACGATCAGCCGGCCGAGCATCCACGGATTGAAGACAATGAACGTGAGTTCATCGAGGAGGCCGCCCGGCTAGAGCTGAGCCAGGTCCACGGCGGCGCCGGACGGCTGCGTGAGAGCCTGCTGACCGGGCCGTTCCTGCTGCTGGCCCTGATCGGCATTTTCAACAACATGGTCGCCCTGGGTATTGCTGGCTGGCTGCCCACCTATCTGGCGGGGCGCGAAGGAGTGGCCTTCCACCACCTGACCTGGCTGACCTCCATCCCCTACGCCTCGGCCATCGTAGGCATCGTGATCTGGGCCTCGCTGGGTGACCGCACCAACATGCGCGCCGGCATCGCTGGCGTTTGCTACTTTCTGGCCGGAGGACTGATCTGGCTGGCGCTGGTCGCGCCGGCTGTGTGGGTCACGGTCGCGTTCTTTGCCGCCGCCGTCATGATGATTTCGGCCTGGAGTGCATCGGAATTCGCCCTGGTTCAGCGCATCCTGCCACAGCCCCACGTGACGGCCGGCTGCGGCATCTACAACGGCTTGACGACACTGATCGGCGGCGGCTCGGGGCCGTTCGTGGTTGGCCGCATCATTGATGGCGGCACCTCACTGGCTGCCGTTGGACCGATCGTCGTCATCACCACGCTTAACGCGCTGCTGCTGTTCTTCGTCTATCACCTGATTCGCTACTGAGCACGATGCCCAGCCCAAAGGCGCGCAGAACGCCCGCCGCCGCATGGTGGCACAGCGACACAATCTAACGGATCATTTTCAAGGTTCAGCAAGTTGAGGCCAGTCGATCGGTCGGGTTTGGTTGAACAAGGCCTGGTACCGATCGAACTCGACGTCGAACGCCAGCAACAACATCAGGAGAATGCGGGCTTTGGCAGGGGGAAGATCCGCCGCAGCGACGAAACCCAAGGCGACGTCGTCGATCTCCACATTGGCGCTGACCCAGCCGGCAGCACTGCGCGAACTGCGAACCACCGCCAAACCCTTTTCCCGCAGGTTGCCGAGTGTCGCCAACATGCCGGCACTGGCATTACCGTTGCCAACGCCAGCCAGCACCACGGCTTTATAACCCAGGTCGGGCAATACCGACAGCAGCTCGGAGCTGGCCCCAGCGTGCACGTGGACAATGGCTACGGCGGGCAATTCGTGGATCAAATCGGGCTCCAAGTCGGCCTGGGTCAGGCGTTCTGGTGCGCGAAAAAAACGCACCTGGCCGCCGCTTATCCGACCCAGAGGCCCTCCATTGGGTGACTCAAAGCCAGCAACCCCTTCGGCGCGACGCTTGCTGACCTGACGGGCGGCATGGATCTGCCCGGCCTTGACCGCCAGAACGCCGCGCTGCCGGGAATCCGCACTCAAGGCCACGCGGACGGCATCGAGCAAGTTGGCCGGGCCATCGGCTCCCGGGACCGTTGCCGGGCGGGCTGCTCCCGTCAGCACGATGGGTGCACCAGTCGGAAACAACTGATCCAGAAAGAAAGCGGTTTCTTCAAGCGTATCGGTGCCGTGGGTAATCACGATCGCCCGATCCGGCTCAGACTGCCGCGCCTGATAAATGGCCTTGGCCAGCTGCAACCAGATGACCGGTGTCATGTCCTGACTGCCGATACTAACCAGTTGCTGCGTCTCCAACCGCGCCATCTCGGCAAGCGCCGGCACCGCCGTGACCAGCACCTCAGGCGATAGCTCACCCGAGACGTAAGCACCTTGCCCGTCCGCTACCGCAGCTATTGTTCCACCGGTCGCAATCATAAGCACAGCTGGAAGCTCCTCGGCCAATGCAGAGCCACACAGCCAAAACCATGAGACAGCAATGCCGATCGAAACCCGTCTCATGCACTCACCTCCTTGGCCAGCTCGGCCACGACCCGATCCAGTCCACGCTGCAGGCGTGCGACAAGCTCCGCGATCTGAGCGTCATCGATGATCAGGAGCGAACAAACAGCAACCACATCCCCCGGCAACGCCCGCACGATCAAGCCTTCCTCCAGACAAGCCGCTGCGACCTTGAACGCGATTTTTTCAAGCATCGGGCACAGTGTCCTTGTCTGCTACCAATTCCAGCCCGCCGACCAGGCCGATTTCGCCGGCCGAGCGCTCAATGACCCGCTCCAGCTCCTGGCCCAGGCGTTCGACAAACTCGGACTCTCTCTCGCCGCAGCCCAACGCCGTGAACCACAAGCCCCCCATACCTTCCAAAGTACGTCGACCGTGGGTGTTGTACATCCATACTCCTTCGCCGCGCTCCCAGATCAATGGGCCGGCCATGGCATGACCGGCCAGGTCGGTGTTGGGATGAAAAAGATGCTTGAGGTCCAGTTGTTCGAGGGTTGCGTGCAAGCTTGTTCTCCCGTGCAAAAAAGGTCTACGCCGAAACCCGCAGCAACGACGCAATCAGACGGCTCGCCTTGGCGCCGGGCAAACGACAACTCGCGCAAGCACAATCCGCTTATTAATATTGCACACTTG
>REEQ01000016.1 GCA_007695005.1 Wenzhouxiangellaceae bacterium | reverse complement strand
ATTTCGACCAGCGCCTGCACTGGCACTGCCATTTCATCCAGAAGCTGGAGCAGCGCCCCGACATCGAATTCCGTAACGTCCACCGGGGCTTCGACGGCATGCGCGAGGGTGACTTCAATGCCGAATTGTTCGGAGCCTGGTCGAAGGGTCGCACCGGTTACCCGCTGGTCGACGCCTGCATGCGCTTTCTGATCTACCACGGCTGGCTGAATTTCCGCATGCGCGCCATGCTGATGAGCTTTGCCGCCTACCACCTCTGGCTGCACTGGCGCGAACCGGCTCTGCACCTGGCCCAGGTCTTTACCGACTACGAGCCAGGTATTCACTACAACCAGTGCCAGATGCAGTCGGGCACAACCGGCATCAACACCCTGCGCATCTACAATCCGGTCAAGCAGGCCCAAGACCAGGATGCCGACGCCGAGTTCGTGCGCCGCTGGGTTCCGGAGCTGGCACAGGTGCCGCCAGAGCTCTGTTTCGAGCCGTGGAAACTGGGCTTGAGCGAGCGCCGGCGGTATGGTGCCGATAACTATCCCGAGCCGGTGGTCGATCATCAGCAAGCGGCCCGAGACGCTCGCGCTCGCATCGGCGAGTTCCGACGACGGCCGGGTTTTCGCGACCAGGCCCGTGCAATCCAGCAGGCTCTGGGCAGCCGCAAGCCGACAACGCGGCGGCGGCGTCGCGTCAAACCCGCGGACAAGCAGGCCAGCCTGTTCTGAACCCTGCTTACTTGTTGTCGATGTAGTCGCGGTCGTCGAAGCTGCGAACCCATTCGGGCTTGAGCAGGGTCAGCGTGGTCAGCAAAGCGCCGTTGAGAAAGCCCTCGGGCAGCATGACCAGCGGCAGGAACAAAAAGAAATCGCCGCCGACCCGACCCCAGCCATAAGCACCGGTCAGCAGCAGAACCAGACCGCCGCTGAGCGCGACGGCAGCTATTACCAGCATGGACGAGAAGTGCGCGGCCACCATCAGATACACGAAATAATGTTTGGGCAGCCAGCGGTAAATCCACTCGTGCAGACGATGGGCCAGCAGGACGGGAAAAACGACGCCGAGCAAGCCGTTCAGGCCCAGCGCCGTCCAGTCGTAGGCGCCGGCTGCGGCGAGGGCGAACAGTGCGAGGCCGCCGCCCGCCAGGGCCAGGCGCCAGCCAAACAGCAGCACCATACTGGTCAGCCCGAGCAGATGAAACTCCAGACCGACATGGGCGCCAACGCTCATCCACCACAGCCCGATCAGCAGCAAACAGGCACTGAGAAACAGGGGCCAGAGCCCGTTCACCGTCAGCAAGCGCCAGGGCGCACCAGCCAGGTTCCAGGCCCAGATCGCCATGAACAGCAGCCAGGCCGGCAGCATCAGCCAGTGGGGCAGGAATTCGGCAGGAAGATTCACGCGCGCAGATTGCCTGAGACCGAAGCAAGACAGCGTTCATGGTCCGGTCCGGTCAGGCGGTGGCCAACTTGTGGGCTTGAGTGGCTAGGGGTATAAGAGTGCGGGACAAAACACGGAGAAGATGCATGAGCAAAGCCTGGCAGATTGCCCTGATAGTGTCCCTGGTCGTCGGCCTGAACGCCCAAAGTCGCGCGGCCCCGGCCAGTTTCGAGGATGTGCTGATGCAGCCATCGACCCCGGCCGACATGGTGCTGGCCTATGGCGACCATCCCGATCAGTTCGGCGAGTTGCGCCTGCCGCACGGCCCCGGTCCGCATCCGGTGCTGGTTCTGATCCACGGCGGTTGCTGGATGGAAGCCTACGATGTGGCCCACATCCGGCCGCTTGCGGATGCCATCACCGGCCTGGGTTATGCCACCTGGACACTGGCCTATCGACGCCCCGGCGGCGACGCGGATCCCTGGCCCGACACCTTCATGGACGTGTCCCAGGGCCTGGACGAGCTGCGCGATCTAGCCGAAGAGCTCGCACTCGATCTCGATACCGTCACCGTCCTCGGCCACTCGGCCGGCGGCCAGTTGGCCTTGTGGCTGGCTGCGCGCGCCAATTTCCCGGAGGACCACCTGCTTTATTGGTCCGATCCCTTGCCCGTGCACCGGGTCGTGGCGCTGGCGCCGATCACCGACATGGTCGACTTTGCCGCCGTCGACCAGGGCTGCAACGCCGGTGCGCGTCAGGTCATGGGTGGTGCACCGGATGAGCAGCCGGAGCGCTACCGGGCGGTCAGCCCGGTGGACAATCTGCCGCTGGCAAGCCGGGTCGACTTGGTGCATGCGCGCGCTGATCGGATCGTGCCGCTGGAGCATAGTGAGCGCTTCGCTGCTGACCTGACCGCTGGCGGCGGACAGGTGTCCCTGCATCCTCTGTCCGAGCCGGCAGGGCATTTCGACGTGTTGCTGACCTACGGTGCCAGTTGGAGCGCGCTGGAGGCTTTGCTCGCCGTGCAGCCCTGAGCCTCCAGCCCGAATGGCCCACTAGAGCCAGTATTCGTCGATCAGCTCGATCAGTTCATCGCGCGAGATGGCGTTATCGTGGTTGTGATCGAACTGATCGAAAATGCGCGAGCTGATGCGCACGCCGTGTTCACCGATCAGATACTTGACCAACTCGCGAAATTCCCCGCGCGACAAGACGCCGTCGCCGTTGCGATCGAATTCCTTGATCAAGACGTCAACAAGTTCTTCGGGTTTCATGCCTGACATTTCCCCTTGACGGCCACCGTCACGGTCCGAGCTTGATTCACGCGCCCGATTATAGGGGCAACGTTCGGTAGCGTTCATGAGTGATGCTGTTAATCGCCGGATTGTGGCCGGGGTGATGCGTGGGCTTCGGCAGGGGCCGCGTGATTCCGCCCCTGGCATGCCGGTCAGAACCGATTGAAAATACGGCGTCGACGCAATACTCTAGGCGGGCTGGCAGGCAGGCTGGCGTGCTGCGGAGACCGGAGCCTTGCGATGACACTCAAGCGTTTGTTGCTGATAGGAGCCTGGGCTTGTTTGTTGACGGCGGCCCCGGCCCGATCAGACCAGGGGCCGCTGCTGGAACCGTTTTCCCACGAGCTTGCCCCCATGACCACGCTGGGCGGGGAGCCCCGCCTACTGCAGTTCTGGGCAAGCTGGTGCGGCAGCTGCTTCCGGGTCATGGATGACTTGAGCCGCCTGGCCGAAGGGTTTCCGGAGATCCGCTATCTGGCCATCAGCATCGACGAAGACATGGCCGAGCCGGCGGCTGTCTTGATCAGCCGGCCCGTGTTTGCCGAGCATCCGGAGCGGTTCTGGTTCGATGCCGGCGGCACTCTCGGCCGGCAACTGGGTGTCGTCACCACACCGACCCTGGTTTTACTGGACGCCGACGGCGTCGAGCGCCATCGCCACCTCGGTCACCTCAACAGCGCCGATCTGCAAACCCTGCGCCGCCAGCTGCTGGCGCTCTCTCCGTAGAGACCGCGTTTTCCTTAAATGAAGAGAACAGGAGCCACCCAGATGCATCAGCAATTGCTCAGTCTGGCGGCCGCTTGCAGCCTCAGTGTCTCGGCCCTGGCCGCGCCCGACTACCACGGCGAAATCCGACCGATGATCGAACAGCACTGCCTGATGTGCCACGCTGATGACAGCATCTCTTTCTCCTTCGCCGATCCCGAGTTCACCTACAACCTGGGCCCGGCCATCGTGGCTACGGTGCGCGACCGCCGCATGCCGCCGTGGCTGGCCGAGCCGGGACATCAGCAGTATGTGGACGATATTTCGCTGTCATCGGCCCAGATCGAGACCTTTCTGGCCTGGGCGGATGGCGGATTCCCGCGTGGGGAACCGGCGTCACGCAACGGTGCACCCCCGGCCCTCGCGCGGAGCTTTCAGGCCGACCTGGCGCTCGATGTATTGCCGGGCCAGTCCTATCTGCCGCGGCAGGACCGCGCCGACGATTACCGCTGTTTCGTGATTGACTGGCCGCTGGATGAGCCGGCCTACGTCACGGGTTTCCGCGCCGCACCGGGCAACTTGCGTGTGGTGCATCACCTGGTGCTGTTCGCCGTGCAGCCGCAACTGGCCGAGCGTTTCCGGGAGTTGCAGGACGCCGAGGAAGGCCCCGGTTACCAGTGTTTCGGCGCTGCCGTACCCGACCGCCTCGGCCTGCCGGAACAGCGCCAAGCCTACGAACAACGCTACCCTGACGGCGTGATCGAGCTGCACCGCGGCAACTACTGGTTGGCCCACTGGGCGCCCGGCATGGAAGGTTATTCGTTCCCGTCCGGCACCGGCATTCCCATGCCCCCGGGGAGCGTTCTGGTCGCCCAGATGCACTACTACTCGGTCTACGCGCCGGGTGAGGCTGATACCGGATCTCAAATGGAATTTCAGGTCAGTTCACTTGTCGAGCGACCGGCTATCAACGTGCCGATTACATTCGATCCCTGGTTCGAAGGCCGACGCAACCGCAGCCTGGTCGTACCGCCTGAGCAGAGCGCGCGCTACGCGACTGCGGCCACCCTGCAAGGAATCGCGGGCTACATGTCGCGCCTGTTCGGCGTTGATCCGGCCCGCGTGGAGGCTGCCGAAGTCCACTCTGCCAACCTGCACATGCACCGCTTCGGTGCTTCCGGCCGGGTCACCCTGACCGAGCCGAGCGGGCGCAAGAATATTCTGCTGTCGGTGCCGCGCTGGGACCTGAACTGGCAGCGCGACTTCACCTTCGACGAGCCCATGGTGTTCCCGGCCGCGCAGCTTGAGCGAACCCGGATGGGTGTTGAGTGTGTGTTTGAAAATCCGACGGCGGAGGAAGTGCTCGGCGGCTACGGTTCCGACGACGAAATGTGCATGAACCTGTCTTACGTGGCGTTGCGGCTGACCGAACCCGAATCGTGATCTACGAAAACATCCTCCAGACCATCGGCAACACGCCGGTGGTTCGAATCAATCGCCTGGCACCGGCCCACGTGGACCTTTACGCCAAGCTGGAATTCTTCAACCCGATGGCGTCGGTCAAGGACCGCCTGGCCATTGCCATCATCGATGATGCCACCCGGCGCGGCGAGCTCAAGCCGGGTCAGACGGTAATCGAGGCGACCTCGGGCAACACCGGCATCGCTTTGGCGATGGTGTGCGCGGCACGCGGTCATCCGTTTGTGGCCTGCATGGTCGAGACCTTCTCGATCGAGCGGCGCAAACTGATGCGGGCGCTGGGCGCCAAGGTGATCCTGACGCCGGCGGCCGAGCGTGGCTCCGGCATGGTCAAACGGGCCGAAGAACTGGCCCAGCGCCACGGCTGGTTCCTGGCCCGCCAGTTCGAAAACCCGGCCAACCCGGCCTACCACCGCAACACCACAGGGCCGGAAATCCTGCGCGCGTTTGCCAATCGGCGCCTGGATTACTTTGTCACCGGCTGGGGTACCGGCGGCACGCTGACCGGGGCCGGGCAGATGCTCAAGCTGGCTCGGCCGGATATCAGGATCGTCGCCACTGAACCGGCCGGCGCGTCCCTGCTGGCCGGTGGAGACTGGAGCCCGCACAAGATCCAGGGCTGGACGCCGGACTTCATTCCCGCCGTGCTGGACCGCGAGGTGGCCGACGACATCGTGCCGGTGACCGATGTGGAGGCGCGCGATACCGCTTTGGCGTTGGCCGCGCAGGAAGGCATCTGTACCGGGATTTCAGGCGGCGGCTCGGTGGCTGCGGCGCTCAAGGTCGCGGAAACCGCGCCCGCGGGATCTTCCATCCTGGCGATGCTGGCCGACACCGGCGAGCGCTACATTTCCACCTTCCTGTTCGAGAACATCGCCGAGGGCTCGGACGAAGACTGGCTGGCTGCGCAGACCGGATAGTTCTCCAAAGGCTCCCTTCAAGGACTCGGTCAGGGCGGTCTGACTCTCGCCGGGGTCATCCAAGCGTCACCAGGCCGTAACCCAACTGCAGAAAGTGTTGCCTAGTCTGCGTTCTCGACCGCTGCTTAGGCGCGGCATTCCACTTCTGCAGAGAACAGCCTATGAAAGCCTGCCTGATTGTCCTCCTGCTCAGTTTCTCCAGCCTTGTCGCGGCGCAGCCACAGCTGATTGCCTACTGGGCGCATAACGACAACGAGCTACCGGGCGGTGGCTTCGGTTACCAGCCCAGCGATTTTCCGCAGTCCCCGGATCTGGGTGCCGGTGCTTTGCAGCTTCGCAATTTCAACGCGGCCACCTCGGTCAACGCCAACGGCGATACCGTTTTCGATTGCATCCAGAGTTTCGGCGGCAGCGCCATCAACGCGCAGTCTGGTTTTGCAGCCGGCGGCTCGATCTCGCCGCAGGGTTGCGAAGACTTGAGCAACAACGGAATGAGCATCGAGCTGCAGGTAGACACCACGGGCCTGCGCGACATCAAGGTCAGCTGGGCCTGGCGGGCGACCAGCACGGGATTCAATTCCCGCACTTTTTCCTGGTCCCTGGACGGCGAGACCTTCAACGAGATCGGTTCGGACTCCGGCACGCCGACCAGCTTCACTGTGCAAAGCTACGACCTGTCGGCCATTGAAGACCTCAACGACCAGAGCGCGGTTTATTTCCGCATCACCCTTGACGGCGCCAGCGCTGCAGGCGGCAACAACCGTTTCGACAACATCACGGTTATCGCAACGCCGCTGGATGACGGGCCAATCGACCCGCGGGAAAGCATCTTCGCGGCGGATTTCGCGTCTGATCCGTTTGCCGATGGATGGACTGACCAGAACGTGGTCGGCAACCAGACCTGGAACTGGAACGCCAATTTCCAGAACGTGGAATTCAGCGCTTTTGCCGGCGGTTGCCAGGTCAACGATAACTGGCTGGTCTCGCCGGCCATCGACTTGGACGGCTTTGAAGCGATCGAGCTGGATGTCGTCTTGTCGCGCAATTTCAGCGGCACGAACGACCTGCTGATCTACTTTTCCCCCGACTACCCTGGCAGCGGAAATCCGGGAGACTTCACCTGGGGGTTGATCGAGACCATCGACTTCAGCCAGCTGCCCTCCGTCAACACTGGGTTCGAGTTCGGTCCCTTTGATGATCTGGACGGCGTCGAAGGTGAAATCCGGCTGGCGTTTCGCACCGGCTTTGAGTCCGGCAACAACTGCGGTACCTGGCGGGTGGTGGATGTCGAGGTCAGCGGTCGCGAGGTCGAGCCGCCGTTTTGCGCTGCTGACTCTGCCGACGACGAGACGCTGACCCGCATACACGCGATCCAGGGCGACGGCTTTGAGAGCCCGATCCAGGGCAGCACGGTCGAAGTCCAGGCGATTGTCGTTGGCACCTTCCAGGACGAAGAAGCCGGCCAGATCGGCGGCTTTTTCCTGCAGGAGCCCAACGCCAATCAGGACGACGACCCGTTGACCTCGGAAGGCGTGTTCATCTCGCCTTTTGGCGCCACAACGGATTTGGTCGACGTTTCAATCGGCGATGAGGTGCGTATCCAGGGCGTGGTGCGCGAGCGTTTTGGCCAGACTGAAGTGTTCCAGGTCGCCCGCATCGAGCGCTGTGCCGCAGACCAGCTTGAGCGGGTCAGTCCGGCTGTCATCGAGCTTCCGGTCGACGACCTGATCGAACTGGAAGCAGTGGAAGGCATGTGGGTGCGTTTGCCTCAGGCCCTGACCGTGACCGAAGTCTTCAACGCCGCCCGCTTCGCCGAGTTCGGCGTGGCCACCGATCGGCTGTTCCAGCCCACCCAGGTCGTTTCTCCGGGTGAGGCGGCCAATGCACTGCAAGAACTCAACAACCGCAGTCGACTGATCATCGACCAGGGCCTTGAAGGCGCTTACCGCACCCCGTTCCAGCCCGGCCTGGACGGCACGCCGCTGAACGCCTCCAACCCGATTCGGGTCGGTTACCGCATCCAGGGCGACTTCGAAGGCGTCATGGGATTCGGCTTTTCCAACTATCGCCTGTTCGCCCTGCAGGCAGCCGAATTCGATGAGGCCGAGTCGCCGCGGACGGAACAGCCGCCCGAACTGCCGGCGGGCAATCTGCGCATCGGCAGCTTTAACGTCGAAAACTTGTTCACCACCCTCCAGACCAACGGTGTGGGCTGCGGACCGAACAATCTCAGCTGTCGGGGTGCAAGCAGCCAGAGCGAACTGGAGCGCCAGCGCGACAAACTGGTCAGCGCCATTGCCGCCATGGATGTCGATGTGCTGGGTTTGATGGAGATTGAAAACGACGACGATGACTCGACCCTGACCTTTCTGGTCGACGCGATCAACCAGGTCGACGCGGTCGGCGACTGGGACTTCATTGCCACCGGTTTCAAAGGCACTGATGCAATCAAGAACGCCATCATCTATCGCACCGGATCGGTCGAGCCGGTGGGCGATTTTGCCGTGCTCGACAGCAACACGCCGATCGTTCCACCCATCGACACCAGCCGCCAGCGACCGGTCCTGAAACAGGCCTTCCGCCACGGCGACGGCAGCGTGTTTACTGTGTCGGTGGTGCACTTCCGCTCCAAGATTTGCGGTAATGCTGCGGGCGCCAATGCCGATCAGGGTGACGGCCAGAGCTGCTGGAATGCCTTGCGAACCGAGTCGGTGCAGTCCCTGCGCGCCTGGCTGGATTCAGACCCGACTGGCACCGGCACCGATCTCAAGCTGGTGGTGGGCGACTTCAATGCCTACGCTCAGGAAGATCCGCTCCAGGTGCTCGATAGTGCCGGCTTCGTCAACGAGGCGATCCGATCCAATGCCGATCACCCGGCGGTCTACAGCTTTGTTTTCCAGGGCCAGTCTGGCAGCCTCGACCACGTCTTGGCCTCCGCCGCCTTGAGTGAGTTCGTGCTCGGTGCAACGAACTGGGCGATCAACGCCGACGAGATTCCGGCCTTTGCTTATCCGGAAACCCTGCCGTCCAGCTCGTTGCCAAAGCCGGATGACTTTTTCAACCCGGATCCCTTCCGCAGTTCCGACCACGACCCGCTGATCGTCAGTCTGGCCCTGCCCTCGATACCCGCCGAAGTGCAGTGGGCGCACCTGGCGCCGTTTGCTGCAGGAGATGCCAGCAAGGTGGATATATTTGTCGACGGCGAACCGCTGCTGAGCGGTGTTGCCTACGGCGCTTCCACCGGCTATCTGGAACTGACTCCCGGTACGGTTACGGTGGAAATCTTCCCGGTCGGTGCCGCACAGCCGGCCATTGCCAGCACGCTTGAACTGATCGCCGGTCAGCGTTACAGCGCGATTGCCATCGGCGACGGTCTGAATCAGGCGCTGGATCTCAAGCTGCTGGCGGACGAAGTCAGCGCCCCGGCAGGCGGCCAGGTCAAGCTGCGGCTGGGTCATCTGGCGCCATTCGCCCCCGGCGCGGCCTCGGCCGAGGTACGCCTGGCTGACGGCAACCTGCTGGCTCAGTTGGACTTTGGCGCTGTCGGTGATTTTGTCGAGCTCCCGGGCGGCAGCTACGACCTGGTCATTACTGCACCCGGCGGCGATCCGGTGCTCATTGATCCGGTGGCAGTTGAATTCGGCGGCGGGGAGATTGTCTCGGCCTTCGCCACTGGCAACGAAGAGTTCCAGATCCTGGGTGCCTATGCCCTGCCGGCCGCCGCGCCCGGCTTCTTCATCGATCTGAATGCCGAAGTGCTGTTCGAAGACGCCTTCCAGATCTACACCGGCGAAGAGCTGGAAATCACGGTCATCACCGCCCCGCCGGGCCTGGCCGTCGAAGTGCTCTACGATGGCGCGGAAACGCTTCCGGTTGACGCCGGCACCTATCTGGTCACGGCAAGCATTATCGAACCCGGCTTTGTCGGCAGCGCCGAGATCAGCTTCGTCGTTGCGCCGGCTGCTGCCGGTTTGGCCTTCGAAGACTTAAGCCAGCGCTTCACCGGCGAAGGTCTGGCGCCTGCGGTCATCACCGAACCGGAGGGCCTGGCCTTCGAGTTGAGCTTTGACGGTGAACCGGAGCTGCCGATCGAGGTCGGCGATTACATCGTCACCGCGACCATCGACGAAAACAACTTCATCGGATCGGCCTCGGCGATCTTCCGCATTCTGGCCGCTGACGCCCAGTCTCTGGAAATTCTCGCCCAGCCCGGCGGTTCGAACCTGGCTGGCCAACCTCTGACACCGGCCCTGAGCGTGGCCGTCATCGACGGTACCGGTGAGGTGGCGACCGACGACAACAGCACGGTGATCGAGCTGTTCTTGCTGGTTGATGCCCAGACGATCAATGACCCGATGGCGCGCTCGGCAGCACCCTTCGCCACGCGGGTGGTGGAAAACGGCGTCGCGGTGTTCGACGATCTGGTCATCAATCAGACCGGGCAAGGCTATCGTTTCGTGATTCAGGACGGCACGGGTGAACTGCCCGCTCTGATCAGCGACCCCTTCAATGTGGTTGGCGATCGCCTGTTCGACGACCGCTTCGAGATGCCGTGAACCCGCCGGTACTGCCGACAATGGACTCAAGAGGACGCTAAAACAGACGCTCATCTCCCCATGCCAAGCTGCTACATTCGTCGCTGCCTGGCTATTCAAGTGCCCAGGGACGGTTGCCTGCTCCGGCAGATAGCCGGGGCAGGCCGATCTCGGGGCCGATTGTTTTTTTAAGGAGATGATCAAGGATGAAACTGTGGTTCACGCGCGCTGGTCGCGCCTGTTATTTGGGATTGGGGCTAAGTCTGCTTTCCTTTGGCGCGCAAGCGCTCGAGGGGGGTTCACCCATCGTCCAGCCCGGCGCTCCCGGCGAATCCAGCCGCCAGATCAGCGCCGACCAGGCCATCCAGCTGGCCGGTTTACGTTACTCAGCGGCCGATGTGCGCTTCATGGCCGACATGATTCCGCACCACCAGCAGGCTCTGGACATGTCGGCGCTGGCGCCCGAGCGCAGCCAGAACCGCGAGTTGCTGGACCTGGCCCGACGCATCGATGCCAGCCAGCGCGACGAGATCGAATTCATGGAACAGTGGCTGCGCGAGCGCGGCGAGCCGGTGCCGGATCGCGACTGGCTACCGCATGTGGCACCGGCAGACCACGCACAGCACGATCATCATGGCCACCACCACCACGGCCATCAGCGCCAGCATCATCATCATGTCGGCCACGGCATGGAAGGCATGGCCACGCCGGCACAAATGGCCGAGCTGGAAAACTCCAGCGGCGAGGCCTTCGATCGACTGTTTCTGGCCCTGATGATCGAGCACCACCGCGGCGCGCTGATTATGGTCGAAGACCTTCTGGCGGAGCGCGGCTCAGCGCAGGAGCCGACCTTGTTCGAATTCGTCACCGACGTCAAGAATGACCAGACGGCAGAAATCGACCGCATGACCATCATGCTGGCCAGCTACACCGCCGATCCCCGGGTCGGTCTGGCCGCGGGTTTTCGCGATGCCGGCGAGGCGATCTGGAACATGCAACTGGCCGCTTCCTTGCCCAAGCCTGAAGGGTTTTTCGATCCGGCCAATCCGGCCGCGCTGCCGCCTGATCGTCTGGAAGAACTGGCCGGGATGGAAGCCGAAAAGACCGACCTGCCGAGCGAACGCTCGCGCCCCTCGCTGCTCGATTTCGCCAACAGCGACCTGGCCTTCG
>REEQ01000151.1 GCA_007695005.1 Wenzhouxiangellaceae bacterium | reverse complement strand
TGATCTACCAGGAAAGCAACCTGATCATCCGCGCCCTGCGCGACTACCTGCGCGAGGACATCGGCGAGATTCTGATTGATGATGATCGCGTGTTCGAGGATGCACGCGAATTCATGCAGCAGGTGATGCCGCACAACCTGCGCAAACTCAAGACATACCGGGATGCAATTCCGCTGTTCTCGCGCTATCAGATCGAGAGTCAGATCGAGTCGGCCTTTGCACGTGAAGTGCGTCTGCCGTCCGGCGGCGCGCTGGTCATCGACCATACCGAGGCGCTGCTGTCCATCGACATCAACTCGGCGCGCGCAACCAAGGGCGCCGACATTGAGGAAACCGCCCTTCAGACCAACCTCGAGGCGGCAGACGAAATCGCCCGACAATTGCGTATCCGCGACCTCGGCGGTCTGATCGTGATCGACTTCATTGACATGATGAGCAAGGACGCCCAGCGCCAGGTCGAGAACCGTCTGCGTGAGGCCATGCGGATGGACAAGGCCCGGGTCCAGATTGGCCGCATCTCCCGCTTTGGACTGCTGGAGATGTCGCGCCAGCGCTTGCGGCCATCGCTGGGCGAATCCAGCTACGAAACCTGCCCGCGCTGCGATGGCCACGGCTCGATTCGCTCGATTGAGTCGCTGGCCCTGGCGATACTTCGCCTGGCCGAGGAAGATGCGATGAAGGATCACACCTCGCGGGTCATCGTCCAGGCACCGGTTTCCGTCGCCAATTTTCTGCTCAATGAAAAGCGGACGGCCCTGGCCGAGATCGAGAAGCGCAACAAGCTGCCGGTAACCGTGGTGGCCAACGATGATCTGGAAACGCCGCGCTTCGAAGTCAAGCGTCTACGCGCCAGTGAAAGTGTTGACGAACCCAGCTACAGCTTGACCGCCAGCGAGGACCTGGATACCCAGCCGACCTACCAGCGCCACGACGCCGGCCCGACGCCGCCGAAACCGGCTACTCAGGCAGCCGTCTCCGGCGTACGCCCGTCCTCGCCGGCACCTGAGCGGCGCAAACCCGGCCTGATCGAAGTGATCAAGGCTTTTTTTGCCCGCCTGTTTGCCAAGCCCGAAGCAAAGGCCGAGACCCGGCCCAAGCCGAGCCCGAGCCCGAGCCGCGACCCGCAACACGGCAAGAAAGGGCAGTTCGCCCGCGATCACCATCGCAAGCGCGTTCGCAGCGACAGCGAAGAAACCGGCGCGGAAGACGAACGCAGCAGTAAGCCTGCGCGGAAGAAAAAGAAGACGCGGCGCCAGGAAAACAACGATAGCGACGGGCCGCGGCCAACACGCCCGACTGGCGACGACAACCCGGAACCCGGTGACAAGCGGCCGAAGAAAAAAAAGCGCCGCCGGCGGGGCGGCAAGAAGCGGCGCAGCAGCAGTGATACCGGCAATCGGGACAATGAACAGGCAAATACCCAGAATGCCGGGGATGATGGCAGCAAGTCGATGGCTGGCGAAAGCGGCAGACGCGGCAAACCTGGCGGCAGTGAGGAGATCTCAGCCGGCGTCCCGGACCGCCAGCAGAGGCGGACAAAAGACAGCGCTGCAGATCAACCTGCTTCGGCGAACGAGCCGGGCACGGCACGATCTGAACGCAGCGAGCCATCCGCAGCTGCAGCCGCTGCGGCAAGCACCGGCGCGGCGGCGGCAGCTGGCTCAGACAACGCCAAGGCAGCCCGAGCCGGTGCCGGAACGGCCAGCTCGGAACCGACCAAGTCAGAGCAGCGATCGGACAGAGACAGCTCGACCGGCAGCCCCGGTGCTGATCAGTCGGGCCGCAAGCAGGTGACGAAGGCAGAAAGTGATGGCGCCAGGGACGATCGCGAGAAGCCCGGGTACACGGGGCCCGCCAAATCGACGGCGAGCGGCTCTGACAGTGGCCGGCCCGAGCCCCAGTCCAGCGACAAGTCCGCCCAATCCCGGGAAAATGCAGACAAGGGCTCATCTCCGGCGACTGACAGCACCGCCAGTTCAAAGCCTGCAAGTAAAAAGCAGGCCGGCAACGATGCTCCGAAAACTTCGGAATCGAGCAGCGGCCTGGTCCGCGAAGACAGCGGCATTTATCGACTGACTGACGAGAAGAAGTAAGGCAATTCAGCGGCGGGGCCCGCCCCGCCGCCTCCAGGCGGCATGTGACCGGGTTCCAGCTCGGGCGGCAGGCGTGGCACTGGAGCGACTGTCATGTCTTGCGCTGCGCCACGCCAACGAGCTCCCGGAAAATTTCAGACTTCCCCGAGCACCAGCTCCGAGAAGTCGACCATGCCGGGACCGCGATCAATGACCCGGCTGGCCGCCAGCAGCGCGCCGCGCGCAAAGATCTGGCGATCGGTGGCCCGGTGACTTAGCTCAACCCGCTCGCCATCACCCAGGAAGTACACCGTATGCTCCCCGGCCACATCGCCGCCGCGCAATACACCCATGCCGATTTCCTGGCGGCTGCGCGGGATACGATGTCGGGTTCGATCATGGATCAGGCTGTCGCCCGCACTCAGCCCGCGCGCCGCCGCCACGGCCCGGCCCAGCGCCAGGGCAGTACCTGAAGGGGCATCGATCTTGCGGCGATGATGGATTTCTGCAATCTCGATGTCGTAATCTTCGCCGAGCAGTCGAGCAGCCTGGGCGGCGAGGCGCAGCAACAGATTGACCCCGACACTGAAATTCGCCGCGTGGCAGATCGGAATACTGCGGGCCGCCTCGGCCAGACGCTCAGACAGCAAACCGTCCAGGCCAGTGGTACCGGTGACCAGTGGGATACGATGCCTGAGCGCGTAATCGAGGCTGCGCTCGAGCAAGCGGGGGTGGGAGAAGTCGACAACGACGTCGGCGTCCAGGTCGGGCTCGAAGAAGCGCTCACTGGTAGCGGTACCGACGATAGTGTAGTCGGGGTCAACAGCGACCACATCGATCAGCGCCTGGCCGACCGTGCCACTGGCACCACTCAACAGCAATCCTAGAGTCATTGCCAAAGCATAGCGCAAACAAGCCGCGCCGGACCAGCATCAAACGCCGGGCTCAAAGCCCCATGCGATCAAAAAAGCTCCTGACCTTGTCAGTCCAGCCGCTGGATTGCGGGTTATGTTCGGCGCCCTCGCCGAAGGACTCCTGGAACTTGCGCAGCATGTCCTTTTGATCTCGGGTCAGATTGACCGGGGTCTCGACCACGACCCGACAGAGCAAATCCCCAGTCGAGCGACTGCGCACCGACTGCACCCCCTTGCCGCGCAGCCGAAACAACTTGCCGGACTGAGTCTCGGCGGGGATTTTCAGCATCACCGAGCTGTCCAGTGTGGGCACTTTCAGCTGGCCGCCCAGCGCGGCTGTCGTGATCGGAATCGGCACCTCGCAATAAAGATCATCGCCTTCGCGCTGGAACAGCGCGTGCGGTCGGACCTGGATATCGACATACAGGTCGCCGGCCTGACCGCCCTGGGCACCGGCTGCGCCCTCGCCACCCAGCCGAATGCGGTCGCCCTCATCGACGCCGGCCGGGATCTTGACCTGTAGCGTGCGCGTTTCCCGGATCTGGCCACTGCCGTGACAGTCATCGCAAGGGTCTTTGATCACCCTGCCGCTGCCCCCGCAGGCCGGGCAGGTCTGCTGCACCGAAAAGATGCCTTGCTGCATCCGGACCTGGCCCTGGCCACCGCAAGTGGAGCAAACCTCCAGCTTGCCACTCTTCGAGCCGCTGCCGTCACAGGTGCCACAGCGACCAACCGTGGGTATGCGGATTTCCTTCTCAATGCCGTTGACCGCTTCTTCAAGGTCAAGCTCGAGGGTGTAGCGAAGATCCTGACCACGGCGTGCATGCTGGCGCTGGCGGCGGCGTCCGCCGCCGAAGATATCACCAAAGATATCGCCGAAGATGTCGTTGATATCGCCGAAGCCCGCACCGCCGGCCGCGCCGCCACCCATCCCGTTGACCGCATCGTGACCATAGCGATCATAGGCCGCCCGTTTGCGCTCGTCTTTCAGGACCTCATAGGCTTTCTGGACCTCCTTGAAGCGATCCTCGGCATCCGCTTCCTGGCTCACATCAGGGTGATATTTGCGCGCCAGGCGTCGATAAGCCTTTTTCAGGTCGTCAGCACTGGCGGAACGCGATACGCCAAGAACATCGTAGTAATCAGCCGGCATGGGTATTCGTCAATTTCTCATGGTTTCCAGAGCGATGGTTGCCCTTGCATCAGCTTCAACGGCATGGCCAGCCTTGCGGCTGGCCGGAAAACCGTGGTGGCAGCTACAGCGCAAGACCGCCCTACTCACTTCTTGTCGTCGTCGACCTCGGTGAACTCAGCGTCGACCACATCGTCGGCACCGGGCGCTTGAGGCTCACCGGAAGACTGCTCACCGCCCGGGGCACCGGCTTCTGCCTGGGCCTTTTCGGCAGCCTTCTGATAAAGCTCGGCGCCGGCCTGCTGCAGCTCGTTGACGGCTGTATCAATCGCTTCCTTGCTGTCGCCCTTGATGGCCTCGTCAAGCTTCGCCAGCGCATCTTCGACTTTCTGCTTGACAGCAGCGTCCAGATCCTCACCGTGCTCCTTGAGACTGGTGCGCGTTGCATGGGCGATACCATCGGCCTGGTTGCGAGCCGAAACCAGCTCGCTGAAGCGCTTGTCTTCTTCCCGATGCGTCTCGGCATCGCGAACCATTTTTTCGATTTCATCGTCGCTGAGACCAGAGCCGGCCTTGATTTCGATCCGCTGCTCACGTCCGGTTGCCTTGTCCTTGGCCGAAACGTGCAGAATGCCGTTGGCGTCGATGTCGAAGGTGACCTCGATCTGCGGCATGCCGCGCGGTGCTGCCGGAATGCCGGTCAGATCGAAACGCGCCAGCGACTTGTTGGCAGCCGCCTGCTCGCGCTCACCCTGGAGCACGTGTACGGTGACCGCGCTCTGGTTGTCCTCGGCGGTGGAAAACACCTGTGAGGCCTTGGTCGGAATCGTCGTGTTCTTCTCGATCACCTTGGTGAAAACGCCGCCCAGGGTTTCGATCCCCAGCGACAAGGGGGTAACATCCAGCAGCAGCACGTCCTTGACATCGCCGGCCAGGACGCCACCCTGCACGGCCGCACCCACCGCCACTGCTTCGTCAGGGTTGACGTCACGACGCGGCTCCTTGCCAAAGAAATCTGCCACGGCCTGCTGGACGGCCGGCATCCGGGTCTGACCACCGACCAGAATGACCTCGTCGATCTCGCTGACCTTGAGGCCCGAGTCATTGAGCGCGGTTCGACATGGGTCGATCGAGCGCTTGACCAGGTCCTCGACCAGCGACTCCAGCTTCGACCGGGTCACCTTGATGTTCAGGTGCTTGGGGCCGGATGCATCGGCCGTGATGTAAGGCAGGTTGACCTCGGTCTGCTGCGAGGACGAGAGTTCAATCTTGGCGCGCTCGGCGGCTTCGCGCAGGCGCTGCAATGCCAGAGGATCGTTATACAGGTCAACGCCCTGCTCCTTCTTGAACTCGCTGGCCAGATAGTCGATCAGGCGCTTGTCGAAATCCTCACCGCCCAGGAAGGTATCGCCGTTGGTGGCCAGCACTTCAAACTGCTTCTCGCCATCGACATCGGCAATCTCGATAATCGAGATATCGAAGGTGCCGCCACCGAGATCATAGACCGCCACCTTGCGATCCTTGCCCTGCTTGTCGAGGCCATAGGCCAGCGCTGCAGCAGTCGGCTCGTTGATGATCCGGCGCACGTTCAGGCCGGCAATCTTGCCCGCATCCTTGGTGGCCTGACGCTGCGAGTCATTGAAGTAGGCCGGCACGGTGATCACCGCTTCGCTGACTTCTTCGCCAAGATAGTCTTCGGCGGTCTTCTTCATTTTCATCAGCACCCTCGCCGAAATTTCCGGCGGTGCCATTTTCTTGCCGTCAACCTCCACCCAGGCATCGCCGTTGTCAGCTTCGACAATGCGGTAGGGAACCAGGCCCTTGTCCTTCTGCACCACATCCTCGCTGAATTTGCGGCCGATCAGGCGCTTGACCGCATATAGGGTCCGGTCAGGGTTGGTGACCGCCTGGCGCTTGGCTGGCTGGCCAACCAGCACCTCTCCGTCCTTGGTGAAGGCCACCGTTGAAGGGGTGGTGCGGTCACCCTCGGCGTTTTCGATGACGCGTGCCTTGCCACCTTCCATGATGGCAACGCAGGAATTGGTCGTTCCCAGGTCTATGCCGATAATCTTGCTCATGGCTGATTCAATCCTGTTGTCTGGTTCGCAATATTGATTGAGAAAGTCTCAATGCTCCTGGCCGTTTAGTGGGGCCCGGAGCCGCGCTTTTCAAATCGTCAGCTCAGTCCGGCCGGCGAGCGACGATGACCCGAGCCGGGCGCAGCAGCCGGTCATGCAGACGATAGCCCTTCTGCAGGACGGCAATGACGGTGTCGGGTTCGTGCTCAGCCGACGGCTGCATGCTCATCGCTTCATGCCACTGCGGGTCAAAAACCTGGCCAACCGGGTCTTCTTCCTCCAGCCCGAACCGGGTCAAGGCACTCACCAGCTGCCGGCGCGTCAGGCCCAGCCCCTCAGCCAGGCTGCTGTCGGCGGCGGCGCTTTCCAGCCCCTGATCGAGGCTATCGATCACCGGCACCAGTTCGCGCAGCAGGCCATCGACGGCAAACCGTCTTGACTTCTCGAGCTCTCGCTCCGTCCTCTTGTGCAGATTGTCCATCTCGGCCCGGGTCCGCAACAGCGCATCCTTGAGCATGGCCACTTCCTGCGCCAGCGGCGCCTGGTCAATGGCAGCAATTTCCTCATCCCCGGGGACTTCGCTGTGCACCGCCTCTTCGGCGCGGGCATCGACACTGGAATGCATTTCGGCACCGTCACCATCATCGGTCGGGCCGTGCTTGTCATGCTTGTCTTGACTCTCGCCCATTGAATCATCTTCACTTGCGGTTGACTGCCGCAAGACTTGGGGGTCAATGACCCGGAACACAACCACATTGCCGGACCGGCGGGTTGATGCTAGTTTGTTGCCCCGACCTTGCCGCCATGGATCCATCCGACCCGTATGCTGCGCGCGCTTTCGATACGCCATTTCGCCATCATCGACGCACTGGAACTGGAATTCGAGCCGGGATTTACCGCGATCACCGGGGAAACCGGCGCAGGCAAATCCATTCTGATCGACGCCATGGGCCTGTTGCTCGGCGATCGTGCCGACTCCAACTTGATTGCCGACGGCAAGGAACAAGCCGAATTGTCGGCCCGCTTCGAACTGGCCGACGGATCGCGCGCGCTGGCCTGGCTGAAAGAACAGGCCCTGGCCGAAGATCAGGAGCTGGTCGTCAGGCGATTGCTGTCGGCGCGTGGCACTTCGCGGGCCTGGATCAACGGCCGCCCCGCCACCATCGGTCAACTGGCCGAGCTCGGCGAATTGCTGGTGGAAATTCACGGCCAGCACGAACACCAGCGTCTGGAGCGCAGCGAAACCCAGCGCCAACTGCTCGACCAGCAGGTCGATCCAGCCCTGCCCCAGCAGGTCCGCGACCGCTGGCAGCAATGGCAAGCCTGTGTCGAGGCGCTGAGTGATTTCGAGCGCGAGTGCGGCAATCCCGAGCAGATCGACCTGCTTCGCTTCCAGGTTCGCGAACTCGACGACCTGGCCCTGGCGCCCGGCGAGTTCGCCAGACTGGAGTCAGAACAGGAACGTCTCGCCCGCAGTGACGAGCTGCGCGCCGCCGTTGCCCGGGCTGCCGCCGCGCTGGATCTGGACGAGCAGGCATCGGTTCGCAGCCTGCTGCTGGAAGCAATTCATGCGATCAACGGCGTGCGTGAGCTCGACGAGCGTCTGCACGATGTCGGCAAGCTGCTGGATGAGGCCAGGATCAACATCGACGAAGCCATCGCCGAGCTTGAACGCCACGAAGACACTGAAGAATCTGACCCGAAGCGACTTGAGCAGCTGGACCGCCGCTTGCAAAAGACTCTGGACCTGGCCCGCAAGCACCGCACCGAGCCGGACGCACTGCCTGAACTGGCTGCCCGGCTGCGCCAGCGCCTCGAGCGCCTGGAGGACCAGGACCAGGCCAGAGACCGACTCGAAAAAGCCATGAGCGAGGCACTGTCGGCCTGGCGCGTCAGCGCCGCGGCGCTGAGCGATGCCCGCCGGCTGGTCGCTGCCCGGCTCGAGCAAGACGTAGCTGCCAGTCTCGCCAGGCTGGGTATGGAGCGAGCCCGACTTCGGATCGACGTGGAGGCCAGACCGGAAGCCGAACCGACAGCCCACGGACAGGACCGAATCGCCATCCAGTTCAGCGCCAACCCCGGCCAGGCGCCGCGCCCGCTGGCACGGGTCGCCTCCGGCGGTGAACTGTCGAGAATCAGTCTGGCGCTGATGCTTTCTGCCGGTCCGGGCGATGGCGCCATGGTCAGGGTATTCGACGAAGTTGATGCCGGCATCGGCGGAGAGACCGCCGAGGTGGTCGGTCGCTTTTTGCGTCAGGTTGCCGAGCGCGGACAAGCCTTCTGCGTTACACACCTGGCCCAGGTGGCAGCCCGAGCGGACCACCAGGTGCGGGTGCACAAATCACTGGCCGAAGACAACACCGAGTTGAGCGTCGACCGCCTTGACCGCAGTGAGCGCCGTCGCGAAATCGCCCGCATGCTGGGCAACCCTGACTCAGATCGCAGTCTGGCCCATGCCGAGGAGTTGCTGGAGCAACGCTGAGCCCCCGGCGGTCGCGCCGATGCTACTTGCGACTTTTGTCAGCGCCCAGGGGCCGAACGTACATGACCAGCGAGTGATCAACGATTTCATAGCCATGCTCGCGCGCAACCTCTTCCTGGCGCCGCTCGATGGCCTCGTCGAAGAATTCGATCACATCGCCGGTATCCATACACACCATGTGATCGTGATGCTCACCCTCATCCAGTTCGTAGCAGGCCTGCGGCGGACGACCGCTGCCATCGTCGAACATGTGCTTGCGAACCAGCTGGGCCGACTCGAACTGGCTGAGCACCCGATAGACCGTAGCCAGACCGATATCCTCGCCCTGATCAGCCAGCGCTCGATAGATCTGATCGGCCGTCATGTGCTTTTGGTCAGTTTGCTCCAGCAACCTAAGTATCTGCAGACGCGGATGGGTGACCTTCAGGCCCGCCTTTCGCAACTCCGTGGTCTCTTCGGACATGAATCCACCTGAATGTTTGATTAAGGAACCCCTTTACAATTATGCACGGGCGCGACGGGACATTGCGGGAGTTTCCGGCTTGGCCTGGGTGAGCGTGGTTTGGTCACTCCGAATAAGCGAGCCCGAACAGGCCGGAGGCCCCGCAAAGGCCCGTCCCGTAGGATTTCAACGGAAAGGCCGCAACTACGGCTACTGCCACTCACGTCGCACCACACGATCTGCAGGCTTTCCGACTGAAACGCGCTCCGTGCATGATTATTCAGAGGTTCCTTAACCGGCCAGCGCCGCCGCTATTGTATCATTGGCGACTGTTTCTCCATCCCGGTAGATTTGATGATCACCCGCATCACCTTGTTAAGCCTGCTCGCGCTATGCCTGGCTGGCTGCAACCTCGTCTACAAGCAGAACATACAGCAAGGCAACGTGCTGGATGAAGACGATGTGGCCAGGCTCGAACTGGGCATGACCAAGCGCCAGGTTCAAGTGTTACTCGGCTCTCCATCGGTGCACAGCCCTTTTCACGCAGACCGTTGGGACTACGTCAATACCTTCGCCCCGCGCGGCACCAACATGAGCAAGCGCATTCTGACCTTGCGCTTCGAAAACGAGCGACTAGCCTCGGTCGAGGGCAGCTATCTGGATCAAGACTCTGTCGCGGCCCAGGCAATGCGCGACTTGCAACGGCCCGACGATCAGCCCATCCAGGACCTCGAGTCCCTGCGGCGCGAGCAGTGACAGCGCCGGCTCAGCGCCGCTTTTCCAGCTCGGCCAGCGCCCGACGGACTTCCTTCGGGTCGGCTTTGAGCGGGCGATAGACTTCAACACGGTCGCCATCTCGCAAGATTTTGTTCGGCTCGCAGGCACGCCCGAACAGGCCCAGCGCCGCAGGGTCCAGCCTCAAACCCGGCAGCTTCTCTTCCAGATTGGCACGAACGACGGCCTGCCAGGCGCTGGTGCCGTCCGGCACATGCAGGCTGATCAGCACCTGGCGCCGCGCATCGCCAGCCACCACCTCCACCGAAATCAAGCCCTCAGCCGCCATACAACGCTTCTGCTCGGCGACAGAAGTCGTCCACCATGCGGTCCGCCATCCGGTTGAATCCGCGACGAAACGGCAACATCAGCGCCGAACCAGCCAGCGCGAACTCCAGATCCAGGCTGACCCGGGTACCCAGCTCGCCCAAGGCCTCGAACCGCCAGGCACCGGAAAGCCGCTCAAAAGGCCCTGCTCGCAGCTGCATCTCAAGGCGCCTGTCCGACTCCAGTCGGTTTTCAGTGGTAAAGGTCTGGGACATGCCAGCGATGCGCACCTTCAGTGTCGCCAACTGCCGCTCGTCATCCTCCTCATGAACGGTAGCTGCCTGCACCCAGTTCAGAAACTCGGGATAGCGGGCAACGTCGCGCACCAGCTCATACATCTGCTGCGGCGAGTGCGTTACCAGGGCAAAGCGGTGAACTTGCTGCATGGAAAAAGAAAAGGCAAACCAGACCCAACAATGGGGTCAGCCAGCCAAAGCTGCAAGCAGCAAGCAGGACGGCTGCGCTATCATGGGCGCCCCTTCAGAATCCCCGACCAGACATTGCCGTCATGGCCAAAGCTGCACCGTCCACCATCGCCGTCAACAAGCGAGCCCGGTTCGAGTACCACCTTGATGAGCGCATCGAGGCCGGTATTTCGCTGGAAGGCTGGGAGGTCAAGGCGCTCAGGGCCGGCAAGGTCCAGTTCGGTGAAAGCTACGTCCTGCTCAAGGACGGCGATGCCTTCCTGTTCGGCTGCCTGATCACGCCGCTGGTCTCGGCCTCGACCCACGTCAAGCCCGACCCGATGCGGAACCGCCGCCTGCTGCTGCACCGGCGCGAAATCGACCGCCTGATCGGCCTGGTCGAGCGCAAGGGCCACACCATTGTCCCCACCGCCATGTACTGGTCCAAGGGCAAGGTCAAGGTGGAAATTGCCGTCGCCCGCGGCAAGCAGACCCACGACAAGCGCCGCGCCCAGAAGGACCGCGACTGGGAACGTCAGAAAAACCGCCTGATGAAGAATGCCTAGCAAAGCGAGATCAACAGCCAATTTCGCGCAGAGGCGCAGGGGCGCATTGAAAGAGAAAACCTAACTTAATTAATTGGTTGAGAAGCTTCAGTTAACTTTATCTTGTTTTTGCAATGTTCTTGGTTTTCTCTGCGTCTCCGCGCGAAAACGCTTCTATGGTTAGTCCCGGCGTTTTTTGTTCATGGTGCTTGCGGAACTTGTGCTCGGGCTGTTAGTCTGATCCATCACCTACGGGGGCGTTCTGGCTTCGACGTGGATCGGACGTACCCTGGGGCATGCCGAGGAGACAGCAATCCTC
>REEQ01000057.1 GCA_007695005.1 Wenzhouxiangellaceae bacterium | reverse complement strand
CGGATAAAACCCTGCAGGCCATCGCGATGGAAAACAACCTGTCCGAAACCGCTTTCTTCGTCGCCGAAGATGCTGGCTTTCGACTGCGCTGGTTCACGCCCGAGGCCGAGGTGGACTTGTGCGGGCACGCCACCCTGGGTGCAGCGCACGTGCTGTTCGAGCACCTCGCTTACGCGGGGTCCGAGATTCGATTCCAAAGCAACAGCGGCGTACTCAGGGTTTCTCGACAGGACCAGCGGCTTTGCCTGGACTTCCCGACCGTCGCCTCACGGGCTTGTCAGCCGCAGCCCGATCTGATTGCAGGCCTGGGAAAGAGTCCGCAGCAGGTGCTGGCCGGCACGGATTACCTGGCCGTGTTCGATGCGCCTGAGATCGTGGCCGCGCTGGAGCCGGATTTTTTCAGGCTGGCTGGTCTCGACCTGCGCGGCGTGATAGCCACCGCCCCCGGCAAGGATTGCGACTTCGTCAGTCGCTGCTTCTACCCCGCCCTGGCCGTCAACGAAGACCCGGTCACCGGCTCGGCCCACTGCCAGCTCACCCCGTACTGGGCCGGTCGCCTGGGCCGTAACGACCTGACCGCTCACCAACTCTCCCGCCGCGGTGGTCAACTCTTCTGCCAACTCAAGGACCAAAGAGTTCTCCTCCACGGCGACGCCGTCACCTACCTGACAGGCACCATCACCCTCCCAACCTGACAACCCGACTCCTTGCCCCATCCCCTTTTCCCTTTTCCGTCTTTCCCTCCTGCCTTTCACCTATTCATCCATCGAAGGCTTCGAGCGTTTGCGCTTGATCTGGGCGTGCTGGCGCTTGGCTTCCAGGCGTTTTTTCTTTGCGGTCCGGCTGGGCTTGGTCGGGATGCGCTTGCGCGGGCGTTGGTGGGCGCGTTCGATCAGTTCGGCCAGGCGCTCGCGCGCCTCGATGCGGTTGCGGTGCTGGCTGCGGTGCGCGCGCGCTTCAATGGTAATCACGCCCTGGCTGTCGGCGCGGCTGCCGGCCAGCTTGATCAGGCGTTGCTTGATTTCACCACTCAGCAGTTCCGAAGCATGTGGGTCGAATTTGAGCTGGACGCCGGTTTCGGTCCGATTGACATGCTGCCCACCGGGGCCGCCGGTCAGAATAAAGCGCTCTTCCAGCTCGGATTCCGGCGGAAGGTAGCGCTGCTGCCTTGGGTCGATTTCGAAAGCCATGAGATGTAAAGGATACAGTGCTTGCCGCGGACCGTCGCGGCAGGTAGGCTGAAGCCAGATTACTTCAAGTCAATCAAGGCGGGTGTTCAAGGGTGTCGATCAGTGATCGCGACTGGAGATTGTTTCTCGGGCTGCGAGACGCCGCGCGCCAGCGTTTTGCTGAAGACACCTTGTCTCAGGCCCTCGCCATTTGTCTGGATGAGCGCCGCACCACGGTCGAGCGCGAGCAGGCCCTGGCTGATCTGACCCGCCAGCGCGAGCATGAACAGGCTGCCCTGTTCGATGACCATCGCCGGCGCACGGCCACCTTGTGTCTGCACTTCATGCGCCACCGCGGTCTGGTCCGCGACGAAGAGTTGAAAGGTTTCAGCCTGGCGGTTCGCCGAACCATCAGTGCCGATACTTGATTGCCATCCAATCCTGCTATCTTGAGCGCTGACTTGCCAGAGCTGATCAGACAGGCTTCATGAAGCGAGAAAACATCGACTTTCCGACGCAGCACGAGCCGCTGCGCGATGATGTCAGCCTGCTCGGCGGGCTGGTCGGCGAAATGCTGAAGGAACAATGCGGCCAGGCCTTGTTCGACCGGGTGGAGGCTGCGCGTGCAGCGGCGATCGAGCGCCGGTCCGGCGACGATGAGCACGCTGGCCTTGAACCTCTGTGTCGTTTTGACGACTGGGCGCAGGCCAGTGACTTCGTACGCGGCTTTGCCGCCTGGTTCCGGATGGTGAACCTGGCCGAGCAGGTGCATCGGATTCGGCGACGTCGCCAGTACCAGGCCGAAGGTGCCGGCGCCCAGCCAGACAGCCTGGCCGATGTCATGACGCGCCTGGCTCAGGCAGGAGTGGCCTGGGAGGCAGTCGCGAAGACATTGGAGCAGCTGCTGGTCGAGCCCGTATTCACCGCGCATCCGACCGAGGCTACCCGGCGCTCGATCCTGGAGAAGGAGCAGCGCATGGCGCGTTATCTGGTCCAGCGGCTGGACCCTGGGCTGCCGACCGGCGAGGTCAAGCGCCTGATTGATCGGGTGCGGATGGAGCAGACCATTGCCTGGCAGACCGCCGAACAGTCGCATGAGCGCCCAACAGTGGCCGATGAGGCTGAGCACGCGCACTTTTACCTGGCCAATGTGCTGTATCGGATCGCGCCGGTCTTGCACGAGAATCTTGCCGAGGCGGCCAGTGCCGCCTATGGCAACGAGATATGGCCGGGCGATCTCCCCACGGTGCTGCGCTTCGGATCCTGGGTAGGCGGCGACATGGACGGCAATCCCAATGTTGGCCCGGATACCGTGCTCGATACCCTGGCCGAGCAGCGCCGCCAGGTGATCAGCAACTACCGGCGTGAGGTCGGCAGACTCAATCGCCTGCTCAGCCAGACCAACGGTCGGACCAGCATCACGGACGAACTGGCAGCGCGGATTGCGGACTACCGCCAGCGCCTGCCGGCCGTGTTCCAGCTGGTGCCGGCCCGGCATGCCGATATGCCTTACCGGGTGTTTCTGTGCCTGGTCGATGCGCGCCTGCGCGACACCCTGGCCGATGGTCCGGCCGCCTATGAATCGCCCGAGGCCTTCGTCGCCGATCTTGATCTGATGAGCGCTTCGCTGGACCAGCACCGTGGTCGCCATGCCGGTCGCTTTCCGCTGGAGCGTCTGCGTCGTCGGGCCGACATGTTCGCTTTCCATCTGGCTGCCCTGGATCTGCGGATCGATTCCGGCGATCTGCACGAAGCCGTTGCTCGCCAGCTCGACGACCCTGACTGGCCGGAGCGCTCGGCTGAGCAGCGTACCGAACGGCTGCTGAAGATGCTGGCCGCCCCACAAGCTTGCCGCAAAGACGATCACCCGGTGCTGCGTCTGCTCCAGGCAGCCGCCACCGCACATGATCGTTTTGGAAAACGCGCCATTGCCACTCTGATCGTCAGCATGAGCCGCAACGCCGATGACGTCCTGGCCGCCTGGCTGATGGCGCGGCTGGCCGGTATCGAGGACGGCTTGCTCGACCTGGTGCCCCTGTTCGAGACAGTTGGTGACCTGGAAGCGGCCGAAGGCGTGATGTCCGGCCTGCTGGAACTGTCGGAATGGCGCGAGCTGCTGGGCAAGCGCGGCACTCGCCAGGTCATCATGCTGGGCTATTCCGACAGCAACAAGGACGGCGGCATGGTCGCCTCGCGCTGGTCGCTTCAGGATGCCCAGCGCAAACTCGTTGCCCTGTTTGCCGACCACGGCGTTGGCGTCAGTTTTTTTCACGGCCGCGGCGGCACCGTTGGCCGCGGCGGTGGCAAGACCCACCGGGCGGTGATGGCCTCGCCAGCCGGCGCAGTCGCTGGCCATTTGCGCCTGACCGAACAGGGCGAGGTGATCCATCGAAAGTATGCGCTCCGGGCGATTGCCGTGCGCAATCTGGAGCAAACGGCCGGCGCGGTGCTGATGGCCACACTGGGCCAGCCCCGACCAGGCTCGTCGCATCCTGACTGGCACGAAGCCATGGCCAGGCTGGCCAATTTTTCCCGCCGCGCCTATCGTGAGCTGGTTTACGGCGATGACAGCTTTGCCGACTATTTTCAGCACGCGACCCCGATTGACGTGATCCAGCGCATGCGGATTGGCTCGCGCCCGGCCTCGCGGGCGAAGAAGACCGGCATCAGCGGCCTGCGCGCCATTCCCTGGGTGTTTGCCTGGGGGCAATCGCGCCACGCCCTGCCGGGATGGTTCGGCCTGGGCTCGGGACTGGAGACGTTGGCCGCCGAGATCGGCGAGGACAAGCTGGCCGAGATGGCGCGCGACTGGCTGTTCTTGTCCAACTTGCTGGAAGATGCCGAGATGGCGATGGCCAAGGCCGACATGAGCATCGCCCATCGCTATGCCGCCCTCGCGGGCGATCTCGGGCGCCATTACTTCCCGCAGATTCATCGCGAATATCGGCGCACCGAGGAATGGATCTGTCGTCTCAAGGGACAGGATCACCTGCTCGAGCGAGATCCCACCCTGCGGCGTTCGATTCTGCTGCGCAACCCCTACGTTGATCCAATGAGCTTTACCCAGGTTGATCTGCTTGCGCGCTGGCGTGCCGGCAGGCGCGAGGACGAGGCTCTGGAACAAGCGCTGATCGCCACGGTGCATGGTATTGCTCAGGGTTTGCAGAACACCGGCTGAGTCACGGCTTGTTCAGAGGTTCCCTGGCACGTTCTTCAGATGACGAATCCCCGCGGTCAAGGCATACTTGGCGGCATGGAACGATGGCGCATGATCGGTGTGGTGCTGTGGCGGGGCGGTTTGGCCTTTGTCGCCGGCTACAGCTTCTACCTGGGCGCCTGGCAAATGATCGCCAGCCTGGATTGGCCTCGTCAGATCACCACAGGTCTGGCCGTTGCCGCTTCCGGCCTCGGGCTGGTGATGCTGTCATTGATCCTGGAGCGGCGCGAGGCCGCCAGGACCGAGGGCAATCTGCTCGATGATTAAGCTGTTGCGCATCGTCGGTTTTCTGCTGATTGTCGTTGGCCTGTTGCTGGCGGCGAGCTGGTTCATCGAACCGCTACGCGAGCTCTGGCCGCTCTTGCTTGAATTGCCGCTGCCGATACGGTTTGGGCTGGTGGTGGCCTTTGTCGGGCTGCTGGTGGTGTTTGCAACCGTGGTCCACGATCGACTGAACGCCGATCCGGACACGATCCGTGAAGAGCTGGGAGGAGACCAATGATTCTTTGTACCACTGAGCAGGTGCCCGGGCGGACCATCGTCCGAGGGCTGGGCCTGGTGCGCGGCAATACAGTGCGGGCCAAACATATTGGTCGCGACATTGTCGCTGCCCTGCGCAACCTGGTGGGCGGCGAGGTGACCGAATACAGCGAAATGATGGTCGAGGCCCGCAACGAAGCCATCAATCGCATGGTTGATCAGGCCCGCACGCTGGAAGCCGATGCCATTGTCGGCGTGCGTCTGGTGACCTCACAGGTCACTACCGGTGCGGCCGAGCTACTGGCCTACGGCACGGCGGTCAAGCTCCAGAGCGAGTAATCGCTATTGATTTGCGGCAGGTTCAGGCCGCTGGAAACAGCCAGGTCAGCAGCCAGTGGCTGGGCAGATGGATCAGGATCACCGCTGCCAGCATCAGCATCAGCAGGTGGATCATCGGCGGCAATCGGGTCTGGCGAGTACCTTCACCGCCGATGCCGTGCACCCAGTTGACATTGTGCTGCGGGCGGCTGAAGCAATAGCTCAGTGGCAGTACCAGCCAGGTGGTGACGATTGCCCATGGCAACGCTTCGGCACTGTAACCCAGACGCCACAGCAGCCACAGCATCAGTACGGGCAGCGGCAGGTGGAACAAGCTGATCAGCCGCAGCCAAAGCGGGCGCTCGCGAATGAACAGGTAGTCGAGCAGGCCGCCGCAACGCCAGCCCAGCCCCAGACGCAGGGCCAGCAAAACGGCCCAAAGCAGCAGCGGCAACAGCACCAGCAAGGCGGCAAGGCTGCTGAGCAGGGCCGATTCCAGCCACAGTGCCGGCACCAGCAGGATCAGGGCAACATCGCAGAACCACAGCAGGTTGCCGGGGCCAAAGCGCTGCCAGTAGATCAGCACCACGACCAGGGTCAGCAGCGTGGTTGCCAGGGTCAGCCAGATCGGAATCATGCCCGGAGTATAGCCAGCCTTCGCGCCTGACTTCTGCAGAGCCACGTCGCCTCCGTGCATAATTGACCCGCCATTCAGCAGTTGAGCAATCCCCAGCTTGAAGCCGCATCATGAGTGAAACACACGACGAACTCCTCGACCGCCTTGGCGAGGCTGCGCGCCGCGCCGCCCGCCAGCTGGCAGTGACTGACAGCCAGCAGCGCAACCAGGCGCTGGAGACGGCTGCGCAGGCCATCCGGCAGCAAGCCGAAATCATCCTCGCGGCCAATCGGCAAGATCTGGATCAGGCTGCCGAGCGGGGCTTGAGCGGGGCGATGCTGGATCGCCTGCGCCTGGATTCGAGTCGCCTGGAGGGCATGGCTGCGGGCCTGGAACAGATTGCCGCGCTGGCGGACCCGCTGGGTCGCCTGCTGGCTGAATGGACCCGACCGAACGGTCTGCGGATCGAGCGCGTCGCGGTGCCGATAGGGGTGATCGGGGTGATCTATGAATCGCGTCCGAATGTCACCGCCGATGCCGCCGGTCTGTGCCTGAAATCCGGCAATGCCGTGATCCTGCGCGGCGGTTCGGAAGCGGTGGCCAGCAATCGTGCCATTCACCGTGCACTGGTGGCCGGCCTCATCGAGGCCGGCCTCGATGAGGCAGCCGTGCAGCTGCTTCCGACCCAGGATCATGAGGCGGTGGGCAGCCTGCTGCGGGCGCATCGCTGGCTGGACATGGTGGTGCCGCGCGGTGGCAAGCGCCTGGTCGCCCGGGTTCAGGCCGAGGCCCGGGTGCCGGTGCTGGCGCACCTGGACGGCAATAATCATCTCTACCTGCATCCTTCGGCCGATATCGACATGGCCGTTGCCGTGATTGCCAACGCCAAGATGCGACGCCCGGGCATTTGCGGTGCGCTGGAGACCTTGCTCATCGACGAGCAAGCCCTGGACTCGGTGGGGGCAATCATTGACCGACTGCTGGCGCTGGGTTGTGAGCTGCGCGCCGACGCGCGCCTGTGCGCACTCGACGGGCGGCTGCGTGCGGCCAGTGAGGCTGACTGGGATACCGAATACCTGGACGCCATTCTGGCCATGCGGTCAGTGGCAGGACCCGAACAGGCCCTGGCCCACATTGCGCGTCATGGTTCGGGTCATACCGACGGTATCCTGGCCGGTGATGATGCCCTCGCGGCTGACTTTCTGGCCCGGCTGGACAGCGCCATCGCCGTACACAATGCGTCGACCCAGTTTGCCGATGGTGGGGAGTTCGGTTTTGGCGCCGAGATCGGCATTGCCACCGGGCGCCTGCATGCGCGCGGGCCCGTCGGCGTGGATCAGCTGACGACCTTCCAGTACCGGGTCTTTGGCCAGGGCCAGACCCGGCCCTGAAACACCGTCCTCAGGCAGCGACGCCGTAGGCGGCCAGCAGCGGTTCCAGGGCCGGCTCACGGCCGCGAAAGGCCTGCCAGGAACTGGCCATGGGACGGCTGGCGCCTACCTCCAGGATCTCGCGGGCCAGGTGCTGGCCGGCGCTGCGGTCGAACAGGCCCCGGGTCTGGAACAGCTCGAAGGCGTCGCGGGCCAGGCGCTCTGCCCACAGGTAGCTGTAGTAGCCGGCCGCATAGCCGCCGTCGAACAGGTGGGTGAAACTCATCAGGTAGCGGTTGAACTCCGGCATAGGGCTGACTGCGACCTGCTCATGGACAAGGCGCATGACGGCCAGCGGGTCGGCATCCGGCTGATGGTGCAGGCGCAAATCGGTCAGGGCGAACTCGATCTGGCGCAACAGGGCCAGGGCACCGTGGAACTGGCGATCGGCGCGCAAGCCCTCGAGGAGTTTGCCAGGCAGGGCTTCGCCACTGTCGACATGGCGGGCATAGCGCTCCAGCGCCGCCTCCTCCCAGGCCCAGCCCTCCAGCAGCTGGCTGGGCAGCTCGACTGCGTCCCATTCAACACCGCTGATACCGCCGACTCCCGGCAGATCGACCCGGGTCAGCAGGTGATGCAGGCAGTGGCCGAACTCGTGGAACAAGGTGACGACGTCATCGTGGGTCAGCAAGCTGGGCCGATCTGTCGCCGCTGGTGCGAAATTGCAGGTCAGATAGGCTACCGGCTGCTGCTGGCGACCGGCGATCGCCAGGCGCGAACGGCAGACATCCATCCAGGCGCCACCGGACTTCCTGGCGCGCGCGTAAATGTCCAGAAACAGGCCGGCAAGGTTTTCGTCCTGCTCATTGCAGACCCGGAAATAGCGAACATCCTCATGCCAGGTCTGGACCTGTTCGTCGGCAATGAAGCGCAGCCCGAACAGGGATTCGGCCACTTCGAACAGGCCATTGAACACCCGGCCGGCCTCGAACCAGGGTTTGAGCATGGCCTGGCTGATACCCAGCCGCTGCTCACGCAGCTTCTCGCTGTAGTAGGGCACATCCCAGGACTCCAGAGGGGTTTGCGCGCCAAGGCCGGCGGCGAAGTCATTGAGTTCGGTCCACTGCTCCAGGGCCAGCGGCCGGGCCCGTTCGGCCAGGTCGCAGAGGAAGGACTCGACCTGGTCGGCGCTGTCTGCCATGCGCGTCGACAGGCGCAGCTCGGCGTAGTTGGCAAAGCCCAGCAGTCGGGCCTGCTCGTCGCGCAGATTCAGCATTTCTCGGACCAGCGGCGAGTTGTCGTTTTGTCCGGCCAGCGGGCCGGCATCGGACGCACGAGTGACGTAGGCTTTGTAAAAGCGCTCGCGCAGTGCCCGGTCGTCGGCATAGGTGCTGATCGCCCGATAGGCCGGGTAGGACAGGTTTGCCTGCCAGCCTTCCACCCCGGCCTGCCGGGCCAGACCGGCAAGCAGCTCCAGTTCCGCTTCCGGCAGGCCGTTCAGCTGCTCCGGGGCGGTGAAATGCTCGGTATAGGCCTCGGTGGCGTCCAGTACCTGGTTGCCGAACTGGTTGCCCAGTTCGGAAAGTCGCAGCTGGATGGCGGCAAATCGTTCTCGCTCCGCGGCCGGCAGGTCGACGCCGGCGAGGCGAAAGTCGCGCAGCTCGTGTTCCACCGACGCCCGCAGCGCATTGCTGCAGGACGGGAAGTCAGGACGTGACTCCAGGGCGCGATAGGCTTCGAACAAGGCGCGATTCTGGCCGCGTTCGGTGCTGAAGCGAGTGAGCAGGGACAGGCATTGACCGTAAGCCTCGCGCCACTCGGGCGTGTTGTTGACGCCATTGAGGTGCGATATTGTCGACCAGGCTGCGGCCAGGGCATTGTCGGCCAGGGTTTCGGCCTCGACCACGCTGGCATAGTCCGACGTGAAACCATCCTGCTCAATCGACCGGATCAGCTGTCGATATTCTTCCAGGCGTTGCTTGATGGCGGGCAGGGCGTGTTCAGGCAGGATATCGGAAAAGCGTGGCAGGCCATCGGCCAGCAGCGGATTGGTCTCGGTCATGGATATAGTCGTTCAGCCGGTCAGGCTTGCTCGTTCGGGTGTATCTGCCAGCTCTTCGAGCAGGTCTTCAATCCGCCCAAAGGCGGCCTCCAGTTGCTCGGCTTCCGGCAGCAGCGTGACCCGGAAATGGTTGCGATCGGAGATATTGAAGCTGGAGCCGGGGACGATCAGGATGTGTTTCTGCTCCAGCAGTTCGGCGGCAAATCGGTGGTCGTCGAAGTCCGGAATCTGCTCGCTGCGAACCGAAGGAAAGGCATACATGGCTCCCATTGGTTTGACGAGCTCGAGAAAGCGGCTGTTGGCGACCGCATCGATGATCGCCTGGCGCGAGTCATGCAGGCGACCGCCGCGGGCGACCAGGTCGGCAATGGACTGATAACCACCAAGCGCGGTCTGCACGGCCCATTGCCCGGGCACGTTGGCCGACAGGCGCAGCGCCGCCAGTTTTTCGACCGCCAGCAGATAGTCGTGGGCGCGCTCCAGGGCGCCGGTAAAAACCGCCCAGCCGACTCGCCAGCCGCAGGCGCGATAGACCTTTGACAGGCCGCCAAAGCTGACACAGAGCGTATCCGTGGCCAGCGGCGCCATCGGTATGAAGCGTGCCTCGTCGTAACAGATGGCGTCGTAGATCTCGTCGGAAAACAGGATCAGATCATGCTCGGCGGCCAGATCGGCCAGACCCTGCAATGTCTCTTCCGGGTAGACCGCGCCGGTCGGATTGTTCGGGTTGATGACCACCAGTGCCCGCGTTCTCGGGCTGATCCGCGCGCGCACTTCGTCAAGGTCCGGGATCCACTGTTGCTGTACCCGGCAGGGATAGTGAACAGCCTTGCCGCCGTTGAGTACCACCGCGGCAGTCCAGAGCGGATAGTCGGGCGCTGGCACCAGCACTTCGTCGTCCGGCTCCAGCAGGGAGCGCAGCACCAGGTCGACCAGTTCGGAGACACCGTTGCCGATGAATACCTGGTCAAAGCGGGTATCGGTCAGTCCGCGCGCCTGGTATTGCATGGCCACTGCTTCGCGGGCTGGAAAGATGCCTGTCTGAGGTCCGTAGGCTTCGCTGTACTGCAGATTTCTGACCACGGCGCGACGCATGGTCTCGGGCGTGCGAAGGCCGAATTCGCCGGGATTGCCGATGTTCAGCTTCAGGATGTCATGGCCTTGCTGTTCAAGCTCGCGCGCGCGCCGGGCCAGTGCACCACGAATCTCGTAGCGAACGCGCTCTACGCGGCTGGCGGTCTGGAAGTTCGGTTTCATGGCGCAATCATAACGACATTTGCCGGCCGCAGCAGCCAAGTTGCTGCTCCATCGGCCTTGAACGCATCGCAGACAACCCCGACAATAGGTAATCAGGACCAATTAACTCCGGATTCAGCACTCATGAGCCTAGATGCCGCGCTGCGCGATCGTATTGAAAAGCAGATTGCCTCCCACGATGTTGTCCTTTACATGAAGGGTACGCCAAAAATGCCGCAGTGCGGGTTTTCGGCGAAGACGGCAGGCATGCTCGACAGCCTGCTGGCCGGCGATTTCGTCAGCTTCAATGTGCTCGAAGATCCCGATATTCGCGAGGGGATCAAGGCTTACGGCAACTGGCCGACCATTCCCCAGCTTTACGTGCGCGGTGAGCTGATCGGCGGCTGCGACATCGTCACCGAAATGTTCAATGCCGGTGAACTGCATGAGCTGCTGGGCATGGAACAGCCGGACCGGACGCCGCCCGAACTGCACATCACCGACAAGGCCGCTGACAAGATTCGCGAGTTTCTTGACGCCTATCCTGATCAGCATCTGCATTTCGCCATCGGCTCGGACTGGGATGCCCAGTTCAACATCGGGCCGCGCCAGGGCCATGAAGTCGAGACCGAATGTGCCGGCATTCGCGTACTGATGGATGTGGCCACGGCGCAGCGTGCACGCGGCGCCCGGATAGACTGGGTGGAGTCGGTGCAGGGGGAGGGCTTGAGCCTGGAAATCCCCGGTGCACCACCGCCGGTTAAAAGCATGCAGCCGGCCGAATTGCAGCAGCGGATGAACTCGGGCGAGCGTCTGCTGCTTGTTGATACCCGCTCCGAGACCGATCGGGCTCAGCGCCCCCTCGAGATTGCCCGGCCGCTGGATGCGGCCCTGATGGCCGAACTCAAGGAGGCCGATCGCGCCCTGCCGCTGGTGTTTGTCTGCAATATTGGCGTGTCCAGCCAGGCAGTGGCCGAGCACTACCGCAAACAGGGTTTTACCCAGGTCTACAACCTTGAGGGCGGCGCTCAGGCCCT
>REEQ01000099.1 GCA_007695005.1 Wenzhouxiangellaceae bacterium | reverse complement strand
GCACCGATCAACGATCTGGCCCAGGTGTTCGCCGACCCACAGGTCAAGGCTCGCGGCATGGTTCAGCACCTCCCCCATCCGCAAAACCCCGAGCTGCCGACCGTGGCCAACCCGGTGCGCTTTTCGGCAACGCCGGTGACTTATCGGTGCGCACCGCCGCTGCTGGGCGCGGATACGGCAGAGGTACTGGAGCGGGTATTGGGGTTGGGTCCGGAACAGACGAAAGGCCTGGCGAAAGACGGGGTGATTGGCGTGAGCTACTGCTTGAGGCGGTAGCCGGTGCGGATGATCCAGGCGGCAACAGCCAGGCACAGCGCAATCAGGCCCAGCAACGCGCCCAGGCTGATCCAGAGGCTGACATCACCACTTCCGTGGAAGCTGTAGCGAAACCCCGAGACGATGTAGACAATAGGGTTGAAAAGGCTGATCGCCCGCCAGGGCTCGGGCAGCATATCGATCGAGTAGAACACGCCGCCGAGGAAAGTCAGCGGCGTGACCAGCAGCATGGGCACGAATTGCAAAGCCTCGAAGCCCTCGGCAATGATGCCGATAATGAAGCCGGTCAGGCTGAAGGCAAAGGCAACCAGGACCAGGTAGCTCAGCATCAGCAACGGATAGGCAATATCGATGGGCGCGAACCAGCGCGCGGTGAACAGAATGATCAAGCCCAGAATCACTGACTTGGTGGCGGCGGCCCCGACATAGGCCAGGATCAGTTCGAAAAACGATACTGGCGCCGACAAGGTCTCGTAAATGGTGCCGGAAAAGCGCGGCATGTAGATACCGAAGGCCGCGTTGCTGAGGCTCTGGGTGAACACGGTCAGCAAGATCAGACCGGGAACGATGAAGGCACCGTATGGCACACCATCAATCTCGCCGATACGCGAACCGATAGCGGCGCCGAAAACAACGAAATACAGAACCGTGGTCAGCACCGGCGCGACGACGCTCTGCCAAAGCGTGCGCCGGAATCGCATCATCTCGAAGTGATACAGCGTCCAGACGCCGCGCGCGTTGAATCGAGGGAATGCAGGCCGGCTCATGACGGCTCCCTGACCAGTTCGACAAAGATTTCTTCCAGCGAACTCTGGCTGGTATGGAGATCGGCAAAACCCAGGCCGAGCTGGTTGAGCCGACCCAGCAGTCGCGGCACGCTATCGGGTGCCTCGGCCGGACTGAACGACAGACTCAGCACCGTACCGCCGTCTTCCAACTCGAGCGGCCAGTCGGCCAGCTCCTCGGGCATCTGATCAAGGGCTTCGACCAGGTGCACGCGCAGAGTGCGGCGGCCGAGACGCTTCATCAGGGCGGCGGTTTCCTCAACCAGCAGCAGCTCGCCCTTGTGAATCACTCCGACCCGATCGGCCATCTCTTCGGCCTCCTCGATGTAGTGCGTGGTCAGAACAATCGTCATGCCCTGATCGCGCAGGCGCCGGATCAGGCCCCACATGTCGCGCCTCAGCTCGACATCGACACCGGCCGTGGGCTCGTCCAGGAACAGAAGGCAGGGTTCGTGAGCCAGGGCCTTGGCGATCAGCAAGCGCCGCTTCATGCCACCGGACAGGGCCATGATGCGGCTATCGCGCTTGTCCCAGAGGCTGAGGCTTTCCAGCACCTGTCGCAGCTGGGCGGGGTCGGGCGAGAGGCCGAAAAGGCCGCGGCTGAATCGCACCGTATCGAGCACGGTCTCGAACATGTCGGTATGCAGCTCCTGCGGCACCAGGCCGATGCGGGCACGGGTTTCGCGGTAACCAGCGAGGATATCGTGACCGTCCACCCGCACCCTGCCCGCGCCCGGCGTGACCAGGCCGCAGACAATGCTGATCAGCGTAGTCTTGCCGGCGCCATTCGGGCCCAGCAGGGCCAGGATTTCACCACGCCGCACCTCCAGGTCGACGGGCTTGAGCGCGACCTGTCCCGAGGCATAGGTCTTGGTCAGGCCCTGAATTGACAGCATCGGTGTGGCGGTGCCCATTGAAAGTTACTTTAGTCCGTTTCCAGGCCCAGGGTCGCACCTTTCTCCAGCGCCGGGATACCTTCCGACAGCCAGCGCGGGGCCGGGGCATCCTTCAGATAGTGATCGAAAAACTGCTGCAGTCGAATCTGCCAGTCGCGCCGGTTGGCGAAGCTGGTTGGCCAGTGCGGTTCGTCATTGTAATTCACCAGCCAGGCCGGCCTGCCCAGGCGGCGCAGGGCTGTGAACAGCTCGATGCCCTGTTCCCAGGGCACCGCACCATCGCCATCGTTATGCATCATCAGCAGCGGGGTTTCGATACGGTCGGCCATGAACAGCGGCGAGTTGCGAATGTAGAGCTCGGGCGCCTCCCATAGTGTCCGGCCCAGGCGGCTCTGGGTGCGCTCATACTGGAACATCCGGCTCATCCCGGTCTGCCAGCGTATGCCGCCGTAAGCGCTGGTCATGTTGGCCACCGGCGCCCCGCCGGCGGCGGCGCGGAAGCGGTTAGTCTGGGTCAACATGTAGGCGATCTGGTAGCCGGCCCAGCTGTGACCCTGAATGCCGATGCGCTCGGGGTTGATCCAGGACTCCTCGGCCAGCCGATTGACCTTGGGCATGATCGAAGCCATGGCGCTGTCGCCGGGATAGCCCTCGCGGTACCAGACATCGGGCACGAAGACGACGTAGTCATTGCTGGTGTAGAAGGTCGGGATGATCACCGAACGATGAGCCTGCGGCGGCCGATGACGATGCAGGCCGTCGGAGTCGCGCTCGTAGAAATAGACGATCATCGGGTAGACATGGCCCGGGTCGAAATCGTCTGGTTTGAACAACAGGCCCTGGTGATCGCGGCCATCCCTGGCCTGCCACTCGACCAGGCTGACCGAACCCCAGCGGTAATCCGCCTGTTGCGGGTTGGCGTCGGAGACCTGGATCGGATCAGCCAGGCGGCCACTGCTGACCCAGAGGTTCGGAAACTCGTCGAAATTTTCCCGAGTGAACAGCAGGCGATCAAGGTCCCGCGCCCGCAGCGGCGGCCCGTAGCGGTGGCCGGTGATCTTGAGTTCCTGCACCGCGCTGCCGTCGGTTTGCAGCTCGACAAAGCCGTGGGCCTTGCTGGCTTCGTCAAAAGCCGAGGCCAGCAGCGGCCGGTCGGGGTCGACACCGACCTGATCGGGCTCGAGGTCAAGCAAACGAATGTTCCAGCCGCGCTCCCGGCCCATGCCGTGGCTGAGATTGATGGCTGCTTCCGGACGGTCGGGATCGACCTGCCACAGGTCGTGGCGATCGTGCACGAGGAAGGCGATATCGCCCTTCAGCCAGCCGGCGGCGCCGTAGGGCGGGTCACCAAAAGGTCGATCGTTGCGATGATCGGCCAGGTCTACGGCAATGCCGGCACCCAGATCGATTGCCGTGAGGTCGGCCAGGCTCAGCGCGCGCCAGGTAGCTGCATCGCGGTCCCACCAGTAAGCATACTGGCCGCCGGGTGAAATCTGCGGCAGGTCCTGAATCCGTTCAGCAATCAACTCCGCCTGACCATTGTCGACATCAAGCCGCCAGGCATTGAAATAGCGCGGAAAATCCCATGAGATTTCCATCCGGTATGGCAGATTGGAATAACCCAGAGCGAAGCGGGCATCGGCACCATCGGCGAGGCTGACCTCAGGAATATCGACCCGGCCAAGCTGAACTGGTTTTGCTTGCTGCTCGTCCAGCCGGACCATGGCCAGGTAGCTGCGGCGCTGTTCCTCATCGAGCCGGACAAGCTGCATGGACTGCAGCTCCGGATCCCGCCAGTGCCAGATATCGACCTTGACCACTTCGTCGCTGAGCACATCGTCGGTATCCGGCATCTCCACCGGCGGCGGGGCAATGCCAAAGTACAGGCGCAGGCCGCTGTCGGAAAATTTCGGCTGACGATGGCGGCTGACGTGCCAGCCATCGGTCAGAAAGTCGCCGTGGTCGTCAAGCAGAGACCGAGCCTGGTCGTCGTCTTTCTGCCAGACGAACAGGTCGAACCGGTGATCTGCCCGATTCTGATCGTGATGACGTCCCAGCACCGCCAGGCGTTCGCCGTTGCTGGAAAACACGGGCGCCAGGTAGCGTCCCTTGCCCTGAACCAGGGCAAGCTCGCTGCCATCTTCCGGGTCGACCAGAAAAACGCCGTCGTTGCTGCCGTCCGGGCTGATCCGCGTCAGGGCCAAGTGATGGCCGCTCTCGGCCCAGGCATAGTGGTGGACATGCTCGATGGTCCATTTCCTGTCATCGGCCAGCGATTGAATGATCAGGGTCTTGCCCGGCGCCTGATCATCGTCGCGACCATTGGCTGGACTCTCACCGGACTCGGCTGCATCCGGGCCTTGATCCTCGCTCGAGGCTTCAGCATTTTCGTCTTCTGCGGGCGCAGTCCCCTCCAGCCAGGCCAGCCACTGCCCGGACTCGGCCGGCAGGGCAAAGGACTCGACCCGATCTACGCGGGTCTGATTGCCATCGGACAAATCAATCAGGCCCAGCGCCGCCTGCGGATGCTGTTCTTCGGGCAGATCGTCCAGCCGCGCCTGTCGGACATCCTCAATGGCCGGTTTGATCCGGAAAACCAGGAAACGGCTATCCCGGCTGAACGCAGGGCCGGTGCCACGGGCCACCCGATACTCCAGGTCGTCGCCCGGCGCCTTGACGACAAGCTCGCCATCGGCCCGCTCCGGGGCCTGCTCCCAGGCCACCCAGCGTCCGTCGGGGCTGATCTCGGGGTCATGAATCCGATTCCAGATTGAATAGACATCATGCGTCAGCGGCTCCCGATCGGAGGCCGCCGCGAGCGCCGGCACCAGCAGCGCCAGGCAGAGCAGCGTTTTCGGAGAACGTGGAAAGCTTTTCAGGATGAAGGAGGCGAAGAAAGGCATGGGGCAGGGAAACGAGATTAGCTTGAGGTGGGAGAGTAACCGAAGATATGGTGAAGAGAGAGGGAGAGAGGCGAGAGGGCGAAACCGGGAAACCGCGGGCATGGATCCTTCCCTCTTCCCGTTCCCCATCACTTTGCGCCCCCTTCACCAACCAAGCTATATTAATAGGCTTGTCTCCAGTCCCCAGTCCCGGCATGAAATCCATCTCCGTTCGCGGTGCGCGAACTCACAACCTGGCCAATGTCAACCTGGATTTGCCGCGTGACAAGCTGATCGTGTTCACCGGGCTTTCGGGCTCCGGCAAGTCCTCGCTGGCTTTCGACACGATCTATGCCGAAGGCCAGCGGCGTTACGTCGAGTCGCTGTCGGCCTACGCCCGGCAGTTTCTGTCGATGATGGAAAAGCCGGATATTGACCATATCGAAGGCCTGTCGCCGGCCATTTCCATCGAGCAGAAGGCGGCCAGTCACAATCCGCGCTCCACGGTTGGCACGGTCACTGAAATTCATGACTACCTGCGCCTGCTGTTTGCCCGGGTCGGCACGCCGCGCTGCCCCGAGCATGACGAGGTGCTTGATGCCCAGACCGTCTCGCAGATGGTCGACAGCGTGCTGTCCATGCCGGAGGGAAGCAAACTGATGTTGCTGGCCCCGGTGGTGCGCAGCCGCAAGGGCGAGCACGTGCAACTGCTGGAAAATCTGCGCAGCCAGGGCTTTGTCCGCGCCCGGGTCAATGGCAAGGTCATTGATCTGGATGATGAGCTGCCAAAGCTGCACCTGCGCCGCAAACACAGCATCGATGCCGTGGTCGACCGTTTCCGAGTGCGCGCGGCCGACAGTGACGGTGCGGATGCCCTGGCCCAGCGCCTGGCCGAAAGCTTCGAGACAGCACTTGCCCTGGCCAACGGCGTGGCCGTGGTCGCGCCCATGGACGAAAGCGACGGCAAGGCCGAGGTGCTGTTTTCCTCGCGCTTTGCCTGCCCGGTTTGCGACTACAGCCTGTCGGAGCTGGAACCGCGCATGTTTTCCTTCAACAATCCCAACGGTGCCTGCCCGACCTGCGACGGCCTGGGCGTTACCCAGTTCTTCGACCCCGACCGGGTCGTGGCCAATCGCAGCCTGTCCCTGGCCAGCGGCGCCATCCGCGGCTGGGACCGGCGCAATGCCTACTACTTCCAGCTCATCCAGTCGCTGGCCCGACATTACGACTTTGATGTCGAAACCCCGTTCGAGAAATTACCCAAGCGGGTGCAGCAAGTGGTGCTTCACGGTAGTGGCGAGGAAAAGATCAGCTTCCGCTACCTGTCCGAGCGCGGCGGCCAGACCCGCAAGCATCCATTCGTCGGCATCATTCCCAACCTGGAAAAACGCTATCGCGAGACCGACTCGCGCATCGTCCGCGAGGAGCTGTCGCGCTACATCTCGGCCCAGCCCTGCCCGGATTGCAAGGGTCAGCGCCTGAACGAGGCCGCCCGCCATGTTTTCATCGATGGCCACAACCTGCCGGAAATCTCGAGCTGGTCGGTCGAGCGCTGCCTGGGCTTTTTCGAGGCCCTGAAGCTGGCCGGCTGGCGCGGCGAGATTGCCGACAAGATTCTTAAAGAGGTGCGCGAGCGGCTGCGCTTCCTGGTCAACGTCGGCCTGGACTACCTGACCCTGGACCGCCAGGCCGACACCCTGTCCGGCGGCGAGGCTCAGCGCATTCGCCTGGCCAGCCAGATCGGCGCCGGCCTGGTCGGCGTAATGTACGTGCTCGACGAACCCTCCATCGGCCTGCACCAGCGCGACAACACCCGCCTGCTGGAAACCCTGACCCATCTGCGCGACCTGGGCAACACGGTGATCGTGGTTGAGCACGACGAGGACGCGATCCGCTCGGCCGATCATGTCGTCGATATCGGCCCCGGGCCCGGCGTGCACGGCGGGCAGATCGTCTACAGCGGGGCGCCCAAGGGCCTGATCGACTGCGACAAGTCGCTGACCGGTGATTACCTGTCCGGTCGCAAAACCATCGCTATCCCCGAGCGGCGGCATAAACCGGAAAAGAAGCGAATCTTCAGGCTGGAAGGGGCCAGCGGCAATAATCTGAAAAACGTGGACCTTGATATTCCAGCCGGCCTGTTCGTTTGTGTGACCGGCGTGTCCGGCTCCGGTAAATCCACCCTGATCAACGATACCGTGTACCGCCTGCTGGCGCGGGAGCTGAACGGCGCCTCGGAGAATCCGTCGCCGTTCCAGCGCTACAGCGGCCTGGAGCTGTTCGACAAGGTGGTTGATATCGACCAGAGCCCGATCGGGCGCACACCGCGCTCCAATCCAGCCACTTACACTGGCCTGTTCACACCGATTCGCGAGCTGTTTGCCGGCACCCAGGAAGCTCGCTCGCGCGGCTACAAACCGGGCCGGTTTTCCTTCAACGTCAAGGGCGGGCGCTGCGAAGCCTGCCAGGGCGACGGCATGATCCGGGTCGAGATGCACTTCCTGCCCGATATCTTCGTGCCCTGCGACGTCTGCCACGGCAAGCGCTACAACCGCGAAACGCTGACTGTGACCTACAAGGGCAAGAACATCCACGAAGTGCTGGAGATGACAGTGGAAGACGCGCTCGAGTTTTTCGAACCCGTCCCGGCCGTGGCCCGCAAGCTCCAGACCATGATGGATGTGGGCTTAAGCTATATCCAGCTCGGCCAGAGCGCGACCACCCTGTCCGGCGGCGAGGCCCAGCGGATCAAACTGTCCCGAGAGCTGTCCAAGCGCGACACCGGCAACACCCTCTACATTCTCGATGAGCCCACCACCGGCCTGCACTTCCACGACATCAAGCACCTGCTGGCCGTGCTCCATCGCCTGCGCGACGAAGGCAACACCGTGGTCGTCATCGAACACAATCTTGATGTAATCAAGACTGCTGACTGGATCGTCGACCTTGGCCCGGAAGGCGGCGACGGCGGCGGTCAGATCATTGCCACCGGCACGCCGGAAGACGTGGCCCGGACGGACGGGTCATGGACAGGGCAGTACCTGGCACCGATGCTTGGGGTCAGGAAGCGCGGGCGGAAGCGGGCCTGAAGCGCGCCGCAGGCGCGCAGAGAGCGGGAACAAGGTGAAGGGAAGATGAGGTTTTCAGCCTTGAACCTTGCGCCTTGGACCTTCCGAGTCAATTCCAGGGGCCAGCGAGCCGGCCACCGGTGATAGCCAGACACCCCGGAAGCATGACTTCGATGCGGTGGCGCGAGCCCATCAGGGCGCAAAGGCCGCGCCGGGCCAGGGCGTCAATGGCGGCTTCGCTCAACACCACTTCCACCGGCGGCTGCAACACCTTTTCGCCATCCTGGTCGTGGCTGAAGCTGGGCAGGTCTTCGAGCCAGCGGCCGGCGCCGGGGTCAAGTTCGAGCTCGTGTTCCAGGAAGGCCTGACCCAGGGCAGCGGCCAGGCCGAAAGCACCGGACATCCAGCATAGATCGCTTGCGGCCTGCGGCGATTCTTCAAAGGGAAAACTCTCGATGGCGTCCGTCGCCCGGCCGTAAGGGATGCGGGCCAGCAAACGGGGCACGACCAGCGCCACATGCGGTGCCACCGAGCTGTTGCGCAGGCTCTGCCAGCGCGCTGCCAGTCCACCACCCAACGCCTCGTAGCGGCTGGACTCGGCCAGCATCGCGGCAGACTCAACACCGGCCAGTGCCGGCCTGGCGGCGGCCAGCAGGCTACCACCGGCAATGCCGGCCATGGTCGCCATGGCTGCCAGATGGCGCAGGCTGTCATCGCTGCCCACACTGGCGTCCACCCAGACCAGAATCTGGCCCCTGGAGGCGGCCTGGTCGGCAAACAACTGCCGGAACAACCCGCTTTGGCCCAGCTCGCTACCGGCAGCATCGAGATCGGTCGCCAGCTCGGCCTCATCAACCTGCAGCAGCCGGAGCTCGATGTCGGTGCCAATCAGCTGCGAAATCAGCCACCACAGCCCGCGCCAACGCGCTTCCAGGGCCTGGAAATCCGGCTCACCGAGGATGGACCGCACGCGCACACCCAGTTCAGCGGCAATCGCGTCCCGAAATGGTCTGGCTGCAGCGGAGTCGACCACGTGCGGGCCGACCACATCGGCCAGAAACTGGCTGAGTTTGCCAGATTCGACACCCTGCCCCGCCTGCTCCACCCGACCGCCCAGCAAGCGCTCAAGATCCGAGGAGTCGCTGCTGGCAGGCGTCGGTTCGGGTTCAGGGTCAGGCGGATCCCCGTCCAGGCCCTGCCGACGCAGCTCCTCGATCAACGCCGGTGCGCGGCCGGGATCATCCAGGTCGCGATGGATGGCAAGCAACTCGCGCAAAGCCGGAAGGCGACGGCACAAGCTGTCGGGATGAAAGTCGTCAAGACTGGAAAAGTCGAGCGCGTGGCCGCTGGTCAGGTTTGCCTGGGGTGCCATCGTCGCCATTGCCTGCTCGAACTGGTCGATGTCGATTCTCGGCATGGGCCGATCACCCAAAGCGCGCTGGGACAGGGCATTGTCGCTGGCCCGACCAACCCAGTTGCCGATCAATACCATGCGCAGGCCTGCTTGATCAGGGCGCCGTGCGGACCCGCTGGCTTTTCCAAGACTGAATTCGGCACTGATCGGCATGCTCAACTCCCCGGCTGGTTCCCGCCAACATTGTGAACCGATCGGCAGGTCAGGTCAAAGCGTTATCCGGTCCTCGTCAGTGCCAGGTGCCGGTGGCTCGTTCCCACGCCTGCCAACGTAAATGTACAGGGCAATCCAGTCATACAGAAAGTGCACCAGAATCACGACCAGCAGGTTCCCGGTCCAGAGATACAGCAGGCCGAGGTAGAGACCGGCCAGGGTGGCCAGCAGAAAATAGGCCCGGGACATGGCGTGGACCAGACCAAACAAAAGCGAGGCTGCCAGCAGACCGAAACCGGGTCCGATCCAGTCACCAAGCCCGGCCTGGATAACACCGCGAAACAACAGCTCCTCGCCAATACCGGCCGCCAGGGCGACCAGCATCAACATCCACCAGCGTGCCCCGGCAAACATCGGCACAACGACTTCGCGCATGAAACGCTGCAGTTCCTCAATCCATTTCGCTCTGACCCATCCGAGGGCAACCAGACCCAACACCAACGGCAGCGTCGCTACCAGGCCGATCAGCCATTGCGAGAAGGCCAAGTCAAACTGAAGCCAGGGCTGCAAGCCGAAAACCAGCGCCAACACCAGGGCAAGCACGCCCAGCCCCAGTTCAAACGACAGGATGTATGAAATTCTGCGCGGCATCGAAGAACAACTAATATTTGCGCGCAATTCTACACGGCCAGGGCCTCTTCCCATCTCCCCCTCTTCCCCCTTATCATGGCCCCGAACACGCCCGCCTTGCACTCATGGCCACATTCACCATCGAACTATCTGCCCGCTGGGGCGACCTGGACGCCTTCAATCACGTCAGCAACGTGACCTTTCTGCGCTACCTGGAAGAATGCCGGGCCCGTTGGATGGACAGCGTGCCCAGCCATTGGCAGGATGGGGAAAGCGGGCCGGTAGTGGCCAATATCAACATCAACTATCGCGCACCGGTACTGTGGCCAGCACGGCTGACAGTCAGCCTCAAGCCCCTGTCACCGGGCCGCTCCAGCATCAAGATAGAACATGAGATACGCTCCGTGCCGCGCAAGGAAGGCGAGCCCGGCACCTTGCATGCCGATGCCACCGTAACCCTGGTGTGGATCGAAAAGAAAAGCGGCGAATCTGTCCCTTTGCCGATCAGCATTCGTCAGCTTGCCGAGTGAGGCCCCTGGGTTTTCTCGCCAAGGCTTTTCTTGCGCCTTTGCGTGAAAAACAAGGTCTGGCTTTTCCTTCGCGCCTCCGCGTGAACACAAATCTCCGAATATCAGCCAGCCGGGTCCAGGTAATGGAGGCCGAGGCGAACAATGCCATCGTCGACAGGGCGAATCCAGCGCACTTCAGCCAGGATGATACCCAAGCGAGCGACTTTGACCATGCAGCGGTCACCGTTGGCCAGGCGTCCCTCCAGCAGGCGATCAAGAACGACCAGACCACAGCCGGCGCGAGACTCCTCCATCACAAGCCCGGCAATTTCCGGCTCGAATTCATCCTCACTCAGGGGCGCATCGGAACACTGAATGAGGGCGATTTCCCACTCAGGCGGGGGAAACCGCAGATAGCGGCGCTGCTCGGATTGATGTTCGCTCATGCTTTAGCTCCCGGCCGGCAAAAAGTTTGAGGGAGATATTGACCGTTCCCTGGCGCTTGACGGTCAAGCCCAGCAGGCAGACACTTGGGCGACCCAGCCTGATGATGGCTTTGCTCAAGCATATCCAAGCCGAACCCGCTTGGCAATTCAGCCTGCCTTTTTCAATCGTTCGACCAGCGCTTTGAGGGTTGCCTGAGTCTGCGGCTCGAACCAGCCTTGAACAAAAGCGTCCAGGTCCAGCGCCTTGGGATCGTCGAACAAGCCGGCCAGGTCAGCCCGACAAAGCTGGCGCGTAGCGAGCATGGCATGGGCCGGCATGGCCAGATGCCGGCGACACCAGGCCACGGACTGTTCGACCGTCTGATCCGCAGCGGCAAGTTCGTCGACCAGGCCAATGCTCAGCGCCTCCTCTACCGGAATCATCTGCCCTGCGACCAGATGACGCTCTGCAGCATAGCTGCCAATCAGCCTGACCAGAGCCTTGTGAATGACCGGCGGTACGACCAGGCCGACCTGCACCTCATTCAGACCGAGGCGAAAATCACCCTGAGCCTGGACTCGGTAATCTGCAAACAGCGCCAGCACCGTGCCGCCAGCGGGGCTATGACCTGTCAAAGCGGCAACAACCGGAATGGGCGATCCGGCAAGGCGGGCCAGCAAGCCGAAAAATGATTGCCAGAAATCTCGCATGCCAGCCTCATCGAGCCTCAGAAGCTCGGGCACATCCAGCCCGGCCGAGAACAGTCCCGAACGACCGGACAAAACCAGCGCCCGGGCACCGCCGGATTCCGCCTTGTCCATGGCAGCCATCAGCGCCGCAACCAGCTCGGGATTGATGGCATTGACCGGTGGACGGTCAAGGCGCAGTTCAACGATATCGTCAGCGTGTTCTTGGGCAGTAATCATGTCGCTTTGCGTGCCAGTCTCAGTAAGGCCAGAGCTTCATGATAGCGGCTTTGACCCGGACCATGGACAACCCGAACGCCTGCGTATGGTTTAATCTTGGCCGATAGTCACCATAGCCAATGACCATGTTCAAATTCTTGCTCCCCGTGTCGTTTTTGTTGCTGTCGATCGGGCCTGCACTCGCCGATCAGGGCGGCCTGACATTCGACAATGCCTGGACACCGGAGGCGCCGCCCGGTCGGATGATGGCCGGCTTCATGGAAATTCACAATACCGGGCCCGACACTGTTGCCATCGTTGATGGCAGGGCCAACGGCTTCGGCCATGTCGAGCTCCACAACACCACCATGGAAGACGGTGTCATGCGGATGCGACGGATTGAAGCGCTCAGCATCGCCCCCGGCCAAACCCTGGTCCTGGAACCCGGCGGCTTGCATCTGATGCTGATCGAGCCGCAGCGATCCTTCCGCGACGGTGATCAGATCGAACTGGTGCTGACCGATAGCGATGGCCGGGAATACTCGCTGTCCTCCGAGGTTCGTCCACGCCGCCGCTGAGAAGTCCGCCGCCAGGATCGGTCCGGTCGTATGATGGAGACTGGACCAATCCAGACGGACGGGCATGTTTGAGGGAGAACCTAACACCACGGCCCTGCTGCTGATCGCGGTCGGTCTGCTACTCATCTTCAGCGTGCTGTTCAGCCGACCATCGGAGCGGATCGGCATCCCGGTCGTGCTGGTATTCCTGCTGATCGGCTTGCTGGTCGGCGCCTACGTGCCGGAACACTTTGTCGACTTTGAACTTGCCTTTCGGGTCGGCACCGTGGGCCTGGTCCTGATCCTGTTCGATGGCGGACTGAACACGCCCTTTCGCCAGGTGCGCCAGTATCTGGCGCCCGCATCGATACTCGCCACCCTGGCCGTCGCCGGCACCGCCATGATCGTCGCTGCTGCAGCCTGGCTGCTGGGGCTGGGCTGGATGGAGGCCCTGCTGCTGGGTGCCATTGTGTCCTCCACCGATGCAGCCGCCGTTTTTTCCTCTCTCAGGGGCTCGGGCGTGCAGCTCCGGAGGCGGGTTGGCGCCACCCTGGAACTGGAGTCCGGCCTCAACGACCCGATGGCGGTCATCCTGACCCTGGCCCTGACGGCTACTTTGCTGGGCACAGATTCTTTTGCCCTGTTGCCGTTTCTGGGAGACGTCCTGCTGCAGCTGGTCATCGGCGTCGGCCTGGGCCTGGCCATCGGCTGGCTGGGTACGCAGCTGCTCTCCAGAATCCGGGTGCCTGCCGCCGGTCTCTATCCCGCCCTGACCCTGGCCCTTGCCCTGCTGGCCTTTGGCTTGCCAACGATCTTCATGGGCTCCGGCTTTCTTGCCGTGTATGTCGCCGCGCTGATGCTGGGCAACCAGCGCCTGCCCTATAGATCCGGCATTCTGCGCGTGCATGACGCCATGGCCTGGCTGGCCCAGATCTCCATGTTCTTAGTCCTCGGCCTGCTGGCGGTGCCGGAGCTGCTGGCTGGCGCGGGTTGGCGCGGCCTGGTTCTTGCCCTGGTCCTGGCCCTGATTGCACGTCCGCTGATGGTGCTGCTGTGCCTGCTGCCCTTTGGCTACAGCTCGCGGGAGTCGGCCTTCATTTCCTGGGTCGGCTTGCGCGGTGCAGTGCCCATTCTGCTGGCTACCTTCCCGGTGCTGGCGGGCGTACCCAATGCCAGCGAACTGTTCCATCTGGTCTTTTTTATTGTCGTGATCAACGCCATCATTCCGGGTGCCACCATTCGCTGGGCCGTGCGCCTGTTCGGCGTCGAGCGAGCCGGCCTGGAACGTCCCTCTCCGGTACTGGAGATCAATGCCATCGACACGCTGCCGGTGCAGATCATATCCTTTCGGCTGGACCCGGCAGCCATGGTCACGGGTAACAAGGCCGGCGTACTGCCATTGCCGGAAGGTGCAGACATCCTGCTTCTAGTTCGCGACCATCTGGCCCTGCCGGTCAAACCGGAGACCGTGCTTGAAGCCGGCGATCATGTCCATGTCATGGTGCGCCCGGAACATAAACGGGCGGTGGAATTGATGTTCGGGTTGCGCGAGGAAGACTAAGGGCGGAGAGCCAGCAGTGCCTGGCTGGCGACGACGAGGATCAGCCCTCAGTCGACGAGCCACTGGTTGCCAGCAGGGCCATTTCCCGGAGTATCGCTGCCGTGGCACCCCAGACAGGACGATGGCCGGACTTCATGGACCAGGCCTCGAAGCAGTCACCGCCACGAAGCACTTCATGACGCCGATAGCTGTCCGGATCAAGAACCAGATCCAGGGGCAAGGTGAAGGTCTCGCTGACTTCGGTATGGTTCGGCTTCAAATTCACCGAGGCAGGCACCAGCGCGACGACCGGCACGATGCGAAAAGCAGTAATGGTGTCGCAGCAAGCCAGCAGCCCCAGGGGCCGAACACGCTGCTCGGGCAATCCGATTTCCTCGCCAGCCTCCCGCAGCGCTGTGGCCAGCGGAAAGCCCTCGCCATCCTGCGGTCCGCCGCCAGGCAGGGAAACCTGGCCTGCGTGATGGGTCAAGGCGCGACTGCGCACGGTTAGCACGACACCACCATCTTCGCCGACCAGAATCGGCACCAGCACCGCGGCCGGCGCTGGCGACCAGTTGCTGGCAGAAGGTCGATAACCTACCACAGGCAGCCTATCGAGCTCAGTCTCCAAGGGGTGGAGCGCGGCTGCCAGATTCAGCAGCCGCGTTGATGAACTAGTCATCCTCGAACAACAGCCCCGCGCGATCCGGCAGCTCGGCCATGATTGCCCTGCGCCGAGCCGGCGCGTAGGACAACCAGGCACCGATTTCCTCGGCGCTGCGGAAGCAGCCCAGGCACAAACCTTCCGGACCCAGGGTACAGGTACCGATGCAGGGTGATTCGATCGCGCCCAGGGAGCGCGCCGGATCATTCATGCGCCCGTTCAGCGGCCGGGGACCTGGCCGCCACCCTCAAAGTCGTCAGGCTCGCCAATCTTGACCAGGCGAATATCGAACTGCAAGGCCTCATTCGGGCCAATCATCGGCGGGTCGCCGCGCACGCCAAAGGCCAGCTCAGGCGGCAGGAACACCTGCCACATGGCACCTTCACGCATCAGCGGCAGCACTTCCTGCCAACCCTCGATGACCGAGTTGACCTGGAAGACGGCCGGTATGCCACGGCGGAAGGAGCTGTCAAACTCGCGCCCGTCGATCTTCGAGCCACGGTAGTGAACCGTCACCACATCCTCCAGGCTGGGGCGCGAACCTTCGCCTTCCTCGATAATGCGGTACTGAACGCCGCTAGGCAGGGCAACAATCCCGGTCTTGGCGCGATTGTCGGACAGGAAACGCTCGGCCCGACTCTGGTTCTCTTCAGCCAGGCGTTGGAAAGCTTCCATCCGCTCCTGCCGGATCTTTTCCTGCAGCGCCATCATCAGCTGCCGCATTTCGCCGAATTCCAGTCGAGGCTCGCGCTCGGCGTAGGCATCGCGCATGGCCTGGAATACAGACTCAAGATCGATCTCGACATCGTAGCTGCGCAGCTCAGCGCCGAACTCGTAACCGATCGAGTAACCGAGCCTGCCCGACTCGGACTCAAGATCCTGCGCCTGGACTGAAGAAACCATGACCGCGACCAGCGCCGCGGACAGAACTACCTTGTGCATGCTGCCTCCATTGGGGGACGATTTCAGGTTATGCAAACCCGCTAGTTTACCTGACTGCCCGGGCCCTGACCATTGCTGCGCCCGCCCGACGCCAGAATTCATTTTGCTGTCATCGAACACGCCCGTGCGTCTGTTGCCATTGACCGGTAAAAAGCAATCCGGTTCAGCGCCGGGCGCATGTCGAAAAACCACCTGGGCGCACCCATGGTGCGGTATTTTTTACCATACTCCAGGCTTTTTTTACTGAAATTGCGCCAATTAATACTGCAAAACATTGTTTTTAAAAGAACCACCTATATGGCACGTTTCTTGCATTTACTCCGTCACCAATCACCGCTTGCCAAAGGAGCAGAACATCATGGGCATTTTTTCTCGCATGGGCGACATCATCAACGCCAATCTGAACGCAGCACTGGAGAAGGCAGAAGACCCGGAGAAAATGATCCGGCTGATGATCCAGGAGATGGAAGATACGCTGGTCGAGGTCCGCTCGGCAACAGCCAAGTGCATTGCCGAAAAGAAGGAGCGCAGTCGGCTGCTGAAGCGTCTCGAAGAGCAGCAGCTGGACTGGCAGCGCAAGGCTGAAATGGCACTGGACAAGAACCGTGAAGACCTGGCCCGCGCCGCCCTGTCGGAAAAGACCGCGCTGAGCGACCGCATCGGCTACCTGCGCGAGGAGCTCGATCAGTACGAGGAGCAGCTGGCCAAGTACGACGGTGATATCGGCAAGCTGCAGGCCAAGTTGACTGATGCCCGCGGTCGCCAACGCGCCCTGGTCATGCGTCATCGCTCGGCCAGCCATCAGCTGAAGACGCGCAAGCACATTTACAACGACAAGATCGATGAAATGCTGCAGCGTTTCGACAGCGCCGAGCAGCGCATCGAGCACATCGAGTCGGAGGCCGAAGCCCTGGAGATGGGGCGCAAGGGCCAGTCGCTGGAGGCAGAGTTCAGCAAGCTCGAGCGCGATGAGCGGGTCGAGGCAGAACTGGCTGCACTGAAGTCGAAGAAGAAGGAAGGATGAAATGTTCTACGACCCCTTCGCCGCTGCCAGCGTGTTCGCCCCGATGGGCATGATGTTTGTCCTGGTGGTTTTGTTTCTGGTGATCGTGGCACCGATCTGGTTGATCCTGCACTACGCCACCCGGAACTCGGCCAGCCGGCGCATCAGCAGCAAGGACGAAGCCATGCTGGAAGAACTGCATGAAATGGCCCGCAAGATGGAGGACCGCATGCATACCCTGGAGCGCATCCTGGATGCCGACAACCCTGAGTGGAGAAGCCGCCCATGAACGCACGTCACCATGAACATCAAGATCGCAGCCGACTCTACCGTGACAAGGATCGGGCACTGCTGGCCGGTGTCTGCGCCGGCATTGCTGACTGGACCGGCTTCAACCTGACCGCGCTGCGAATCATCGTGGTCCTGCTCACGCTGCCGTTCACGGCGGTGATGATCATCGGCTACCTGGCATTGTGGATCCTCATTCCGAAACGTCCACGGGCCCTGTACCGCGACCCGGATGAGCAGGCATTCTGGCAGGAGGTACGGCGCTCACCACGCGACTCGGTTGGGCAACTCAACCGCCGCTTCCGTGATCTCGACGGTCGCTTGCAGCGGATGGAAGCCTGGCTGACCTCCAGCGAGTACCGGATCGACCGAGAACTGCGCGACTGACCTGGCGCTCCATCACCCCGGCAGGCCGATCGCCTGCCGGGGTATAGCGGGCAAAACCTCAACCATTGCATCGAGGCAGCGATGTCATGCAGATTCTCGTCACTGTTCTTGCGCTGCTGGTCCTTGTCCCGGCTGGCCTGGCCGGAATCAGGGCAAGCCTCGGCGAGATCCACGGCCTCTCCGGGGAACTGACCCAGGCCCTGACCGATATGTGGATCGCGAGCGAGCCGCTCTGGGCCTGGTGCCAGGTCCTCGGCTGCGGTGTCGGCGGCCTTGTCCTGCTCGTAATGGCCGTCATGATCGCCTGGCGTGGTTTACAATCCTTCGGTTTGAACAACACCAATACTTGAGTCATGTCCTTTGAAAACCTGGCCGTGGTCACCCGCGGCGGCATCCACACCATCACCATCAAGCGCCCGAGCAAGCTGAATGCGCTCAATCGCCAGACGCTGCAGGAGCTCTACGGTGCCATCATCGACGCCAGCGGCGATGACAAGGTACGGGTGATCGTGATCACCGGCTACGGCGACAAGGCATTCGTCGCCGGCGCCGATATCGGCGAGATTCGTGAGCAAAGTCCGATCGAGGCAAGAAGTTTCTCCCAGTTCGGCCAGAACCTGATGAGCATGATCCAGAGCCTGGACAAGCCGGTGATTGCGGCGATCAATGGCTTTGCCCTGGGCGGCGGCATGGAACTGGCTCTGGCCTGTCACCTGCGCATCGCCGGCGACAACGCCCGTCTTGGCCTGCCGGAGATCAAGCTGGGGATCATGCCCGGTTTTGGTGGCACCCAGCGCCTGCTACGCCTGGTTGGCACCACCCTGGCCCTGGAGCTGGCCCTGGGCGGCGAGCCGATCAGCGCCGAGCGCGCCCGCGAGCTTGGCCTGGTCAACCGGGTCGTGCCGGCCGCTCAACTGGAAGATGCCGTCAAGGAAATGGCGGCACCGCTGGTCGAGGCCGCACCCGAAGCCGTGCGCGGCATCCTGCAGGCAATCCTGCAAGGCGCCGATGTCAATCTCGAAGCGGGCCTGGCGCTGGAGACTGCTCGCTTTGCCTTGTGCTGCGCCACCGAAGACATGCAGGAAGGCACCAGTGCCTTTCTGGAAAAGCGGGCACCCAAGTTCAAGGGAAAGTAAGCCCTCAGGGAGTCATCCCTCCTCCGGGAGGCGCCAGCTCACCCGCCTCGATGCGTATATCGAGGCGGTTTTCGGGCGGCGGCAGCGGGCAGGTGCTGTAGGCGGTAAAGGCACACGGTGGGTTGTAAGCCTTGTTGAAATCCAGTAGCACGACGCTGCTGCCCGGCGCCGGCTTGTCGGCGTAAAGAAAGCGTCCCAGGCCGTAGCTTTCGCGACCCGATGTACGATCGGCGAAAATGAAAAACAGCTGATCACCCGCATCCACAGCCTCCAGCCCAAAACTGCGGCCGTCGACTTCGAATTCGGCCCATCCCGGGTTGGGCTCTCGCACCAGCTCGCCCAGCACGTTGGCTACCAGCAGGTAGCGCCCTTCGCTGTGCTCGCGCCAGCGCGCTTCAATGCGCCAGTCACGCGCAATCGGGAAGTAGTCGAGGCCGGCAAAACCGGTCCGGGTTTCGGCCTCGCTGTCGCGAACTCGCAGGGCAAGCCGGTCGCCTCGTTCCAGCATTTGCATCTGCACGGTGCCGGCCTCCACTGTTGTGGCAGGGCGATCGTCGCTCGCCGGCAGCATGGCCGCCTCAGCAATCAGCAGCCCATCGACTCGCACGGCTGCCCCTGGCGCGGTCACGAACCAGGCCTCGCTGCCAACGACCTGGATCGATCCCCAGCGCGCCGGGCCACTGCCGACGACAATCTCATTGTCATCGGCCGTGCCGACCCGGTACTCGCCATCGGCCAGAAACTCCAGGGCCACCAGGCTCAGCCAGCCGTATGGCTCGGCGAGACGGTTCAGGCGGCGTTCGCGCCACTCCAGCACCTCGACCTCGTGAGCACTGAGAAAGGGATCATCCAGACCTCTGACTACGCCGTCGCTGGCGCAGCCGGACAGCACGGCAGCGCAAAGCAGGCCGAGAAAGATCAGCCGCTCACGCGCGCCCGTAAACATCCTCGAGTCGCTCGATGTCGTCTTCGCCGAAATAGCTGCCGGTCTGAACTTCGATGATGTGTACATCTTCCTCACCCCGGTTTTCGAGTCGGTGCAGGCTGCCGGCGGCGATCTGCACGGTTTGGTTCGGGCCCAGCTCAACGGTCTGGTCATCGACTCTGACCGTTGCCTTGCCGGAGACCACGGTCCAGTGTTCGCTGCGATGACGGTGACGCTGCAGGGACAGAACACCGCCAGGCTTGACGACCAGCCGCTTGACCTTGCAGTCGTCTGCATCCTCCAGCACCGTATAGCTGCCCCAGGGGCGATGGACGGTGCGATGGTAAATGGCCGACTCGTGCTCCTTGCGAGTCAGCTCGTCGACCACCGCCTTGACCTCCTGGGCCCGATCGCGGCTGGCCACCAGCACCGCATCACCAGTATCGACGATCACCATATTGTCTAAACCCACGGCCGCAATCAGCCGGTGCTCACCCTGGATAAACGTGTTGCGCGAATCAACCAGCACCCCTGCCCCCTGGACCCGGTTGCCCAGCGCGTCAGACTCGTAGAGATCGCTGATTGCCTGCCATGAGCCGATATCACTCCAGCCACAGGAAACGGGCACCACCGCCCGTCGCCTGGCCTTTTCCATAACGGCAAAATCGATTGAGTCAGCCCGGACGCGGGCAAAGGATGCCGGGTCCAGCTCCATGGGTTCAGAATCGGGCGAACTGGCCGTCCAGCAGCGGCGCACAGCGGCGGCAATGTCCGGCGCGAACTCATCCATGGCCGCGAGGATCGCGCCCGCCGTAAAGCAGAACATGCCGCCATTCCAGAGGTAATGCCCAGACTCGTAGTAGCGCCGTGCGGTTTCCTGATCGGGCTTTTCCACGAAGGCATCGATCACCCGGGCAGCCGGACCCATTGCATCGCCGGCCCGGATGTAACCGAAACCAGTCTCGGCATGGGTCGGCTGAACGCCCAGGCAGGTCAGCCAACCGTCAGCGGCCAATGCCGACGCTGCAGCGACGGCATGCTCGAAGGCGACCAGATCACGAACCAGGTGATCTGCCGGCAACACCAGCATCTGTGCATCATCACCGTGATGATGCGCCACCCAAAGCGCAGCAGCAGCAATGGCCGGTGCCGTGTTGCGCCCTTCCGGCTCAAGAATGAAATGATGCTGACTGTCAGCGGCACAGCCCTGGTAAATGTCGCGCGTCAGGAAGTAGTAATCACGAGCAGTGACAGTCAGGGTGTACGGACTGCTCGCTACGCGCAACGCTCGCTTCATGGTCGTTTCCGCCAGCGTCTGCCCATCAGCAAGCCGCATGAACGGTTTGGGGTGAGCACGGCGCGACACCGGCCAGAGCCGGGTGCCAGCGCCCCCGGAGAGAATCACCGGAATCAGCATGGCGGCTGCGTCCACTGCGCCAGGCATCGGTCCAGCGCGGTTTCGATATCCATCAGTTCATCTCCAGTGCGTTGTTGGTAGCGACTGCAATCCAGTACCGACCAGGCCGGACGCTGGGCACGCTGAGGCCAGTCAGCAGAGCTGATCGGCGCCACCGCAACCGGTGCCTTGATCAAGCCGGACGCCGCAGCGCCTTGGACCGCGGCGCAGGCAAATTCGTGCCAGCTCATCGCGCCACGGCCAGCCACATGCAGACACTCAGGCCCTCGCGGGCGCTCAACCGCAGCCAGAACCCAGCTCGCCCGAGCCAACTCGCCGGCCCAGGTCGGTGAGCCCACCTGGTCTGCAACCACCCGCAGGTCTTCGCCGTGTTCGGCCCTGGCGAGTATCGCCGAGACAAAGTTGCCCGGTAATGCACTGTACACCCACGCGGTCCGGACGATGAAGGCGCGCGCGCCAGATTCGATCACCGCCTGTTCCCCGGCCAACTTGGTCTGACCATAGACGCTGTTCGGCGCGGTGAGGTCTTCTTCCCGCCAGGGTCGCTGTCCGGCACCACCGAACACATAGTCCGTGGAATAGGTTAGCAACACGGCATCATGATGGCTACACCACCCCGCCAGCACGGCCGGCAGATCGCGGTTCATTACCGCAGCGTCATCGGGATGATCCTCGGCGGCATCGACAGCAGTCCACGCGGCGGCATTGATGATCAGATCCGGACCAACAGCATCGAGCATGGCAGACAGTGCCGCCGGGTCAGTCAGGTCACAGGGATGATCACCGGCGTGGCGTGCGCTGGTCACCAGCTGCAGACCGGCAGGTGCCGCGGCTCGCAGGTGTCGGCCCAGCTGCCCGCCGGCACCAGTCAAAAGGACTTTCATCGTGGCAGGCGATCGCGCTCGATCGCGGCCAGATAGGGCGCCGCGGCGTCCTTGGGCGAGAGATCCGGCTCGGCCAGGGGCCAGCTGACCGCGATTTCCGGATCATTCCAGGCGATCGCAGCATCGAACTCGGCCCGATAAGGCTCGGTGCACAGGTAGTTGAAGCAAGCAGACTCACTCAGAACCTGGAAGCCGTGCGCGAAGCCTGGCGGAATCCAGAGCTGACGATGCTGCTGATCATCCAGCTCGAACGCAACCCAGCGGCCATAGCGCGGCGAGGACGGGCGAATGTCCACCGCCACATCCAGCACGCGACCACTGGACACCCAGACCAGCTTGCCCTGCGGCTGCGGCCACTGGTAGTGCAACCCGCGCAGCACACCCCGTCGCGAGCTCGACGCATTGGCCTGGACGAATTCAGGACCGATGCCGTGCTCCCGGTAACGCTCCATGCGCCAGGTTTCAAGGAACCAGCCGCGCTCGTCGCCGAACACGCGCGGCTCGATCAGCTTTACCTCGGGCAGTTCGGTAGCCGTGACCTTCATGGCCCGAACTTGCTGCTGGCCACCATACGCAGATAGTCACCATAGCCACTGGATACCAGCGGCTCAGCCAGGCGCAGCAGCTGCTCGCGATCAATCCATCCCTGTCGAAAAGCGATTTCCTCGGGACAGGCCACGCGCAGGCCCTGGCGTGCTTCCAGCGTTTCAATGTAGCTTGCTGCCTGCTGCAGCGAAGCGTGGGTGCCGGTATCAAGCCAGGCATAGCCCCTGCCCATGGTTTCCACGGTCAGGTCGCCGGCGTCCAGGTAACAGCGGTTCAGATCGGTGATCTCCAACTCACCGCGCGCCGAAGGGGCCAGGCTGGCGGCAAAGTCGCAGGCTCGCTGGTCATAGAAATACAGGCCGGTAACCGCATAGTTCGAACGTGGGCTGACCGGTTTTTCTTCCAGCGACAGCACCTGACCGGCGGCGTCCATTTCAACCACGCCGTAACGCTCCGGGTCGCTGACCCAGTAGCCGAATACCGTGGCACCCTCCCCCCGGCTGGCAGCGCGGGCCAGCAGATCACGCAGGCCACCGCCGTGGAAGATATTGTCGCCGAGGATCAGGCAGGAAGGCCTGTCGCCAATAAATTCTCGCCCGATGATGAACGCATCGGCAAGTCCGCGCGGCTCGGGCTGCTCTGCATATTGAAGGTCTATCCCCCACTGGCTGCCGTCATCGAGCAGGCGACGGAAGAGCACCTGCTCGTGTGGTGTCGTGATCAGCAGGATCTCGCGGATACCCGCTTGCATCACGGTACTGAGCGGGTAGTAGATCATGGGCTTGTCATAGACCGGCAACAGCTGCTTGCTGATCACGCGGGTCAGGGGATAAAGCCGGGTGCCGGCACCGCCGGCCAGGATGATGCCTCTTCTGTTCACCTGGGTTTCCATGCTCGATAAATGCAGTCCAGCTCAGCGTCGCAGCCGGGATATGCCCAGCCGTTCGGAACGATAGCGACCATCACGGATGCGCTGCCACCAATCGCGATTGGCCAGATACCAGTCGACCGTGGCCGCCAGACCGCCGGCAAAGTCGACCTCCGGCTGCCAGCCGAGCTCGTCGCGAATGCGGCGGGCGTCAATGGCGTAGCGCCGGTCATGACCGGGCCTGTCCTCGACAAACTCGATCAGTGACTGGCGCGGTCGATCGACCGGCTCACGCGCATCCAGCAGATCGCAGAGCAGACGAACCACGTCAAGGTTGCACATTTCCGCATCGCCGCCGACGTTGTAGACCCGGCCTGGACGGCCACGCTCGAGAGCAGCGCGAATGGCTCGACAATGGTCACCAACAAACAGCCAGTCTCGACGCTGCTGGCCATCGCCGTAAACCGGCAAGCGCTCGCCGGCCAAGGCATTGATCAGGATCAGAGGAATGAGCTTTTCGGGAAACTGGTAGGGGCCGTAGTTGTTCGAGCAGTTGGTAATCAGGGTCGGCAGGCCGTAGGTGCGGTGCCAGGCGCGCACCAGATGGTCGGAGGCGGCCTTCGACGCGGCGTACGGAGAGTTCGGCGCGTAGCGATGGCGCTCGTTAAAGGGCGGCTCATCGGCCGCCAGGGTGCCATAGACTTCGTCCGTGGACACATGCAGAAAGCGGAAACCATCGTGCTCTCCGGCAGCTCTCCAGTAGTCCAGCGCCGCCGCCAACAGATTGTGAGTGCCGTTGACGTTGGTGCGAATGAAAGCGCCGGGGTCGTCGATGGATCGGTCGACATGACTTTCGGCTGCGAAGTGGACAATGGCGTCTGGGCGGTGCTCGGCCAGCAACTTCGGCACCAGATTCTGGTCGGCGATGTCGCCGTGGACCAGCAGGTGCCGCTGCGGGTCGAGATCGTCCACCGACTCGCGGTTACCAGCATAGGTCAGCAGATCCAGGTTGATCACTCGCCAGTCGGTATCGCTGACAATCTGGCGAATGAAGTTGCTGCCGATGAAACCGGCGCCGCCGGTAACAAGCAAGGTGGTCATGGCTGCGAGTAATCTCGAGGTGAGCGGGATGGTCTAGGCCGGCCGGGCAGGCAAGCTGCACCCGGCCAGCTCGGGCACTGCCCTCAGAACGGGATGTCGTCTTCCAGACCACCGCTGGACGGAGCGCCATTACCCGGGCCACGGTCGTAGCCGCCGCGGTCGTAATCCCCGCCCCGGTCCTCCAGCGGCTCGGAGCCGCCGCGGCTGTCAAGCATCTGCATTTCGTTGGCGACAATCTCGGTCGTCCAGCGATCATTGCCGTCCCGGTCCTGCCATTTGCGCGTCTGCAGGCGCCCCTCGATGTAAACTTTGGAACCCTTGCGCAGGTATTCGCCGGCAATCTCGGCGAGCTTGCTGAACAGGACGACCCGGTGCCACTCCGTCTTTTCCTGCATATCGCCGCTCTGGCGATCTCGCCAGCTTTCCGAGGTGGCGATGGACAGATTGGTGACAGCATTGCCACCGGCGGTGTGACGCGTATCCGGATCGGCTCCAAGATTACCGATCAGAATGACTTTGTTGATGCCTCGGGCCATGGCGGGGCCTCTCCGATAGTTGTCTTTGGAATGCGCAGCAGTCTAGCACAGGGCCAGCCTTTGGCTGCTTGCGAAAAAGTCGTCGAAACGGGCAGGAAAACGACTCGTATAATTGTCGGCCATGAGCCAAGTCCCCCTTCCGGCCCTGCCAGCCAGCCTGGCCGATGTCCTCGAGCTGACTGCCGCCGACCGGCGCGCGGTCGATGATCTGATCCGCAAGCGTTTGAGCTCCGAGATCGTGCTGGTCAACCAGATCAGTCACTACATCATCGGTGGCGGCGGCAAGCGCATGCGTCCACTGGTCCACCTGCTGGCAGCACGCGCGGCCGGCTATCCCGGCCGCGATCATCTGCAGGTCGCCGCGATCATCGAGTTCATTCATACAGCGACCCTGCTCCACGACGATGTTGTTGACGAGTCCGGTCAACGCCGCGGCAAGGATACCGCCCACCGGGTATGGGGAAACGCTGCCTCCGTGCTGGTTGGCGACTTCCTGTACTCGCGCAGCTTTCAGCTGATGGTCGAAATAAATCGAATGGAAGTGATGTCCATTCTGGCTAACACCACCAACACCATTGCCGAAGGCGAAGTGTTGCAGCTGATGCAGATGGGCAACGCTGACCTGTCGGAGCGCGATTACTTCAGGGTGATTTCGGACAAGACGGCCTGTCTTTTCGCCGCCAGCGCGCGCCTCGGCGGCGTCATGGCCGGTGCCCGGCAGGAGCTTTGCGCTGCCCTCGAGCACTTCGGCCTGCTGCTGGGCCAGGCCTTCCAGATTGCCGACGATGTGCTCGACTATCGCGCCGACGGCGATGCACTCGGCAAGAGCCTGGGCGACGATCTGGCCGAGGGCAAGGTCACGCTGCCGCTGATTCTGGCCATGGAGCGGGCCGACGAGCCGGTCCGCCAGAGCTTGCGCGATATGATCGGCACCGGAGGCAGTCGGGACCTGGCCATGGTTTGCGCGATCATGAATGACACCGGTGCACTTGATGATGCTCTGGCGCGCGCTCGCCAGCTCGCCAAGCAGGCGCAAGCCTGCCTCGACGAACTGCCGATCTCACCCGAACGTGAGGCCCTGAGCCTGCTGGCTGCCTATGCCGTGGATCGATCGCTGTAGGCAGCCACAGCTGTTCGAAACGCGGCTCCACGCTCTTCGAAATCGCGAAAGCGCGGGAAACTGGGCGCCCCCGGTGACAGCAATACCACACCCCCCGTCGCGCTCAGCCGCACCGCTGCACTGACCGCTTCGCTCATGTCCGCTACCTGCTCGACGCGCCCGGGCCTCACGGCCCCACCCTCGATCAGCGCAGCAGCCACCTGCGCCCCATTATCCGGCAACACCACCAGACCAGCCAACGGCCGCGCCTGACACCAATCGATCACTGCCTGCCAGTCGGCGGGGCGCGCCAGCCCCCCAGCGATCAGCGTGACCCGCTCATCCCGCAGCGACTCCAGGGCGGCTCGCGTTGCATGGGGGGAAGTGGAGATTGAATCGTTGACCCAGGCTCTCCCCGCCTGAACTGGCAGTCGCTCGAGCCGATGCGGCAGCGGCTGAAAACCGACCAGCGCGTCTCTAAGCGGGCCATCGGAGACGCCCAGCAGTTGCGCCGCCGTCAAGGCCATGGCGGCGTTATCGAGGTTGTGGCGACCGCTCAGGCCCAGTTCGTCGAGCCTCAACCAGGGCTGCTGATCCCGGTACAGGACATCTTCCCTGCGCCAGAACCCGGGCGGCTGGTTGACCACGATCCGACCGGCAATACCCGAGGTCTGCTCCATCAGCACGGTATCTGCACCATTGACCAGCAGCGGTCGCCCGGCCAGCAAGCGCGCTATCCGCAGCTTGCTGGCAAAGTAGGCCTCACGACTGCCGTGCCAGTCCAGATGCTCGTCGAACAGGCGGGTAATCAGCCCCAGGGCAATCGCGCCTTCAATATCTGCAAGCTGGTAGCTGGACAGCTCGAGGACGATAAACTCCGCGGTCGTGTCGAGGTGACCGAGCAGCGGCTCGCCGATATTGCCGGCCAGCAGCACCTCGCGCTCGCAGGCCATCAGCAGATGTGCCAGCAGCGATGCCGTCGTGCTCTTGCCCTTTGAGCCGGTCACGCCGATGACCTTGACATCCTGACGCTCGGCCAGCCAGATCGACGCTGGATTGACCACGGCAACTCCCGCCGCACGCGCCGCCGCCAGCGCGGGATGATCGACGGGAATGCCCGGCGAGCGAATCAGCACATCGAAATCTGTCAAGCGCCGATCGAATGGCCCGGTCCATCCGGGCATCTCGGACGGGCGCTCACCCCGTTCGACCAGCACGCTGATCGCGGTTTCCGGCAGACGCTGCGCCAGCACTGCCAGCGCGCAGCGCCCCTCTCGCCCGTATCCCAGCACGGCCAGACGTTTGCCGGCCAGGGTCTCAAGCCGCATCCAGCCACTCCGGCGGCAGAAGGTGATCGCCTGCTCGCTGGCACAGGGCGTCCAGGGATGGTAGATCGAGGCCAGCCAGGCGAGGGGCCAGCTGCTGAACCACGCTGTGATCGGCCCAGGCCGCTTGCCTGCTCAGCGCTGCAAGCGCCACGCGCGCCTCGACGGCTTCGCCCACGCACTCAAAGGGTTTGCGGCCATCCAGCGCCAACAAGGCAGCAAAGTCATCGACCAGATCAGCCTCGGCCAGCAGATCACGCCCGAAGATGGCTTCCAGACCAGCAGGTGCCATGAAAGGAGCGAGACCGAGGAAGACGAAGTGGCACTTGGGACAGCGTCCACACCAGCGTCCTGTGCGCGAACCCTCGAGATGAAAATTGCGGTTACAGGAGGAAAACAGCCCGTGCCACTGGACCAGACCAGCAAACTCCCGGCAAATGCCCAACTCACTGTCACGTCGCAACAGCGATAACACCTTCAGATCGCTGGCGATCCAGCGACTGACCCAGTCATCCAGCATGCGCTCGAAAACCAGCGACTTGGAGAACTGGTGATTCACCGCCCTGCCCTGTTGATCAAACAGGGTCGCCTCGTCGGCGGAGCGTTCGTTGGCAAAGACCACCCGGTCAAAATCGAGCACCAGAGCGGCCAGGACCAGAACCGCGGCATTGATTGCAGTCACCGGCACATGTCCATTCCAGGCACCAGCGGCGTTGAGGCGGCCGAGCATAGGATCAAGCCTGCGCCCAATAACCAGGTGTTGATCGGACAAGCGCTGGCCCAGACGCATTATCAGCGCTGCACTGCCGACCTGTACCGGCCGAGCATCGTCAGCCAGCGCCTGCAGCCTGGACCAGGCGACCAGGGAGTCCTTGCCACCGCCCATGGGCACCAGGCTGCGTCGCCTGAGCCCGACAGCGCCTGCAGCAGGGGGCTCTCCAGTCCGATTCGGAAAATCAGCAAAGCGATCGGGATCGAGCTGATTGCGGAAAGCAAACTCCGCCAGCCCATGGCGATAGAGACGGCTCAGCCAATCCGCCTGCGCCTTGCTGGGAACAGTGCCGGCAAATTCGATTTGAGTCGGACAAGCCGCTTTCCAGTAGCTGATGCCGGCCACCCAGTGCAGCAAGTCGAGCGCCGCCTCGACCGCGAAGCGAGTCTGCGCAGAAACGACAACGGGCGGCAGCTCGAAACACTCTTCCAGAACGAGGCTGTCGAGTTGATAGCGCAGGCTGACCTGGCCGGTCGCAGGATCGAAGCTCCGGTCAAGAAAGACAAACAAACGGCTGTCCTCGCGCCGCCAGCCCTCGGTCGGTTCGGTACCGTCAGGGTCCGATGAGCGCTCTCCAAAGGGCTCTTTGACCATCGCCGAAGCTGCTTCAAGGCTCGTCGGCAATGACGATGTCGCCTTCGTCGTAGGCATCTGCCCGGGCTCGCGGCCAGGCTCTGAGTACGGCATTGACCAGCGTAGCGAGCGGTATGGCGAAGAACACCCCCCAAAAGCCCCAGATTCCGCCAAAGACCAGCACGGCAGTGATGATGGCCACCGGATGCAGATCAACCACCTCCGAAAACAGGATGGGCACCAGCACATTGCCGTCCAGCGCCTGGATGATGGCGTAGGCGATCATCACGTACCAGAACTGGGCACCGACGCCAAAGGCCACCAGCGCCACCAGGGCAACGGGTATCGTCACCACCGCCGCCCCAATGTAGGGAATGATCACCGAAAATCCGACCATCATGGACAGCAGCATGGCGAAAGGCATGCCCAGCAGCATGAAGACGATGTAGGTCACCACCCAGACAATCAGAATCTCCAGCACCTTGCCGCGAACGTAGTTGCCGATCTGTGCATCGACTTCGTGCCAGACGCTCACGGCCAATGCTCGATCCCTGGGCAGATAACGACTCATCCAGTCCAGGAGCTTGCGCTTGTCCTTGAGAAAGAAAAACACCAGCACCGGCATCAGGACAAGGAAAATCAGCAGGCTGACCACACCCAGCACGCCGGACAAGGACACCAGCGTGGCGCCGTAGCTGACCAGCTCCGCGCCAAGGTTGTCGAGCATGCGAGAGAGTTGTTCCTGAGAGATCAGTGCAATCTGCTGCTCAGCATCGTCGACGAGGGCAAGCTCGCCCTGCTCTCCGAGCAGTGGCGCCGGTGGACCCGCCGCCCCGTCTTCGAGCATGGTCGGCGCAACCAGCTGCGGATAGCGCTCCGGAAGCGTCGCCACCCAGGCCTGCGCCTGGGCAATGTAGCTCGGCAACTGCTGGACGATGGCGCCGAGCTGGCGGGTCAGCACCGGCACCAGGCCAAACAGAAGAAAGACCAGGGTCGCCATGAAAGTTGCAAAGACGGTGATGACACTGATCAGACGCGGCAGACCAAAGCGCTCCAGTCGCTGAACTGCACCTTCCAGCAGATAGGCAATGATCAGGCTGGCGACCACTGGCGTGAGCATGCGGCCGAACAGCAGCACAACGGCAAGCCCCAAGGTGAGAAAAAGCGCCAGGATAACCACCTGGGGATCGGAAAAGTGGCGCTGAAACCACTGACTGAGGCGCGAGATCATGGGTAGGGATTATACGGACCGCAGCCGGCCTTGACCAAGGCGGCGCAACCGCCATTCAGGCCCGGTGATCCTTCCCCCGCCGGAAGGTCACCGGGCATATCGCCGCTGTGTTGCCAGGAGTGTTGCTTGCGGGGAATGCGCGTGGCCCAACGCGCCATCAAAGCCCTGTCAAAAATCGAATCGAAGCATCGCCTGCACTTCCAGGCTCTGATCAAGCTTGTCACTGACAATACCCAGCACGTTCCCGCCGAAGGCAAACTCGGGGGGAGCGTAGGCCGCGTCAAGCTGCAGTCGCGCGCGCTGACCGAAGCTTCTCGACACGCCGGCAAGCAAGGCATTCTGCGCCAGTTCCGGTCCCAGCGCACGAGCCAGGGCTGGCGCCGTCGGCTTGGGCTGTGAGCGAGTGCGATAGTCAATGTAGAACGTCAGCTTGGCGTCGGGCTGCCACTGCCAGCCGACGTTGTAAACCACCAGGTCAGACCAGTCGAAATCCGGACTGGTACTGTCCCCCAAAAGGGCGGTAAAACGGGCGGGCATGGCACGGCTGGGGAAAGCTCCCACCTCGCTGTAAAAAATCTGCGATACGCCGAGATTGAAGGAGCTGCGCTCCGTCGCCAGAAATTCCAGTCCAAACTGGATCCGTGAAGGAATGTCCAGCTCGGCGCGACTGCCATGCACACCCTGCAGGGAGGCAAATTCAGCCATCTCAATTCGGGACTGGTAAGCCGCCTCAAACCTCAGATTTTCATGCAAGGCACTGCTCAAAGCGAAGCGCATACCAGCACCCTGAGCCACTTCCGAGCGCAGGTGAGCCTGCTGCAAAAGCACGCGATCGACCCCGGCCGGATCGTCTGCTTCGCGCAGATTCATGCCGCTGGCACCGAACTGCTGGCTGGCCAGAACCGCCGACACGGTCAGCGCATTGCGTTCGCTGACCTGGTGGGTGATGCCGGGCATGATCAACGCCTGACGGAAACTCATGCCGTCCGCCGAACTGGTGTTCTGGTATTCAGTCATCGGCAGGCTGACATGCTGCTGCCTGAGCGAAAAAAGGGTGTATCCGCGCCCCGGACCGAGCAGTCCCAGGGCAAAGTCCGGCAGCAGCAAGCCCTCTTCCATATGCAACCACGACACCCTCGGCGCCGGCCCCGTGTCCAGCATCTCCAGCTGCGGAGTCAGCTCGTGGATCAGGTACTGCTCCCACGGGCCGAGCTCAAAGGCCACCAGGTACCACGTCAGCCCGCTGTGCGCAGCGAGGCTTCCTGCGGGAAGCGAGCGAGCCCAGCTGCCCGGCGCCAACAGCAAGGCGGCGAGGAAGGCAATTGCGGCAATTTTTGGCTGCAGTTTCACGAACATCGTGTGATCGACGCGATTTGCGGTAAAGTTTACGCCGGTCCTTGGCACAAATACAACGATTGCGGCCGTTTTTTTTCTGCGGCCAGGACCTGAAATTACATTTCCTTGATTTTCCTCGTTTTTTACAAAAGGCGTTTTGTTGCATATGAGCCACAGCGACACCGGCAGATACCACGCACTGAGCATTGCCGGCTCGGACTCCTGCGGAGGTGCGGGGATCCAGGCCGACATCAAGACCATCAATGCCCTGGGCGTCGAAGCAGCCAGCGTGCTGACGGCCATTACCGCCCAGAATACCAGCGGGGTCAGCGCGGTCACGGTACTGGATGCTGATATGGTTCAAGCTCAACTTGACGCAGTGCTCGACGAGTTGCCAATTGCAGCGGCCAAGACCGGCATGCTCGCCAACGACAAGATCATTGAGCGGGTGGCCGACTCCATCGTCAAGGCCCGCAACATGGCGCTGGTCATCGACCCGGTCATGGTTGCCACCAGTGGCGCACGCCTGCTGAGCGTCAATGCCGAGCGGGCGCTGCGCGACAGGCTGCTGCCGTTGGCCGATCTGGTCACACCCAACCGGCCGGAGGCCGCCGTCCTGACCGGTCTCGACGCCAACGCGCCCGCCGACGAACTGGCCGCTGCACTGCTGGCCCTGGGCTGCCGCGCCGTGCTGGTCAAAGGCGGCCACGGCAGCGGCGAGATGGTCGAAGATCTGCTCGCCATCGGCGAACAACGCTTGTCATTTCGTCACCCGCGGCTGCCGGCTTCAGTGCATGGCACCGGCTGCGCGCTGTCGGCGGCGATCACGGCCCAGCTGGCGCTGGGCCAGACGCTGGATGCGGCCGTGGAATCAGGTATAGATTGGCTGCAAGCACGCTTGAGCGACAGCTGGAAGACCGCTACTGGAGAGCTCTCCATGCTGCCGTTTGCAGGCGAAGCGGCCAGGCCCTGACCCGTGCCAGGACGGCCCTTCAGGTTCAGCTCTGCAGGCGCTCTATGATGGCGTCAGTGAAGGACTCCGTGCTGCCTGAGCCACCCAGGTCCGGCGTGGTCCGATCACCCAGCTCTATGCTGGCGGCTATCGCCTTTCGCAGACGCTCGGCCCGCTCGAACTGATCGACGTGGTCCAGCATCTGGGCAGCACCCAGCAGCAATGCGCAGGGATTGGCGATGCCCCTGCCGGCGATGTCCGGCGCCGAGCCGTGCACCGCCTCGAACATGGCCGCATCCTTGCCGATGTTGGCACCGGGTGCCAGGCCCAGTCCGCCGACCAGCCCGGCGCAAAGATCAGAGATGATGTCGCCGAACAGGTTGGTGGTGACGATCACATCGAACTGCTCCGGACGCATGACCAGCTGCATGCAGGCGTTGTCGACGATCATGTCGGTGAACTCGATGTCGGAGTACTCCGCTGCAACATCCCTGGCCACGTTCAAAAACATGCCGGTGACATCCTTGAGAATATTGGCCTTGTGCACGGCCGTCACCTTTCGGCGCCGGGCTTTCCGCGCCAGCTCGAAGGCAAAGCGCACGACACGCTCGCAACCCTTTCGAGTCACGACCATCTTCGACTCAGCCCGCGAACCATCCGGCGCGGTATACGCCCCCTCGGCCAGATACGCACCCTCGGTGTTCTCACGAACGGTGATCAGGTCGACATTCTCGTAGCGCGAACGGGTGCCACGGAAACTGACGGCCGGACGAACGTTGGCATAGAGATCGAAATGCTTGCGCAAGGCCACGTTCAGTGACTTGAACCCGCCCCCGACCGGCGTCGTCAGCGGCGCTTTCAGAGCAATTCGGGTGCGCTCGATCGAAGCCAGCGTACTCTCGGGCAGCAACTCACCGAGCTCTTCCTGAGCGGCCACGCCGGCCAGCTGGAAGTCATACTCGAATCCAGCTCCGAGCGCATCGAGCACCCGTAGCGTGGCGTCCATGATTTCGGGGCCGATGCCATCGCCCCTTATGACAGTGATTTCCTGGGTCACGAGTAGTGGCTTCCTTTGCCGGCTCTGGTCAGCCGATCATTATATCCGGTTCAGCTTACAGACCGGAGCAGGCTGTCCAACTCCCCGGCCTGATCCAGCGCATTCAGATCGTCAAAGCCACCAACGTGAGTGTCGCCGATGAAGACCTGCGGGACCGTGCGGCGACCGCTGCGACTCATCATTTCGGCACGCTTGTCCGGCTCGGCATCCAGCGACACCTCGGTCCAGGTCAGGCCCTTTCCATGCAGCAGCTGACGAGCAGCCACGCAGTATGGGCAGTAGCTGGTTGAATACATGACGATCGGCTTGTGGTTCATGCTTGATCTCCAATACGAGGAATGAAAGCTGTGCAGCAACACCCGGCGACGCTTGTGGAGCCGATGAACGAGTTTGCCTCGGGGCTCCGAGCATAGTCGTTCACAGGCTCCTTAAATGCACCAGTCCGGCACCGGCAAGCCACCGTACTTGCAGGCCTGACGCACCGGGTTGTCGGGGAACAGGCGGTACAGGTCTCGACTTCCCAGCGCCTGGTCGGCAAACTGCTCGCGCATGGCCCGCACCAGCACACGCATCAGCGGCGGGTTGCCGTAATGGCCATGGTAATCACGGACAAAGTGAATCAGCCACCACTGCCGGTCATCAAGTTCGAGCCCGTCCCGACGCGCAAGCTCCATGCCGATTGCCGGCTGCCAGCTATCGGCATCCTGCAGGTGGCCATGCTCATCGAGCTCAAGCACCATGCCATCGATCTCAAGCGTCGGATTCATCGCTCAGGGCTCCAGCACAATGCGCTCGGCACGCAACCGGTCCAGCGCAGGCTGCTCCAGCTCGAGCAGGCCCGGCAGTGTTTTCTCGCCCGCTGGCGCCAGGCAGCAAACAGTGGCCAACTCATGATCGAGCAACTGCCGCCAGCCCTGGTTCCAGCGCGCCTCCAGGTAGGCCAGGCCGTGATTTCGAAACAACACGACCAGATCCACATCGAGGCTGGCGGCTGCAAGCACCAGCTCCAGCAGTTCGCGTCCGGCCAGTTCGGCCGGCGCTGTGGCAATCTCGATCAGGAAACCGCGCTCACTCATCCCGATCTCCGAAACACAGAAGCTGCCCGGCAGTCAGCGCCTGGCTCCAGAAACGAATCAAGGATGAACGCTCGAAGACCTCGGGCTGCCGGTCACCATGCCGACGCTGCCAGGCGGCGTGGCAGAGCTCCAGTGACAGCGGCGAGTCGCCGCGCAAATCCTGCCAGGTCGGGGAGTGCTCGGGCAAGGCCCAATCGACCGCGGGCCCATGCAAGAACACGCTCACCGTTTCGCTGCCCGTGCTCCGCAGCCGGGTAACAGCCTGCAAGGCTGCATGGGCGTTGCCACTGCCGGGTCTGGCCCGCAGCAGAATCAGGGCTGTCGAGCGGACGTCGATGGTGATCGCGCTATACTCGCTGGGCATGAACCTTCTCCGGGCAGTGCCGGTCTTAGCAGCATGAATCGCATCTGGCTGAAATTTGCGCTTGGCGCAAGCATTGTAATGGTTTGCGGCCTGGCTGCCGGGCAGCAGCGCGTGATGCTGCCGGATATGGGCGGCACCAGCACGCGTGTGCTCAGCCCGGAAATGGAGCAGACCTTTGCCCGCGACTTTGAGCGCTACATGCGCGCTCACAATCTGCTGGTCGAAGACCCGATGATCCGAGACCATTTCGAAGACATGGGCTTCCGCCTGGTATCGCACTCCGACCGGCCAGCAGCGGATTTTCATTTCTTCGTGATGCGCGATCCCGGAATCAATGCCTTTGCTTCCGTGGCCGGGGTGATCGGGATCAACGCAGGTCTGATTCTGCTGGCTCACGACGAAAGCGAAGTCGCCGGCGTTGTCGCCCATGAAATAGCCCACGTTACCCAGGATCACATCGCCCGGGCGGTTGAAAACCAGCAGCAGGTATCCATGCCCGCCATGCTGGCAACGATCGGGGTCGCGATTGCCGCCGGCCTTGCCGGCGCAAGCCCGGATGCCAGCCAGGCGGTACTGATGAGCGGCATGGGGCTGGCCCAGCAGCTGCAGATCAATCACACCCGCCAATCCGAGGCAGAGGCTGATCGTGTTGGCATCGGTTTGCTTGCGCGCGCAGGCTACGATCCGCACGGCATGACGCGTTTCTTCGAGCGGCTCAGCATGCACAGCCGGGCCATGGGCTCCGGTCCGCCTGAATATCTTCGTACCCACCCACTGACCGTGAACCGAATCGCCGAGGCGCGAGACCGGGCGGAAAGCATAGCGACGAGACCGCGCATTGAGGATCAGCAATTCCACTTCGTCCAGTCACGACTGAGAGTACTGATGGCACAGAACCATGACCAGAATATCCAGTGGTTCCGGGCCCGCATGGACCGAGGCGAACGACCGGCCGATGCCATGCGCTACGGCCTGGCCCTGTCGATGATCCGGGGCAAGCATTTCGATCAGGCCGAGACAGAAGTCGCCAGCTTGCTGGCGTCCGACCCTGATCGACAGTTGTTTCGACTGCTTGAGGCTGATTTGCGGTTGGCGCAAGGCCGTCAAGCCGACGCCGTCGATATCCTGGCCGAACTGTACCGCCACTTCCCCGGCAACCGAATGGTGGCCACACAGTACGCTGAGACCCTGATGCATCAGCCTGAGCCGGACCTGGCGCGCCGAACCATGACCATCCTGCGTCCCTACCTGCGGGCGCACCCGAACGATCTGCGCATGACCGAGCTGATGGCTCGCGCAGCCAATGTAGCCGGCGAACCGGTCCGGGCCGCTGAAGCAGTCGCCGACAGCTACTACCTGCGCGGCGGTGTCACCGAAGCCATCGATCAGCTGGAGCGGGTCAGTGGACGCGAAGATCTGGACTTTTACCAGCGCGCCCGGATCAGCGCGCGGCTGGCAGAACTGCGCAGCGAACAGGTCCGCCTGATGACTCGCGCCCGTTGAGCCCACACCGCCCCGGCACGGTCTGATTCGTGTCAAAAATCTGACAAGTGCTTTACGTTACAGTGTGGCCAGAATCCGCTGCACAGGCGCTCCAACGATGCCAAAACCGGCCACCGAGTCCATTCTTGAAGTGCGACAGCACGCTGCTGCGATCGAACAGTGGCAAGAAGATGATCTGTCACCTCCTGAACTGCTGTTCAACCGCGAGCTCAGCCTGCTGACCTTTACCCGGCGGGTGCTGGAGTTGGCCCGGGACTCAAACGTGCCACTGCTGGAACGGCTGAGATTCCTCTGCATCTCTTGCACCAATCTGGACGAATTTTTTGAGGTTCGCGTCGCAGCGGTCCGACAACGGCTGCAGCACGGCGCCAACCAGCCCGGCCCCGACGGCTTGACGCCCAGCGCAGCGCTGGAAGTCATCCGCGATGCAGTGGTCGAGATGGTTCATGAACAATACCGGGTCATGAACGAGGAGCTCACGCCCGAGCTGGCCGAACAAGGCATTCATATTTTTCGACGCTCGGAGTGGACCCGACGTCAGCGCAAGTGGCTGCATCGACATTTCCGGCAGGAACTGATGCCAGTACTTAGTCCGCTCGGTCTTGATCCAGCCCATCCCTTTCCGCGAATCCTCAACAAAAGCCTCAACTTCGCCGTTGCCCTGGAGGGTCGTGATGCGTTCGGGCGCGACAGCGGCATGGCCCTGGTGCGGGCGCCGCGCTCGCTGCCACGCATTATCCGAGTCCCCAAGAGCTACAGCCGAGGACCGGATGACTTCGTCTTTCTCTCGTCCATCATCCATGCATTCATCGATGAGCTGTTCCCGGGGATGAAGGTTCGCGGCTGTTACCAGTTCCGCGTCACCCGCAACAGCGAGCTGTTTGTCGACGAGGAGGAAATCGAGGATCTTGCTCGAGCACTTGAAGGCGAGCTGATGGAGCGCGGCTTTGCCGAAGCCGTGCGGCTGGAAGTGGCCGACAACTGTCCGGAAGACATTACCCGCTACCTGGCCGCAAAATTCGGCATCGAGGAGGCCGATATCTATCGCTGCGACGGACCGGTCAATCTGAACAGGATGAGCGCAATCTGCGACCTCGCCGACCGCCCCGACCTCAAATACCCACCGTTTCAGCCCAGCACACCGAAGCCGCTGCAGGCCGGCAGCAACCTGTTTGCCTCGATTCGCCGGCGCGACTGGTTGCTGCACCACCCCTACGACAGCTTCCAGCCCGTGGTCGACCTGGTCCGCCAGGCCGTGGCCGACCCCGATGTACTGGCGATCAAGCAGACGCTCTACCGCACAGGCGTGGACTCAGCCCTGGTCGGCCTGCTGATCGAAGCCGCCCGTGCCGGCAAGGACGTCACGGTTATCGTCGAGCTCAGGGCGCGCTTTGACGAAGAAGCCAACATTACCCTGGCAACCCGCCTGCAGGAAGCCGGCGTCCAGGTCGTCTACGGAATCGTCGGCCACAAGACCCACGCCAAGATGATGTTGATGGTTCGGCGCGAACGCGGGCGCCTGGTCCGTTACGTGCACCTGGGTACCGGCAACTACCACCAGGGAACGGCCAAGGCCTATACCGACTGGAGCCTGCTGTCTGGCGATGCCGAGCTGGGTCAGGATGTTCACCGTATCTTCCAGCAGCTCTCCGGGCTTGGCCGGGTGCAGGAGTTGAACAAGCTGGTCCAGTCGCCGTTCGGGCTGCACGACTTCCTGCTCGGCCGAATCGAGCGTGAAACAGCGCATGCCGAGGCCGGTCGCGAGGCCGCGATCAGCGCCAAGATGAATTCCCTGACCGAGCCGGGGATCATTCATGCCCTGTACCGGGCCTCCCGTGCTGGCGTGAAGATTCGCCTGGTGGTTCGAGGCATCTGCTGCCTGCGTCCAGGCATTCCCGGCCTGTCGGACAATATTCGTGTGCGCTCCGTCCTGGGCAGGTTCCTCGAACACAGCCGGATCTATCACTTTGCCAACGCCGGTCAGTCAGAGACCTGGGCTGCCAGTGCCGACTGGATGGAACGCAATCTGTTTCAGCGGGTTGAAACCTGTTTCCCGATTGAAGACAAGCACGCGGCTCGGCGCGTCTACCATGACAGCATCGAGCTGGCCTTTGAAGACAATATTCAGGCCTGGGAACTGCACGGCGACGGCAGCTATCACCTGATGCGCCCGATCGGCGAGGAACAACCGCGCTCGGCCCAGGGCATCCTGATCGAAAGGGCCGCTAATGGATGACAGGCAGCTGTTCGCGGCCGTTGATTTGGGCAGCAACAGTTTCCACATGATCGTCGCCCGCCTGGACAATGGCCAGCTCCGCGTCATAGACCGGATCAAGGACATGGTGCGCATCGGCGGCGGCCTGGACAGCCGCGGTCGCCTCGATGGCGAAACGCGCGAGCGGGCCATTGCCAGCCTGGCCCGCTTTGGCCAGCGTATTGCCGGCATTCCCGATCAGCAGATTCGTGCTGTCGGCACCCAGACCTTTCGCCGATTGCGCAATCCAGCCGCCTTTCTTGTGGTCGCTGAAACCGCACTGGGATGCCCAATCGATATCGTCAGCGGCCGGGAAGAAGCTCGCCTGGTCTACCTCGGGGTCGGTCAGGGGATGCCTGCGCCCGCTGGCAAGCGCCTGGTCATCGACATCGGCGGCGGCTCCACCGAGCTGGTCGTCGGCGCCAGCCCCGCCGAGCCCGGCCTGGCCGAGAGCCTCGGCTTTGGCTGCGTCGCCGTCACCCGATCGCTTTTCCCGGATGGTCGAGTGACCGCTGCCCGTTGGCAGCGTGGCCTGCGTCAGATCGGCGCCGAGCTGCAGGCCCATGCCGAAAGCTTTCGTCGCTTCGGCTGGGACGAAGCGGTCGGCTCATCCGGCACGATCCGTGCCGTGGCCGACATGATCACCGAGCTGGATCCCGAGCATCGACGCAGCGTGACCCCTGCCGGTCTGGCCGAACTGCGCCGTCTGACGCTCGATGTCGGCGATACCTCGAAACTTGAACTGGCCTCATTGTCGGAACAGCGTCGACCGGTCATCGCCGGCGGCATGGTCGTGCTGGAGGCGGTAATGAATGTCCTCGAGATCAGCGAGCTGGCGGTTTCCGATTTTGCCCTGCGCGAAGGACTGCTGCATGACCTGCTGGGCCGCCTCGAAGACCGCGACCCGCGCGAACAGACAGTGCGTGCCATGGGTGAACGCTACAAGGTCGACCGCAGCCAGGCCGAACGCATCGACGACTGGACCCGAACCGCGTTCGAGCAGGTTGCCGAAGCCTGGGCGCTGTCGACCGTACATGCCGATATGCTGCACTGGATCAGTCAGCTGCATGAAATCGGTCTGGCGATCGCCCACGACAATGACCATCTCCATGCCGGCTACATTCTGGAACATGCCGACATGCCCGGCTTCGGCCGCCAGGAGCAGCAGTTCCTGGCCTGCCTCGCGCGCCTGCAGAAGCGTCGCATTCTCAGCGAGGAGCTTAGCCGTCTGCCGGCCCGCCTTCAGGGTTCGGCGCGACGCCTGCTCGCCCTGCTCCGCCTTGGCCTGGCGATGAACCGGGCCCGCAACGATCGTAACCTGACCGATTTCGGCGTCAGTGCAAACGCTGAACTCCTGTCGCTGGCGCTGCCCACCGGCTGGCTGGATGCCCACCCACTGACCCGCCAGGATTTGGAGTTCGAACAGCAGCAGCTGGAACGAATAGGTATCGCCTTGACGCTGCGCGAGCTGGACGGCTCGCCCCTGGGCCTGTGACCAGCTGGCGACCCGGCGCGGACAGGCGAACGCTGCAGCAGCGTGCGCAGTTGCTGTCGGCGATCCGGGATTTTTTTGCCGAACGTCAGGTGCTGGAAGTCCAGACGCCGTTACTGACCCCGGCCGGCGTCAGCGACCCGCATATCGAGAGTCTGCAGGTCACTGGTCTGGATGGCTATTTGCGGACCTCGCCCGAGTATTTTCACAAACGCCTGCTGGCAGCACAGCTGGGCGACCTCTATGAAATGGGGCCGGTCTTTCGCGGCAGTGAGCAGGGGAGACTGCACCGCACGGAGTTTTTGCTACTGGAGTGGTACCGGTGCGGCTGGACCTGGCAGCGACTGGCCAAAGAGGTCTGCGAGCTGATCCTGCACTGCGCCGCATCTATCGGTGCCGACGGCTACCTGATCCAGTGGCGCGCATGGACAGACTGCTTTACCGAGCTTGGCGTCGAGCCCCTGACTGCCAGCGAGACCGAACTGCGCGCCCTGGTACCCGAACTGGTTGGCACGGCCGACTGCGACAGTTTGCTCGACTACCTGTTCGCCAGCCATATTCAGCCAAGGCTTCCGGCAAAGGCCCTGAGCATTGTTTATCACTACCCAGCCAGTCAGGCGGCCCTGGCTCGACTGGATCCGGAGCAACCTGAGCTGGCCCAGCGCTTCGAGGTCTTTGTCGGGCCAATTGAGCTGGCCAATGGCTATCAGGAGCTGACCTGCCCGACGGAGCAAAGGCTGCGATTCGAGCGGGACAACCGTCGGCGAGACACACTTGGCTTGCCTGCCATGCCGATGGACGAGGCACTGCTCCAGGCGCTGACGGAAGGCCTACCCGACTGTGCCGGCGTCGCCCTCGGCGTCGACAGGCTGCTCATGGCCCTGCTCGGGCTCGATCGCATCGACCTCGGCTGCGCTTTCTGACGGGCGTTGGGACCAGGCCTCAATCAGTCGAGCACCAGTCATCCGCGCCCGCTCGACAAGCTTGAGGCGATTACTATGCATTAGGCGGTGGACGGCGGCAATCTCCAACTCCAATCGGCTATCGTCCGCAAGCTGAATGAGAAGTACGCTCGGCCCGGTGTCGTTGTCAGAAGCCGGGTCAAGTTCATTGTCCTGCTCACGCCGACCGATCAGGTAGGCATGCACCACATCACCACCCCGGGTCTCTATCGAAACCACGCTGTGCGGACGACTGCGAGCAACGACATCCCATGCCGGATTTTCACCTGCACCGACCGGCAGCAGCTTGCGCAGCGCCTGGTCCCCATCGCGCAAGATCAGCTCCTCGACCGGGTGCGGCCAGTAAACACTGAAGAAGGCGCGGGCCGGCAGCAGCGGAAGTAGTAGAATGACACCGACCAGTAACATGATCAGGACTAACTGCTCGAGCCAGTAAGTCAAAGGTCCGGATGTCATTGGCGAAATATAACAGATGGTGCCGGACCACAATTCAGGGAGCTCCAGGGGGGAGTGTATTCAAGGAGACAAAGAATTAGGCTTCAAGGGGCCCGATATCGGAGTCTGCATGACCGAAGGCATCAAGGTAAGGCCAGCTCGAACCGCAGAGATCCCCACTCTCGCTCGGCTGGTGGAAAATCAGCTGCCGGATATGATGGCTGGCCGCAAACGACCAGACAACATCGAAGGCTACCTGGCCCGGCTGATTCCGGATCAGTGCCTGATGCTGGCCACGCGCGGCAATCGCCTGGCCGGCCTGATTGCGCTGGATCTGGACCATACCCGGGTATTGGCCTGCTACCTGGACCCGGAAACGGCAGCGCCGGACACGCCGCGACAGCTGTTCGGCGCCGTCGAAAAACTGGCCCTGAGCTATGGTGCGCGCAGCCTGACTTGCCAGATCAAGAAGCAGGTCACCGGTTTCATGTCAACGATCGGCTACGAAACGGCTGAAGCGCTTGACGGCGACGGTGCGGTGGTCGTTGAGAAAAACCTGCTGGCCAAGGCACGACCTGAACTGAAAGAGCTCATCAAGCTGCTCGACGAGCTCGGCATTCCGGAAAACTACGGCGTGAGACGGCGCCTGAAACTGATACCCGAAGCGAGCACGCTGGTGTCGATCGGCCCGGATATCTTTAATCGTGACCAGCGCCTGACACCGGCTGCCGCCACGGCCTGGGGCCGAATGCGCTCGGCTGCGGCCAACAACGGCATCGACTTGCAACTGGTCTCGGCCTACCGCGGCGTCACTTACCAGGTCAACCTCATTCGCCGCCGACTCAATGAGGGCAAATCCCTGGAAGACATTCTCAAGGTGTCGGCAGCTCCGGGCTACAGCGAGCATCACGGCGGGCGCGCGGTCGATGTCACCGCCCCCGGTTGCAAGCCGCTGGAAGAGAGCTTTGCCGACTCACGGGCCTACCGTTGGCTTAAATCCAACGGCGGCATCTATGGCTTTCGTGAAAGCTTCGGCATGGCCAATCGCCATGGCATTTCATGGGAACCTTGGCACTGGTGCTATCACCACCGCCCGGGTCGCTGATCAGCGCATCGACTGGTAAGCCGCGAGGGCTCGCTCGCGGCTGCCCTTGAGATCGACGATGGGGCGCGGGTAGTCGCCGCAGCGCTCGCCGTCTGCCAGCGGATGGTGAATGCGCTTGGCGGGGCGCTTGGCCAGTTCGGGGCACCAGCGCCTGACATAGTCACCCTGGGGGTCGAATTTTTCGCCTTGCAGGACCGGATTGAAGACGCGGAAATACGGGGCGGCATCGGCGCCGCAGCCGGCGGTCCACTGCCAGCCCTGGGTGTTGTTGCCCAGGTCGGCATCGACCAGCGTGTCCCAGAACCATTTCGCGCCTTCCTGCCAGGGAATAAGCAAGTTCTTGGTCAGGAATGAGGCCACGACCATGCGCACGCGATTGTGCATCCAGCCCGTGGTCCAGAGCTCGCGCATACCGGCATCGACCATGGGAATGCCGGTCTGGCCGCGCTGCCAGGCCTTGAGATCATCCTGGTAATCGGCGCGGTCACGCCAGGGGAAATCCTGGAACGGCGTTTTCAGCGCCTTGTCGGGCAGGTGCGGATGGTGGAACAGCAGCGACCAGGAAAATTCCCGCCAGGCGATTTCGCGCAGCAAGGACAGTTTTCCCTTGCCGCGCGGCAGCTCGCCGGCCTCGTCCAGGGCCAGGGCCACCTGCCGAGGCGACACCTCACCAAAATGCAGGTGCGGTGACAGGCGCGAGGTTCCGGCACGATCCGGACGATCGCGGGCAGCGTCGTAGTCGGTCACCGGGTCGTCAACGAAATGCTCCAGACGGCGGCGGGCGGCCAGCTCACCCGGACTCCAGCGCTCACCAAAACCATCGGCCCAGTCAATCTCGGGAAGCAGCTTCAGCTCCTCCAGGGCCAAGCTGGCCGGCCAGCGCGCCGGACCGTCAAGCTGGCGCGGCTCCGGGCATACTGACGGCGCCTGCCAGCGCTTCTGCATCTGCTTCCAGAACGGCGTGAACACCAGGTAGGGTGACTTGTCATCCTTGACCAGCTGCCAGGGCTCGAACAGCAGCGCACCGTTGCAGCTTTCCGCCACCAGGCCCTGCTCGCGCAGGGATGCCTTCAGCTTGCGATCGCGCTCGATGAGTGCCGGCTCGTAAAGTCGGTTCCAGTAGACGGCATCAGCGCCGGTGACCTTGCGAATCCGCTCCAGCGCCTCGGCCGTATCACCGGCGGCGATGATCAGGCGGCTGCCGCGCTGGTCCAGGCGCTCGGCCAGGGCTGCCAGCGAATGATGCAACCACCAGCGCCCGGCCGCGCCCGGCGCCCAGTCGCCCTCGGCGTCCGGGTCCCAGATGAATACCGGCACCACGCGCTCATGTTCGCGCCGGGCCCGGTCCAGGGCCGGATTGTCGGCCAGGCGCAGATCGCGCCGGAACCAGACGATAGCTGTCGAGTGACTCATTCACGATTCCCGTTGCTGACCAGCCACGCATGTTACCTATCTTTGCTCAACGCCAAGAGATGTCGGGATGAACCTATTAGAGCGATGGGAGGCCCCCTGGGAGTCAGCGATACACTTGCTTCAAGATCGCTCCGACGGAAAACACTCAGGCTTGGTTAGGCAGACTCGCCGATCCCGATCCAGGCAAACGGGGCCAGCTGATCGAGCTTGAAGGCTACGCCAAGCGC
>REEQ01000014.1 GCA_007695005.1 Wenzhouxiangellaceae bacterium | reverse complement strand
AGGCAATCGAGAACAGGCCAATATTCTTGACCAGGATCTCGACGGTGTTTTTCGAGCGCACCATGCCGGATTCGAGCATGGTGAAGCCGGCGGCCATCCACATGACCAGGGCGCCAGACAGCAGGAAATAAAATGTGTCCAGGGCGTAGCTGAGCTCCAGGATCTGAGCGGTAGTTTCCATGGGTTCCTCCTTGGATCAAAGGGCGTCGGATCCGCGCTCGCCGGTGCGAATGCGAATGCTTTCGATAAGTTCGAGCACGAAAATCTTGCCGTCACCGATCTTGCCGGTATTGGCAACCTGGGCGATGGTCTCGACCACGCTGTCGACCTGCTCGTCGGACACGGCGATTTCCAGCTTCAACTTGGGCAGGAAATCGACCCGGTATTCGGCGCCTCGGTAAAGTTCGGTATGGCCCTTCTGGCGGCCGAAGCCCTTGACTTCGGTCACGGTCAGACCATGCACGCCGGCCTCGGACAGTGCGTCGCGCAAATCGTCAAGCTTGAACGGCTTGATGATGGCGATGATCAGTTTCATGGGTAGCTCCTCATGGTGGGGTGCGGTTTAAGCCCGGTTCGCGACCGGGTTCAGCTAAAGGCAGAGCAGAATCCGTGCCATAACACCTCATCCCCAGTCTTTTCAGCCAGTTAGGCGCATCTCCGATAGCGGCGACAGCGCCAATCGCACCACAAGCGAACACGGCCGCTATGCAAGTGCACCAATTTGGTGCATGATCTCCCCATGGAAAAACTGCCTCTGGAACCCGAGCTGCGCCAGGATCTGATTGACCATCTGGCCACGGCCATCCTGGTGTTCGACGCCAACGCTCAATTGCTGTGGATGAACGCAGCAGCAGAAACCCTGCTCGGGGTCAGCGCTCGCCAGGTCCTGGGCGGCAGCGCAGAGATGCTGTGGCCGGAAAGTATCGACCTGAACCTGGCCATCACCGACATTGCCACCAGCGGCCAGGCCATGGCCTTCCGTGAACTGACCCTGCTGCCACGCTCCCAGGACCAGCCCATGCGGGTGGATTGCGTGATCTCGGCCCTGCCCGTGCGGGCCGGCCCCAGCCAGGTGGTCATCGAAATGCAGCTCAGCGACCGTGACCACACCCTGGTGCGTGATGCCGACAGCGACGCCCAACAGCGCCTGGCCCATCGCATGGTCCGCAACCTGGCCCACGAACTGCGCAATCCGCTGGCCGGTCTTCGCGGCGCAGCCCAATTGCTGGAACGCAAGCTCGACCGTGCCGAACTCAAGGAATACACGCGCATCATCATCGGCGAGGCCGACCGGCTGGGCACCCTGGTCAGCCAGCTGCTCGGACCACAGCAATTGCCCCGGCCGCAGGCGGTGAACCTGCACAGGCCACTGGAACACGTTCGCCGCCTGTTTGCGGCAGGCGACACCAACAGCATCAAGATCGAGCGCGACTACGACCCCAGCCTGCCCCGGGTACAGGTCGACCCGGACCAGCTCGTCCAGGCCCTGCTCAACCTGCTGCGCAACGCTGGTGAGGCCCTGGCCGATAGCGCCCAGGGGCGGATAAAGCTGCGTACCCGCGTGGTCTACAACCTGGTCATCGGTGGCCGCAGCCATCGTCAGTGCGCGCGGATCAGCGTGATCGACAACGGCCCCGGCATTGCACCAGACCAGATCGAGCGCATCTTTTTCCCCATGGTTTCCGGTCATCCGCAGCGCACCGGGCTGGGTCTGGCCATCGCCCGCGGCCTGATTGGCGCCAACGATGGCCGCATCGACTGCAGCAGCCGCCCGGGACGCACTGAATTCATGATCGACCTGCCGCTGGGAACCGAAACGCCATCAAGCACCGGTGGAGACGGCAAATGAGCCGGTCAGTCTGGATCGTCGAGGACGATCACGCCCTGGGCTGGGTGCTGGAACGTGCCCTGCTGGGGGCAGGCTTTGACGTCAGCCTGTTCCGCAGCGCCGACGATGCCCTGCTCGCTTTGGCCGAGACCGCGCCGGCGGCCATCATTGCCGACCTGCGTCTGCCCGGAGAAAGCGGCCTGAGCCTGCTCGGAAGATCGCCAGCCGGCCAGTCGGCCCCGCCGGTCATAGTCATGACCGCCCAGTCCGACCTGGAAAGTGCCATCAGCGCCTACGGTGCCGGCGCTTTCGAGTACCTGCCCAAACCCTTCGACCTGGATGAACTGGTCGGCCTGGTCGAAAAGGCGGTCGGTCAGAACCAGGCCCGCGATCGCCATGGCGATCCACCGCCGGAAACCCCGGAGCTGCTCGGCGAAGCACCGGCCATGCAGAACGTCTTCCGCGCCATAGGCCGATTATCGAGATCGGACATGTCGGTGCTGATCACCGGAGAATCCGGCACCGGCAAGGAGCTGATCGCGCGCGCCCTGCACCGTCACAGCCCGCGCGCCAGCCGGCCGCTGATTGCCCTCAACACCGCCGCCATTCCGGCCGACCTGCTGGAATCGGAACTGTTCGGCCACGAAAAAGGCGCCTTTACCGGCGCCGACCAGTCCCGCCCCGGCCGCTTCGAGCAGGCCCATGGCGGCACCCTGTTCCTGGACGAAATCGGCGACATGCCGCTGGCCCTGCAAACCCGGCTCTTGCGGGTGCTGGCCGAGGGCGAGTTCTACCGCGTCGGCGGCCGCGAAGCCCGCCGCGTGGACGTGCGCATCCTGGCCGCTACCCACCGCAATCTCAAGGACGAAGTGGCCGCCGGTCGCTTCCGCGAAGACCTCTACCACCGCCTCAACGTCATCCACTTGCATGTGCCTGCCCTGCGCGAGCGGCGCGAAGATATCGCCAGCCTGGCCAAGCACTTTCTGGCCGCGGCAGCGGCTGAACTCAACACGGTCCGCAAGCGCCTGTTGCCGGCGACCCTGGATCGACTCAACCGCCACGACTGGCCGGGCAACGTGCGCGAGCTGGAAAACACCTGCCGCTGGCTCACCGTCATGGCCCCAGGCCAGGACATCAGCCCGAGCGACCTGCCCGAGACCCTGCTTTCACCCCGAGCCCGACCCAGCGAACCCAGCTGGACCCAGGCCCTGGTCACCTGGCTGGATCAACGCCTGGAAAGTGCAGACCCGGACATCTGGCAAAGCACCACTGACCAACTCGAACGCACCCTGATCGAGCGCGCCCTTGCCCAGTGTGATGGTCACCGCCAGAACGCCGCCACCGCCCTGGGCATCGGCCGCAATACCCTGACCAGGAAGCTGAGCAGACTCGGACTTGATGCCGACAAGTGAGCTATTGAACTCGACACGCCAGTCTTCGCTCCACCACGTGGCACAGCTATACTGGGAAAAACGTTGCTGCTTAGGGGGCAGAAGATTCGTGAAAAGAAACGCCTGCGTCATGCTCCTGGGCATTTCTCTCCTCCCACTGACACTTGCCAGTGACGAGGCCGCATTATTCGACAGCCTTTACAAGCTCTTCATCGAAGAACGAGAGGGCAGTTACGCCGCAATGGCAGAGCAGCCTGATTTTCTTGATCGCATCTCTGCTGCACTCCCGCCAGGCGACAAACATAGAAGCATCCAGCGTGATGTCGTTGCCTGCTTCCTCAACATCGGCGACGATCTCAGCCGGCAGCGGCAACTGGGTGAAGCCGGATACAGCCGCGCCCGGAATGAATCAATGTTTCGAGAGGCCGCTCTTTTTCAGATATGCCGTGCTGATGCAGTGGAATTACTGGAAGGCTCAGTCCATGCTCTTCCCTTGCTTCAGGAGGCGGTCCAACTTGCCGAGCGCGCGGGAGATTCCTACATCGCTGCCGTCGCTAAATTATGGTTAGGTACCGTTTTGGGTTTGCTCGACTCCTCCGGCGAGGCGCTGGCCACGCTTCTGATGGCCAAGGCCGAGTTTGAAGCGCTCGGACGCCCGGATCGCGCTCGCTCGCTTGATATCGACATTGGCATTCTTTATCGACGAATAGGGCGCCTTGACCGAGCCGAACAAATCTTGCGAGGCTTGCTGGACGAATTCGACAACGATGATTCAGCCTCACTTGATGATCAGCTCGCAGTCACTATTCAACTGAGCTACATCCTCAATGACCTGAATCGTTGGGAGGAGTCCCTCGACCTTGCCGCCGAGGCAAGGCGACGGCTAGGAGATCGTGAATTGCCAATGTGGCAAAGCACAGTATCGGCTGCCCCGGCGATAGCCTTGAATGCGATGGGTCGATACCATGAAGCATTGGATAGCCTCGACCAAGCCCTGATGGTTCAGGCCAACATACTCGGCCACCAAGTTGACGACTTGCAACTCAGACGCGCCGAGTCCCTGCTTGGACTTGGACAGACAGAAGCTGCTCTTGGTCTGGTCGATCGATTGAGCGAATCGCCCAATATCATGGAGTCGCCATCACTCAGCGTGGCATGGAATCTGGTTCGGGCCCAGGCGCTTGCTGACGCTACCCGATACGACGAAGCCTACGAACAATTGCTTGAAGTCCGTCGCCTCGAGCGAAGTTTGCAACAGCGAAACAACGCGGAGCAACTGATCGCTCTTCAGGCTACCTTTGAGGTGCGCGATCGAACCAGGCTGCTGGACCAGGCCGAGACCGAGGCAGTTCTGAAACAGGCCGAGATCAGCGCCCTGCAAAAGGCGCAGTTCTGGCAGCGCCTGGCGCTGATCGTAATGGCAATACTGCTGTTGACTATGCTGTTATGGGGCAGCCGGCAACGCGGGCAGCGCCGCAGGATGTGGGACCTTGCCAGACGTGATTCACTGACCGGCCTTGCTAACCGCCGCGCCTTTCTTGAATCAGCGGAGTTGGAATTAAGCAGAATGCAGCACGACCAGGCCGGCCCGGTACTGCTGGCCATTGATCTCGATCATTTCAAGCAGGTCAATGATCGATATGGACATCCAGCGGGAGACCAGGTGCTTATCACGGTAGCAAACGTGCTTAGGGCCTCGGCGCGCGCCGATGATCTGATCAGCCGACTTGGGGGTGAGGAGTTCTCTCTAATGCTCCCTAGGGCCACAAACAAAGAAGCCATGACTGTTGCCAAACGTTTACTGCGCACACTCGAGGAAACGCACTTCGGTGACATTGCACCGGATCTGCGTTTGACTTGCAGCATCGGGATTGCCTCGGCGAGCGAGGCGAAATCCATGAGCCTGAGCGAGCTGATGGTCAGAGCCGACCGCCGGCTTTATGCGGCCAAGGCCGCCGGTCGAAATCAGGTAATCGCCGAAGAAAACACTGCCCTGCTGGGCGCTCACACCCCATAGTTTCGCAAGATTACTCCAGCAAAGGAACTGCCTGAGCGCGAAAGGACCAGCCGTAGAATTTTTTCCTGACAGACCAAAGTGCACTCAGCGCAGAGTTTTTCAGAAGTCCGCGGATCAAGATTGCTCGCCATCAAGATCAGCTTCAACTGCAAACTTGGCGATACGAGCGTCACCAACCCACGTTGGCACAGATGGCTCCGATCTCCAGGGTCAAAGTGCCGCACGAAGAGTGTGCATGGGCAATTGCCTGACAGCAATTGTTCCCAGGCTCAACTTTCTGCTGACCTGCTGGAGCCACCTGAGGCAATTCCTCTCAATCGGCAGCCGCCTCCAGTCGATCACGGAAGATCAGGTCCCCGACCCCGGTGACCAGAGTGGCCTGGACCAGGCCGGTCTGCTCGCTGATTGCGCTGGCGGTGCTGATGACCTTTCCGGCTGCGATATCGCTTTCGGTCAGCGTATAGGTGCCGCTGAATTCGCAAGCAGCCCCGCGCACCAAGGTTCCGCAGAATTCAAGCGTACCGAGCAGAAAACTGCTGACGCTGACCGCGTTGACCGTCAGGAGGCCAATGTTGTTGACCGCCACCGTGTACTCGAGCTGGTCTCCAGCCTGCGTTGCCGGCAGCCCGCCGGTCACCGCCTTCGACAGCTGCAGCTCGTGGCAATTGGCCTGCAACTCACTGCTCCAGGGGCCGAACACATCCGGCTGACCATCCTGCGCCTGGTTGCTTTCAAAACACACCCGTGAACTTTCGGGATGCAGACTGGCGCTGCACTGGCTGGCCGTGGGATGGCTGATCTGGCCAGGGCCGGTACCCGCTGCGCACAGGAACAGCGCTCCCCCCAGACCCTGGCCGCGATTGCCTGAGGACTCGCCGCCCGAGGCCGAGTTTCCGGCAAACAGCACATCATTCAGGCGCAGCTGACCGGAGCGAACGAATACCGCACCGCCGAGGCCGGCGCCGCCCCCACCGACGCCATTGGCTGCACTGCCAGAACCAGTTCCGGCGCCAGCGGCAAATCCCCCCGCTCCGCCGGAGCTCGCACCAGCGCCCGAGCCGCCACCGCCACCGCCCAGGCCACCAGCGCCGCCGTTGGACCCAAAGTTCCCAGAGAATGTCCAGCCACCGCCACCGCCGCCGCCGAACCCTCCGGCACCGGCATTGCCTGCGTATTCCCCGGCACCACCCCCGCCGCCGCCAAAACCGCCCCGGCCGCCGCCACTGTCCCCAAAATAGCCTGCTCCACCACCGCCATTGCCAAACCCGCCATTGGCGCCCCCGCCGCCGCTGCCACCATTCTGTCCGGCCGTATTGCTTCCTCCCCCACCCCCTTGGAAGTAGCCGGCGCTGCCGCCTGAGCCACCTTGCCCACCCACTCCCCCGGCCGCACTTTCTCCACCGCCACCGCCGCCGCCGTAGCCCTGTCCGGCACCGCCTGGCTGGAAGCTTGATCCACCAGCGCCCCCGTTACCGCGCCAGCCGCCGCCACCACCACCTCCAATGGCGCGGGCACCACCCGCGCCGGACAGACCGCCACCGCCGCCGCCAGCTCTGGCAAGGTTGCCAACGGCATTTCCACCGGCTGCGCTGTTGGCAAGGAAACTCACGCGTTCCACGCCAACCTCACCGCCATAAACCAGCAGCGCGCCACCCAGGCCGGCACCTCCGCCGCCGCCATCACGGCCATTGCCACCCAGTGCGCGGCCGTTGACGATGGACATGTCCCGGAGAACAACCGTGCCACTGCGGACAAAGAACGGTCGATAGCTGTCGCTGCCATCCACCACCGTCTGGTCGCGCCCTTGCCCCTGGATCACGACATCGGTGTTGATGATCGGCAGCCAGTCGTCGATGAGCTGGGTACCGGCGGGCAAGACAATCGTGTCGTTGATGCCATCGCCGGCCGGGCAACCACCGATTGACTGCCCGGCATTGATCGATCGAATCGCATCGGCCAGCGTGCAATCATCGTCGACGAAAAGGGTCGCGGCACTTGCCGAACCGGCTCCCAGCGCAGCGGCAATGGCCAGGGCCAGATGGCTGCGAGACGCCGTGGCAGAGAGTGCATCCGAACGTGAAACCAGGGAAATCGAAGTCATGGAACCTCCGGAAATCAGGCAGGGAATCAAGTCAGGTCAAAGCGGGATAGAACAACTCGTAAAACCAGGCGAAATTGCGCCGGATGTCGGCCTCTATTCGGGGCGGAATCGAATGTCGGGGTGGTGGTTCGATGCGGTGGCGGGTGCGGTGCGGGTACTTGCCGCGATAGTAACTGTCACTCTCATGCGGCCGAACCTCCAGGCGATCAGGATCCAGCGTCAATGGCTCCAGTTCCAGCCACTCAAACACCTCCCGCATGACCGCCACCGGCTCGGCCATCAAATGCTCGAATACCACGTAGAACAGTCTTTCCTGCATCGACGGCGGACGATCCTGCAGATTGCTGATGGCCTGCAGCGGCCAGCCGATTACGCCCTCCCTGGAGAACAAGCGATCGGCGCGTTCATACGGCGCGAGCTCGGCGAGATGATCGGGAAAATCCATCAACAGTGTGCGCTGGTGGCGACTCTCGATTGAGCCGAATATCTGACCGGGTTCCCTGACACAGACCAGCATGCGACAAGACGGTGACAGCAGCTGGGCCATCTCGATCTGGTTGAGCCAGCCGCGACTTTTGTCAACGACGCAGCCTCGATCGGTTTCGGCGAACCAGCCATCGACGAAGCCGCGGAAAGCCCGCACCATACGCTCGTAAACCAGCTCGGCATCAACATCGAACTGGGCGAGATGAAACTGATTGTCTGACAGGCTGCTGCGGAGTTGGTTGAGCACCTGAACCAGCGGCGAACTGTGGCCTGACGAATAAATGGCCGGGTGGTGACCCAGGAGCTGACAAAGCAAGGTCGAGCCAGCGCGAGGCAGACCGGTAACACAAATCAGTCGCTTATCGAGCATCAACTGTGGACCCCATGTTGTGCCGCGAAATTATAGCGGGGAGCAGGCCTTCCCTTGTCGACGATGCACAGACACCTGCACGCAAAACCATTGGCAAGCTGTCTGCCTGCCGGGTTGGCCCCGCTATTGCATAAATATCCGGGTTAATGCCCGGCCGGAACGGCCGGGACCGCGCAGCGAAGGCGTTTGCGGACATGTGCCGCAAATGCCGTGCAACGAATACCGTAGGTATTTCGTTGCCGAGTTAATAATCACGGCCAGTGTGCGGCCTTCGCGGACAATCACCCGGGAGCGCCTCGATACACTGGAGTATGGCCCGCGTGATCTGTTGGCGCTTGGCAAGGTCCTGGAGGCGGTTGGGGGTATCCATGTTGAGAGCGAAGAAGACAGGACCATCCGGCCACTCGACCCAGCCCGTCCACCATCCGATCTGACCGTCCCACCCGGTCTTTGCCCGAAGTATCCAGGTATAGCCAGCCTCGACGATGACAAGATCCTTGACCAGGCGTTGGTGTTCAAGCTGAAATGGCAGCTCGTTGCGGTACAGTGCCTTGAGAAACCGGATCTGTTCGTGGGCAGAAATGGCGAGATGGCCATAGACCCAGTAATCACCCTCGCTGGTTGACGGATCCATATTTCCGTAACCGGACAGCTTCAGGTAGCGCCTGGCGCGCTCCTCACCGATGGCCTGGGCAAAGTCCTGGTAAACCCAGATCGCCGAATTGCGCATTGCCGAGCGCAAGTCCTGATGCTGATTGTGTCCGGCAAAACTCCGCTCCACGCCATCCCATTCAAAGATCTGAAACTCATCGCGCACCAGTCCCGCATCCAGGGCAAACAAGGTATGCGGAATCTTGAAGGTGGATGCCGGCGAGAAGCGCTGCCCGGCCCGCGCCGGGTCATGCACCCAGGTCGAAGCGGCCGTGCCGCGCTGATCGACCACGACGATCGTGCCCCGGGCCTGAAATTGTTCGAAAATCTCAGCCCAATCCGGCCGCACTTCAGCAGACCACACCGGTCCGAGCGGCAACAGCAAAGCCAGCAGGAAAAAACGGGCGCGCACGAAACGAAGCTCCTGTCAGACACCAGGCGCTGCAACACTCACCCCTCAGCGCAGCACCTTGCAATCAGCAATCGGGTCGGCAAAGGGTATCACTTTCCATCGCCAAGGCGGTCGCTGCCGGCGTTGCCTGTCTTTCCGACATTTCCGAACTGCCAGTCGGCAGTCGCAAACTGAGGATGCTGAACGTGGTGATCGGTTCTCTTGATTTCGCCGATGGCGATTCAGCGACGAATCAGCAGCGGGCAAGCCAGATGTAATGGCGAGCGCCCTTGCCGGCGCGATGCGGGCGAACTATGACCAGCTCCGCCTTGAAGCCGGCGCGGCCCAAGCGAGCATTGAACTGGGCATCGGGGCCGGCTGACCAGACCGCCAGAACACCGCCGGGGCGCAGGGCGCGGCGGGCGGCGGCCAGGCCCTCCATTCCATACAACCAGTCATTTTCGCGCCGGATGACCGCCTGCGGTCCGTTGTCGACATCCAGCAAGATGGCATTGAAGCCAGCCGGCTCGGCGCGCAGCAGCTCGGCGACATCACCAATGTGGACACGACTGCGCGGATCCGACAGCGGGTGGCCGGCCGGCTCGCCTATCCACTGATGGTGCCAATCGACCACCTCCGGCACCAGTTCTGCCACCACCACTTCGGCTTCCGGCCCGAGCACCTGCAGCGCGGCTGCCTGGGTAAAGCCCATGCCCAGCCCGCCAACCAGCACGCGCGGTTTGGCCAGCTTGCCCATCCGTGCGCAAGCCAGCTCGGCCAGGGCTTTTTCGGATCCGTGAACCCGGCTGTTCATCAGCTCGCCGCGGCCGGGAATGACGATCGAGAACTTGTCCTTGTGCTCATACAGCAACAGTGATTTGCCGGTATCCGGTATCGGCGCTTCAGCGAGCAATGTCGAACGACTCATGATTCGTCCTCGAACTCGGTGCGCAACCGCTCGCGACGCTCCATCTCCTCGGCGCGCGCAGCGTCAATAATGCCCATCAGCTCATCCAGATTGACATCGGCCTGGTCCGGCTCATAGCGACCGCTGAGTACAGCGTCGGGATGCAACCGGCCGCCAGCGTAAAGCGCCCAAAGCTCCTTGCCGTAGTCGGTGTCGAGCAACTGCGGGTCGAAGCGGCCGAAGAAGCGGCGCAGGCGGTCGACATCGCGCACCAACAGCATCGCCGCCGACTGGTTGGCCGCCGCATTGATGGCCTGCGGAAGATCAATGATGACCGGCCCCCGGCTGTCGATCAGGATGTTGAACTCGGACAGATCACCGTGGATCAGCCCGGCCGCCAGCATACGCACGACCTCCCTGATCAGCTGCTCGTGGAATTGCCTGGCCGTTGTCGCATCCAGTGTCACCTCGCCGAGGCGCGGGGCCACCCGACCCTCACTGTCGGTGATCAGCTCCATCAGCAGCACGCCGTCGACAAAGGCCATGGGCTGCGGCACGCGCACGCCCGCGTCGGCCAGAACCTGGAGCGCCTGTACTTCGGCGTTGATCCAGCTCTTCTCCTGCTCCTGGCGCCCGTAACGCGTGCGGCCGGACATCGCCCGGCTGCGGCGACTGCTGCGCTCCCTGCGACCTTCCTGATAGATGGCCGCCTGCCGAAAACTGCGCTGATTAGCCTCCTTGAACACCTTGGCACAGCGCCGCTCGTCGCCACAGCGGACCACGAACACATCGGCTTCCTTGCCGCTTTTGACCTGGGCCAAAACGTCGTCAATCAGGCCATCTTCGAGCAGCGGACGCAGACGTGGCGGGACTTTCATATCTCAGGAATTCTCCAGCAGGGAAGCGTCAGGATTGTACCGCGCCAGCTACCGGCACGAATCCCCCGTGACCTGCTACTCCCGGAATGGCAATCGCCGCAAGCTCAAGAGATCCCGACAACTCCCTTCAAGACCGTCCCTTGCCGCCCAACGGATTGCAGCCTTTGCCTGTATTTCATCGTTGAATCAACGATGCCGAACCCGGTTGGCAAGCAGCACGAAGATCAATGCCAGCAAGGCTGGCAGCCCTTGCACGAACAGGATGCTGAACTTGGCGGTCAACCCGCCGAACACGCCGGCGATGATGACGCAGCAGAGAAAAAAGACTTTCAGATCCAGCCTGCCTGACCACAAACCCCAGATCAGACCTGCAGCCAGAAAGCCATTGTATAGCCCCTGATTCATGGCCAGTGCGGCCGATGCAGCCGACTGCTCGGGCGTCATGGCAAACATCTCCCTCCCGATCGGATGATCCCAGAAGAACATCTCCAGCACCAGAAAACCGAGGTGGCTGGCGACAACCAGTGCGATGAGAATGAATGCAATGATCTTCATGGCGCTTCGGTAGCTACGGGTTGCTCAGCAGCAGTCATCTTACCAACCCGTCAGGTATGCAACTCACATTCAGGGCACTATCAACCCGGCAGGCATGTAGATCACATTCAGGGTGCCAAGCAGGCCCCGAATCAAGGCGTCGCTCGCAG
>REEQ01000070.1 GCA_007695005.1 Wenzhouxiangellaceae bacterium | reverse complement strand
GAATTCGCCTCAACGCTAGCACAGCCGCATGAATGAGCCCGGTTTTGTTATTAACCCGGCAATCTGTGTTATTGCCGCGTCATTAGCCCGGCAGCGTTTATACTGATCATGCAGCGCTGCGACTGCCTGCACCAATTAGGGAGGGATGCCAATGACCTTGCTCTTCAGCTGAAGAGTGCGCCGCCATTGCCTGCCGGGACCCCGCATTGAAGCGCACCCCGACACAGCTCCCGCCCGATAAACCATGGATTCGGCCACGTGCCTCAAAGCCCGCATTGCCGAAATCTTCAGCGAGAACAAGCATAGTGAAATTCAAGACATTCATCCTGGCCCTGGCATTCCTGACCACCCTGGCCATGGCCGACGACCGCCCTCTGCCGGCCAGCTGGCTGCTGGAGCGCAATGCTGCCGAGGATCTGGCGATGCTGGACAAGCAACGCTTCGGCCGGCTCGATCTCGACAGCCTGGCGCTGGAAGACGCCTCACGCGAAGCGATGGGCGAGCCGCCGCGATTTGCATGGCCGCACGAGGTTTCCTATACCTCCGAACTGCGCGGCAACTGGGATCGCCGCGGCGATACCGACATCTGGCGACTGCGGGTACAGGCAGCCGGTGCCAGCCTGATCAACTTCGGCTTTTCCGACGTTTATCTGCCTCCGGGCAGCCGCCTGTTCATTTACAGCCCCAAGGCCGCACTGGACCGAAGAATGGATCGCTTCCAGGTCATCGGTCCGTATGACAATTCGATCAATCGACCCCACGGCGAGTTCTGGACCCCGAATCTTCAGGGCGAAGAGGCCATCATCGAGATCAATGTACCCAGCGACCTGCGAGCCCGGCTGAGCTTCGAAATCAGCCAGGTCAGCCACGGTTACCGCGGTTTCGGCAGCGCTGCGCTGGGCTACCAGCAAGGCAGCCAGCGCGCGGACGGTGACGGCAAGCAGGCCTGCCGCGACGAAGGCGGCGCTCGCTCGGGCGCCTGCAACCAGGATGTGGCCTGTCTCAGCGAGGACGATCCCTGGAACGACCAGCGTCAGGCCGTAGGCGCCTATCAGCGCAGCGGCGTCTTCGCCTGCACCGGATCCCTGGTCAACAATACGGCAGAAGACCAGCGCATGCTGTTCCTGACCGCCACTCACTGCATCGTCCAGTCCCAGGCCCCCAGCATCGTGGTCTACTGGAACTATGAATGGCCGACCTGTCGCCGCCCCGGCGCACCGATAGGCACCGCAACCAACCCGCCCGATCCCAACATGAGCCACTCTGGCGGTACCTGGCTGTCGGCCACGGTCAATCCTTTTACCGGCGGCGGCTGTACCGTCGGCACCCAGTGCTCGGATGTCACCCTGATTGAACTCAATCAGCCTCCCAACCCGGACTTCAATCATTTCTGGGCCGGCTGGGACCGACGCCCACCCCCAACTGTTTGCGCCCAGGGCCCAGGCAACAGCACTGAAGGCCTGTGCGCCACCATCCATCACCCCGGCGTGCACGAAAAACGCATCACCTGGGTGGCGCAGGATATGCAGATCGGCAATATCGCCGCTGCCAGCGGCGTTCACTGGCATCCGTTCTGGCATCCCAATCCACCGGAACTGCCGAACATGCCTCCCGGCTCGCCGGCCACGATTCCTCCGGCGGTCACCGAGGGCGGCTCCTCGGGCTCGCCCCTGTATTCAGCCGAGCGTCGCCTGCTTGGCGTGCTCAGCGGTGGCCCCGCATTCTGCGGTGCCACGGGCGCCAGCCTGTCCGACCTTTACGGCGGCCTGTTCCATGCCTGGGAAGGACTGGGCACACCAACCACACGCATGCGCGACTACCTTGACCCTCTTGGCACCGCACCGCTGTTCATCGAAGGCATCGGCCGCGAGGGTTTTACCATCGAACCCGAAAACACGGCATTCAGCCAATGCGGTTTCGATGACATAGGCATCGATATCGACGTCGGCCAACTGGGCGGGTTCGATGTACCCGTTTCCCTGTCGACCAGCGGCCTGCCGGCCGCAGTTACGGACCAGTTCTCGGTCAACCCTGTCGAGCCGCCGGGCAACTCGACGCTGACCCTCGGCAACCTGTCTGCTGCCGGGGCCGGTGCGTTCATTTTCAGCCTGGATGCAGAAGCCGACGAATTCGATCAGTCGATCAGCATCAGCGTGTTTCTCGCCAGCACCTCTCCCCCGCCAGCCAGCATCACCAGTCCGGCAAGCGGTGCTGTTGGCGTGTCGACCACGCCCACCATCAGCTGGGCATCCGATCTGGGGCTGAGCTTCGAGCTTGAGATTGCCGGTGATGCCGACTTCAATGACGTGATCTATGCCGTCAGCGTGACTGGCAACAGCCACCAGGTCGAAGATGCGCTCGATTTTGGTACCCAGTATTGGGTGCGGGTCCGAGCAGCCAACGATTGCGGCACCGCCGACTTCTCGACGATCAGCAACTTCACCACCACTGTCCTGCCAGGCGACTGCCCGACAGGCAGCGTGGCCAGTGATCTTCTGTTCGAGAACTTCGACGGCGGCAGCCTGCCGGCCGGCTGGAGCACCGCCGGATCCGTAGGCAGCGTGAGCTGGGTGCCAAGCACCGACCAGACCCATAGCGGCAGCCACTCCATCTTCGCCCAGAACATTGCCACCGTCTCTGACCAGCGGCTGAGCACGCCGGTGATCAGCCTCCCGACCAATGCAATCTCACTGTTTCTGAATTGGGAGAACTGGCAGCAGATCGAGTCCGGAGGCCCAACTGGATGTTATGACGGCGGCCTGTTGGAGATCTCCACCAACGGCGGCGCCAGCTGGACGCCGGTGGAAGACCAGATCACGGTGCGCGATTACGACGGTACCATCAGCAGCGGCTTCAGCAATCCGCTGGCCGGCCTGCCCGCCTGGTGCGGCGACCCGCGCGCCTTCTGGGAACGCTACACCGCAAACCTGGCTGATTGGGCCGGACAGGATGTGCAGCTGCGCTTCCGCTTTGGCACTGACGTCTCGGAAAGCCGGGTTGGCTGGTATGTGGACTCCGTCAACGTCCGCGCCTGCTTCCCGTCGGCAAGTTTCACTGTCGGCGGCACGGTCAGCGGCCTGGTCGGTTCCGGCCTGGTGTTGCAGAACAATGGCACTGATGACCTCAGCATCACCGATGATGGCAGCTTCGAGTTTGCTTCCGCCTTGTTCGATGGTCAGGGGTTCGAGGTCAGCGTAGCCACTCATCCGGGCAGCCCGGCCCAGACCTGTCAGGTCAGCAATGGCAGCGGCACGATTGCCGGTGAGGACATCACCGATGTCGAGGTCATCTGCGAGTTGACCAGCTTCAGCATCGGCGGCACCGTCACCGGACTGACCGGCTCCGGACTGGTGCTTGAGAACAACGGCGGCGATGCGCTTGCCATCACTGATAACGGCAGCTTCCAGTTTGCAAGCTCGCTGTTCGACGGCGACAGCTATGCCGTCACGGTGGCCAGTCAGCCGACCAACCCGGCTCAGACCTGCACGGTGAACAATGCCAGTGGCGAGGTCGATGCAGCAGATGTGCTTGATATCGAGGTCGTCTGCGAGGATCGGCTTACAATCATCAGCGGCACAGTCAGCAGCCTTGGTCATTGCCAGGAAAACCCGACTCCCCTGGGTGGCGCGCTGGTCCAGCTAACCGGCCAGAGCCAGTCCTCCTCGACCGTCTCCAGCGGCTCCGGTGCCTACGCATTCGAGGTGCCGGTCGAGCAATCGCCGGTCTCGATGACGGTCTCGCAGGGCAATCACCGCGGCACATCGCTGAGCGGTCTGGAGCTGGAAGACGCCGAACTGATAGAGCAGGACTTCGGCCTGATTCTCCGAGCTGCCTGTGCCGAAACCGATCAGACGGTAGTGGAATTCAGCCTGATCGACAGCAGCCAGGCACAGCAGCAGCTGACCATCAGCAACGCTCGCGGCGGTCTCGATCTGAACTGGTCGCTGGCCGGCGGCGAGGGCTGTTTCCAGCCCGGCGAGCCGGGCTGGCTGAGCTTGTCAAACAGCGGTGGACTGATCACCTGGGGCAATCAGCGGGTGATCTCGCTCAGCATCAATGCCGGCGAACTGGCTGACGGTCAGTACCAGACCACGCTGTGCCTGAGCACCAGTGACCCGGAGAACCCGACCCTGGAAGTCGAAGTGCTGCTGAACCTGCTCAGCGCCGAGCTGTTCAAGGATCGGTTCGAGTCCTCAGGAGAAGAGTGACCCAGCCAGCGATACCGGCCTTTGCGCCGGCGCCAAACAAAAAAAGGCCGGGCACTGCCCGGCCTTTTTCCTGGCCCGCCGCTTGCTTGCCAGCTGGTCAAGCCGGACGCAAGCTGGCCTGGCGGTTCTGATCGAAGCGGGTCCAGACGCCGTCTTTGCCGTCCCAGCGGCCGCGCGTGGCGCCCTTGGCATACTCGGTGGCGCGCTGCTCGAAGAAGTTGGCGAACTCGACACCGTTCAGGATTTCCACCAGCCAGGGCAGGGGATGATCGGTCAGCGCCCGGTAACTCCCATCGGCGTACTCAAAACAGCCGAATACGGTCGGCAATTTCAGCTGGGTCAGGCGCCAGTCGGCGATGTAGCGCACGTATTGCTTGATGTCGGCGGCCTGCATGCCGTCGATATCGCCAAGCCCGAAAGCCAGGTCGACAAAGTTTTCCTCCAGCCGAACCATGGTCTTGGCGACATCGATGATGTCGTCACGAACGCCGGGCGTCAGTGCGCCGGTTTCGCGGTTCCACTCGTGGAACAGGCGAATGACGCCTTCGCAGTGCAGCGATTCGTCCCGAACCGACCAGGACACGATCTGGCCCATGCCCTTCATCTTGTTGAAGCGCGGGAAGTTCAGCAGCATGGCAAAGCTGGCAAACAGGCTCATGCCCTCGGTAAAGGCACCGAACATGGCCAGGGTGCGCGAGACATCGGCGCAGGTGTCGACGCCGAAGGTCTGCATGTAGTCGGCCTTGGCCTTCATTTCCTGGTAGTCGCGAAATGCCTCGAACTCTGCCTTGGGCATGCCAAGCGTCTTCAGCAACAGGGCGTAGGCATCGATATGCACTGTTTCCATGTTGGTGAAGGCGGCCATCATCATCTGCACTTCCAGCGGCTGGAAGATCGGGATATAGCGCTTCAGGTAGTTGTCGCTGACCTCGACATCTGACTGGGTGAAAAAGCGAAAGATCTGGGTCAGCAAGGCGCGCTCGGCCGGGGTGATGCGGTCAGACGACCAGTCCTTGATGTCATCGCCCAGCGGCACTTCCTCGCCCATCCAGTGGGTCTGTTGCTGGCGCTTCCAGAAATCATAGGCCCAGCCGTAGCGCTCGACATCGTAAGTGCCGGTGGATTCCAGCAGGCCGACCTGGCCTGTACCAATCAATTCAATCGGACGGCACTCGCCGAGTTGCTTTACTGACATGCCAGGCACTCCTCGTAGTCAGTCGGACCGGCGGCGCTGGCAGCCTGCTCGGCGGCGTCGAGCTTGCCAGCAAAGCCCGCGCGCTGGATGGACTTCGAGCGGCAGTAGTACAGGCTCTTGATGCCGCGCTGCCAGGCGGTGTAGTGCAGCATGTGCAGATCCCACTTGTCGATATCGGCCGGCAGGAAAAGGTTCAGCGACTGGCTCTGGCAAATCATCGGTGCGCGGTCGGCGGCCAGCTCGATTACCCAGCGCTGGTCGATTTCAAAAGCAGTGCGGAACACGGCCTTTTCATCCTCGTCCAGGCAGTCCAGGTGCTGCACCGAGCCCTCGTGCTCGAGAATCGAGGCCCAGGTGGCGGCATCGTCGCGGCCGCGCTCGGCCAGCAGCCCCTGCAGGTGCCGATTGCGCACGGTAAACGAGCCCGACAAGGTCTTGTGGGTGTAGATATTGGCCGGAATCGGTTCGATGCACGCACTCACGCCACCGCAGATGATCGAAATCGAGGCCGTCGGGGCAATCGCCAGCTTGTGGCTGAAGCGTTCCCTGGCGCCAGCGCGCAAGGCATCCGGACAAGGCCCGCGCTCGTCGGCGAGCGACTTCGAAGCTTCATCCATCTGGCCACGGATATGCTTGAAGACTTTCAAATTCCAGGACTTCGCCAGGGCGGATTCCATCGGAATGCCGCGGGCCTGCAGAAAGGAATGAAAGCCCATCACGCCCAGACCAATGGAGCGCTCGTTCAGGGCCGAGTAGCGCGCCTTGCGCATGCCTTCGGGCGCTGACTCGATGAAATGGGTCAGCACATTGTCGAGAAAGCGGGCCACGTCTTCGATGAACTCGTCCTGGGTGTGCCATTCATCCCAGGTCTCGATGTTCAGCGAGGACAGGCAGCACACGGCGGTACGCTCGTTGCCGTCGTGGTCGATGCCCGTCGGCAGGGTGATTTCCGAGCACAGGTTGGAAGTCGAGACCTTCAGCCCCAGTTTTTTCTGGTGTGCGGCCATGTCGCGGTTGACTGTGTCAATAAACAGCAGGTACGGCTCGCCGGTCTGCAGCCGGGTTTCGAGGATGCGCTGCCACAGGCTGCGGGCATCGACGCGCTTAAGCTCGGCACCGGTTTTCGGGCTCCTTAGGGCAAAATCCGTGCCATCGGTCACCGCCTGCATGAATTCATCGGTGATGTTGATGCCGTGGTGCAGGTTCAGCGCCTTGCGGTTGAAGTCGCCCGAGGGTTTGCGGATTTCCAGGAATTCCTCGATTTCGGGGTGGTGGACGTCCAGGTACACCGCCGCCGACCCGCGCCGCAGCGAGCCCTGGCTGATCGCCAGGGTCAGGCCGTCCATCACATGGACAAAGGGCATGATGCCGGAAGTCTGGCCAGTACCCTTGACCGGCTCGCCAATCGAACGGACCTGGCCCCAATAGGTGCCGATGCCACCGCCGTTCGATGCCAGCCAGACGTTCTCGTTCCAGGTATCGACAATGCCGTTCAGCGAATCGGGCACGGAATTGAGAAAACAGGAAATCGGCAGGCCGCGGGTAGTGCCGCCGTTGGACAGGATCGGCGTGGCCGGCATGAACCACAGCCGCGACATGTAGTCGTAGAGCCGCTGGGCATGCTCGACATCGTCGGCATAGGCGCAGGCAACCCGGGCAAACATGTCCTGCGGACCTTCGCCCTCGAGCAGATAACGATCCTTGAGGGTTTGCAGTCCGAAGGTGGTGAGCAGGGCATCGCGCGAGCGATCAAGCACCAACTCGTCGGTCGCCGGGCGCGGCCCGAGCGGCGCGGGCACCGGGGCGCGGCGCGCTTCCGGCAGCGCTTCGGGGGAAATCTGATGGGCCAACTGTTCCATGGACGTTCTCCGTCTTCTTGTGTCTGCCAACAGGGCGGAGATGTCGAGGCGGCGAAGCGTCGGTCCGGAACGGACCGAATCGAAAAATCGCTGCGCCGGGAACCCCCGCCCGGAAATTCATGCGTATCGTCACGGCCGGTCTCCTGGCTTGCGGCTCGGGCGTTTTCCGGTCCGGTCTTCCCGGCAGGTGTTGCCAGTGACCTTGCTTGCGGGACCAGAAAACTCGCCGCCTACAGTTGCGGGAACAGCTCCGGACTGGAAACATGCGGTTTCGCACCGGATTCCCGTAAACCCAAGATATTGTGTTCTTGAGCTACCGTGGGGGGAATATATTGGGCCAAAAGCCGAGCGCGGTCAAGTCATTGCCAATATCCGGAACAGCGGAAATCTGCCGGTGCGGACTCGGGGAGCTACAATGGTCGCCATGGAGGTCGCCGGGCTGCTGGCATTCGTGCGACCGGTCCTTCGTATTGACAGGCAAGCCTATGTATTGCCGGATGAGCGACCAGGCGAGCGTCACCAACGATCCCCATATCTCTTCAAGCAACGGAGCAGAAAAAAATGTACAAGACCTTGATCGCCAGCACCCTGCTGGCCGGACTGATCGCCACCGCCGGGGCTCAGACGCCCAACCTCGAGCCTGGATACTGGGAAACCACCGCCACCATGCGCGGTGAGGGTGGCTTCCCCATGCCCGAGCAGTCTCACTCCAGCACCGACTGCATGACCGAGGAAGACATCGCCAAGGGCGATGCATTTTTCGAGGATGTCGAACAGTGCGAGTTTCAGCGTCGCGAAATCCGTCGTGACGGCGCTGATTTCGAAATGACCTGCAGCGACCCCTCAGGCATGTCGATGAAGATGAACGCCACCATGAGCTTCAATGGTGACCGATCCAGCGGCACCATTCGTGCAGAGCTGGACACGCCGATGGGCCCGATGACGATGGTCACCACCCTGGAAGGCCGCCGCATCGGTGAGTGTCCCTGAAGGCAGGGCGCAGACAACAGCTCAGCAGAAACCGGGACTGGCCACCGGCCGTCCCGGCCATCCTGTCCGCCTTCGGGCGGAGCACGCATCAAGGTGTCGCCTATCCGGCACCGCTGCGTTACTGAAGCGGCGGCATCTATGTCGAGGCCAGCGGATCGGAAAAGGCCGACGATCCGGCCAACCCGCCGCCAGGGCGTCTGTATGACCCTGGCGCCTTCATCGCCATCCGGGACCGAGTGTTCTCGGATCGATTCGAGCAGTAAGGCCCGATAGCCACGGAGCGACATCGGTGCACTCAAGGGTCATTGACCTGCCCGGCGTCGCTCCCGAACGGATCGGGACTGGCGGTTACGGCAGAAAGCTCCGGCCATCGGCCATGGGCGGCAGCTCGAGGTGGGCGGCGATACTCTGGCCGATGTCGGCAAAGCTCGAGCGAGCGCCCAGCGCCGCAGCTGTCAGTCCGGCGCCGCGCGCCAGCACCGGCACATGTTCGCGGGTGTGATCGCTGCCAGGGAAACTGGGGTCACAGCCATGGTCGGCGGTCAACACCAGCAAGTCGTTGTCATCCAGGACAGCCAGCAATTCCGGCAAACGACGATCAAAGGCCTCCAGCGCATCGGCATAGCCGCGCGCATCGCGGCGGTGGCCGTAGAGCATGTCGAAGTCGACAAAATTGGTCATCACCAGGCTGCGCTCGCCGGCCCCTTCAAGGGCGGCCAGGGTGGCATCGAACAAGGCTTCATTGCCATCGGCCTTGATCTCGCGGCTGATCCCGGAGTGGGCGTAGATATCGGCAATCTTGCCCACGGCCAGCACCTCGCCACCGGAGGCGACCAGCTTGTCCAGCACGGTCGGCGCCGGCGGCATCAAACTGTAGTCCCTGCGCTGGCCGGTGCGGACAAAGCCGGCTTCGATGGTGCCGGTAAAGGGTCGGGCAATGACCCGACCGATATTGAAGGGCATCAGCAATTCGCGCGCAATCTGGCAGACCTGGTACAGGCGCTCGAGCCCGAACTGCTGCTCGTGGGCGGCCACCTGGAACACCGAATCGGCCGAGGTATAGACAATGGGCTTGCCCATGGCCAGGTGCTCAGCACCCAGGCGGTCGATGATCTCGGTGCCCGAGGCGTGACAGTTGCCGAGGACTCCGGGCAAGCCGGCACGCTCGATCAATTCGCGCAACAATGACTCAGGGAAACTGTTCTCCCGCTCACGAAAGTAACCGAAGTCAAAACGCACCGGCACCCCGGCCATTTCCCAGTGACCGGAGGGGGTGTCCTTGCCGGTGGACTGTTCGCGGGCGTATCCCCATGCCGCCTCGACACGGCTCGGCAGCGGCAGTTCCTTCAAGCGGTAGCCGGTGCTGGCATGGTGGGCATGAACCAGTCCCATCGAACCCAGATTGGGGATATGCAGCCCGCCCTGGCCGGCGCGACTGCGAGCCACCTGGCCCAGGGTGTCGGCACCGCTGTCGCCAAAGCGCTCGGCATCGGCGCTGGCACCGATACCGAGTGAGTCGAGCACCAGGACGATGGCACGTGGCATGATCAACCTCCGTTGGATCAGTCGGCCAGGCGCGCGACCAGGGACGGTTACGGCGCCTGCCAGGCAGCATTTGTTTCCATGGTAGCCGCTACCCGCAATTTCTGCGTCAGCTGTTTGACCTCAGCCAGGCGCGGTCAGAACCGGTGACCCACCGCACTCTCGATGGCATGGCGAACTTTATCCATCGTTGGCGCTATGACAGGGTAAGGACCACCGACGGAGCAAGCCATGAACTGCATTCCCCCTATGGCCTTCGAGCCAGACCGCATCTACCTGCGAGAAAACCCTTCACCAGGCATCAGCCAGGGCAACAGAAGTCGTGTACCCCGCCGGCGACCAGGCAGCGCTTCTCTGGCCATGGCTTTGGCCTCGGCCACCGCCTTGTGGGCCGCATCATTACCCGCTCTGGCGCAAAATGTCTTCATCAGCGGCGGCGCACACGAGGTTGTCGATGGCACCGATCCGAATGCCACAGGGCCCGGGACCAGGCCCAGCCCCTGGTCCATCAACGGCAATCTCTACATTGGCGATACCACCCCCGGCACATTGACCATTACCAGCGGCGGCGAGGTCTCCAATGTACGCGGCTTCATTGGCTTCAATGGAACCACGGGTACGGTGAGCGTCACCGGGGCGGGCTCCACCTGGGAAAGTTCAGACTGGTTCTATGTCGCCACCACCGGCACTGCCAATCTTTCCATTGCAGACGGCGCCTCGGTGATCTCGAGAAACCATGCCTACGTTGCTCAACAGCCCGGCTCGACCGCCACGGTCACCGTGACCGACCCGAACTCCGTCTGGGCAATCACAGGAGACCTCTATGCCGGCCTCGACGGTCGCGGCGAAGTGATCATTGCCGAGGGAGCAATGGTCGAAGTCTCCAATGCAACGCGTCTCGGGCTCAGGGCAACGGGCATTGGCCCGGTTTCGGTCAACAGCAGCGGGATCCTCCAGACCGTCCGTGTGGTCAAGGAGGCCGGGGCGGGCACCTTGACCCTTGACGGCGGGATCTTGCGAGCAGCGGCGCATCAACCCGAGTTTCTGCAGAATCTGGCCCCCGGAGAGCTGGTGATTAACGCGGGCGGCGCCATTGTCGACAGCAACGGCTTCGATGTTGGCGTCTCAACCCAGCTTCAGGGGGCCGGCGGACTGACCAAGGTGGGTGACGGCAGCCTGCAACTATCCGGCATCAATACTTTCAGCGGCAACACCCATATCAACGCAGGCCTGCTGCAGGTCAATGGCAGCATATCTGGGGCTACTTTCGTCAACGCCGGTGGCACCCTGGGCGGCTCTGGAACCCTGGGGGAGGTCACCATCGCAGACGGCGGCACGCTCGCGCCAGGCAATTGGGTCGGTACGCTGACGGTCGGGTCGCTGAACATGAACCCGAGTGCCATCCTCGACCTTGAGCTCGGCGCACCGAATGTCACCGGTGGCAAAGACAATGACTTGATCGCCGCAGCAGGCGACGTGATGCTTGATGGCTTTCTCAACGTAACGGCACTGGAGGGTTTCGGTGTCGGCACCTACACGCTGATCACCTATGCCGGCGCCCTGATCGACAACGACCTGGTAGCTGCCAACCTGCCCGAAGGTTTTTCCTACGCCGTCGACACCAGTCAGCCAGGCGAGGTGCGACTGGTGGTGACCGAAATCATCGATGCCATTTTCTCCGATCGCTTTCAACATTGACCCGACAGACAGGTCGATCCCATTCAGGCGCCAGGGAACCGATTCGAGCGAGCCGAACACCAGCGCATTGGCGGGGGGGGGATATTCAATCGCTGTCGGATGAGCCGATCAGCCGGGTGACCAGCGGCGGTTCCGGCCCATGCGAGGAATCAGAAGCCATCAGGGAAACCGCCGAGCGCAGTGCCTGGGCTGCCTGTTCAGCCTCGTCCTCGCTGCGGGCGTGAATCCGGGCCAGCGGGCGATCCGGCCCCACGGTCTGACCCGGCTCGACCAGATCGCTCAGGCCGACGGCCGGATCGATGGCGTCGGCAGCCCGCCGGCGGCCGCCACCGAGCGCGACCACGACCAGGCCAATGGCGCGCATGTCCATGGCTTGAACCTGACCGGCCTGGTCGGGAAAGACCGGCTGGATGACGGGTGCTACTGGCAGGTGACGGGCCGGATGCGCGAGCAGGTCGGATGGTCCGCCCAGCGCGCTGACCATGCCTGAAAAACGCTCGGCAACCTCGCCGCGGCGCCAGGCCTGGTCCAGTCTCTCGAAGGCGGCCCGCTCGCTGTCGGCCAGCCGGCCCAGCATCAACAAGCGGGCGCTCAGGGTCCGGCTGAGCTGGAACA
>REEQ01000131.1 GCA_007695005.1 Wenzhouxiangellaceae bacterium | reverse complement strand
GCCGCAAATGCCGTGCAACGAATACCGTAGGTATTTCGTTGCCGAGTTAATAATCGCGATTGACTGGCCGCGCCCGTGACCGCCAGGCGGTCAACAGTTCATCAAGCAGCGCCAGCTCGGGATTCCGACCCATCGCCTCCTTCAAATAGCCAAAAAACCGTGGGTGATCCTCCAGATAAGCCGGCTTGCCGTCGCGATAGCGGATTCGAGCAAAAATACCGATCACCTTCAAATGCCGCTGCACCCCCATCAAGTCACAGGTCTTGCGCCATAGGTCAGCTGAGGTCGTGATCGGCAAACCGGCCGCCAGCGCCTGTTGCCGGTAGCCTTCCAGCCAGGCATCAACGCGCCCGGGCGGCCAGCTCAAGAAGGCATCCCGAAACAGACATATCGGGTCGTAGCTGATCGGGCCGCGCACGGCGTCCTGAAAATCAATGATGCCCGGGTTGGGCTCGGTCAGCATCAGGTTGCGCGGCATGTAGTCGCGGTGACAGAACAGCTGCGGCTGGTCGATTGCCCATCGCACCAGCAGGGCGCAAACCTGGTCCCAGGCATCGAGTTCAGACTCGCTGGGTTCGACCTGCCAGTGCTTTTCCAGAAACCAGTCAATGAACAGGGCCAGCTCGGCATACAGACGCGACGGATCATAGTCGGGCAAGCCGGTACAGTCAGCCTTGCGCTGTATGTCGAGCAGCGCGGTCAGCGCGTCGCCAAACAGGGCGTCGGCGTTGTCGGCGTCCAGTTCGCGGTGGTAGGGACGGCTTCCCAGGTCCTGCAGCAGAACAAATCCATGGCCTACATCAGCAGCCAGGATGTCCGGGACGTTGACGAGCTCGCCCAAGCGCCCGGCGACATCGAGAAAGGCGCTGACTGGCTCAAGTTCGGGTGGCGCGTCCATCACGATCACGCTGCGATCCATGGCGCGGAGCCGGAAATAGCGCCGAAAGCTGGCATCCGAAGAAACGGACTCGCTGACGTAGTCGCGCCATCCCAGCTGCTCCGCAGCCCAGTGCTCGGCCTGCTTTCGACGATCGTCGTTCATCAATCCCGGTGACTCTTGTTCAAGGGAACGGAAGCTTAGCAGGAAGTTGCAGCCATTCAGGCAGCCGTTCACGTCTTCTTGATTGAAATCTCACAGGCCATCAACGAAGGCTTGTGAAACTCGGGGTCCACTTTCCATCAAACCTGGGAGATAGCTATGCAAAGGCAATCGTCGAAGTTCAAGCTTGGCCTGCTGGCCACCATTGGTCTGGCTGCAGGCATGCTGATGTCCGTGGCCACTGCTGAAGTACGCGTGCAGATCGTTCACGCAGCGCCTTTCGCCGACACCCTGGAAGGCACATCCGTCACCGTCACCGCCAACGGTGCCGCGGTGTTGGAAAACTTTGAATTCAAGGACTTCACGCCGTATCTTGAACTGCCTGCCGGGGATTATGATCTGGCCGTGATTCCGACCGGCTCGACCGAGCCGGCAATCGAGGCCAGCGTGACCCTGGAAGCCGGAATCGATTACACCGTGCTGGCCGTCGGTGACGGTCTGAATCAGCCGCTGACGCTGTGGCCGCTGATCGATAATGTCGATGCCCCGGCCGACGGCAACCTCAACATCCGCGTTGTCCATGCTGCGCCCTTCGCTGACAGCGACGAAGCAACCGAAGTCTCCATCCGCACCGCTGGTGGTGCCGTGGTCAACAACCTGGTTGGCGTTCCATACTTCGCCCAGAGCGGTTTTTTCGAGATTCCAGCCGGCACCTACGACCTGAAGGTTGCTTCCAATGACGGGCTGGTCAATTTCATTGATCCGGTGCCTGCAGACCTGCCTGCCGGTGCCAACATCACCGTGATCGCGATTGGTGACGGTGTCAACCAGCCGCTGGGCATTCTGGCCCTGCCCGTGGGTGAGCTGCCGGTTCGCCTGCCAGTAGACAACAGCGTGTCGGGCTGGTGGTTCAGTCAGGATACCGAGCGCGAAGGCTTCATCCTGCAGCCCATTCCTGCGGAGAACCGTCTGGTGGGCACCATCTACAGCTGGGATCCGGCTGGATCGGGCGAGCAGCGCTGGTTTACCTTTGATGGCACTTTTGCCGATCGCGAGGCCACCGCTGAGGTCCAGGCTTTTGCCAACGGTCAGTTCCTGGGCACTGACCCGATCGAGGGCACAGTGATCGGCAGCGTCGATTTCGAGTTTCTGGCCTGTGATAACGCCCTGGCCACGCTGACCTTGACCGATGGAAGCGAGTTTGTCTGGGACCTTGGTCGTCTGACCCAGACCCTGCCCTGCAACCTCGACTGACAGCCATTTGCAAAGTAGTGACCTGGCCCGGTCGGCGATCTGCCGGCCGGGCCTTTTTGTCCGGCCCGCCTGATTTGGGACCAATCTGGTCTTGTTTTCACCGACCGTCGCCCGGATAATAAAGAGTGGAAGGCAACCCCCGTTCCAAGGGCTTCAGTCCATGCTCAGAATCAGCAAGCTTACCGACTACGCAACCGTACTGATGGCGGCCCTGGCGCGGCATGGCCAGGCCTGCGTGCCGGCCAGCCTGCTTGCCGAGCAGACCCGACTGGAAGCACCGACCGTGTCGAAAGTGCTGAAAACGCTTGCCCGTGCCGGCCTGGTCGACTCGGTGCGCGGCGTCAACGGTGGTTACCGTCTTGGCGCTGCGGTCGAAGATGTCTCCGTGGCGGCCATCGTGCGGGCAATGGAGGGGCCGATCGCCCTGACCGAGTGCGGTCTTGAACCGGGGCTTTGCAGCCATGAAACCAGTTGTCACCTGCGCGGTAACTGGCAGCGTATCGGCCAGGCCGTGGAGCAGGCCCTGGAGCAGCTCAGTCTGGCCGACCTGATTCGTCCCAACGGTGCCCGCATCGCCATCCGTACCGAAACCCTATCAGCGTCAAGCTGATCAGCGAGCAGCCATGAACCAGACAGTCGAACAAGTCAACCAGGTTATCCAGCAGCGCTACAAGGCCGGTTTCTACACCGACATCGAGTCCGATCGCGTCCGCGCCGGCCTGGATGAAGAAATCATCGCCATGATCTCGGCCAAGAAAGAGGAGCCGTCGTGGTTGCTGGAATGGCGCCTTAAGGCCTTTCATCACTGGCAGACCATGCGTGAGCCGAACTGGGCCCACCTCAAGGTCCCGGCGATTGATTTGCAGAAAATTCATTACTACGCCGCGCCAAAGCAGAAAAACCGACCCAAGAGCCTGGACGAGGTAGACCCCAAGTTGCTCGAAACCTTCGACAAGCTGGGCGTGCCGCTGCACGAGCGGGCCCGGCTGGCCGGCGTGGCCGTCGATGCCGTGTTCGATTCGGTGTCGGTCGGCACCACCTTCCAGAAGGAGCTGAAGGAAGCCGGAGTGATCTTCTGCAGCTTCTCCGAGGCGGTCAAGGAGCATCCCGAGCTGGTTCGTGAGTACCTGGGCTCGGTCGTGCCGTTTACCGACAATTACTTTGCCGCCCTCAATTCGGCGGTGTTTTCCGATGGTTCCTTTGTCTACATCCCGGCCAATACCCGCTGCCCGATGGAGCTGTCGACTTACTTTCGAATCAACGCCCGCGATACGGGCCAGTTCGAGCGTACCCTGATCATTGCCGAGCCAGGCAGTGAGGTCAGCTATCTCGAAGGCTGCACCGCGCCAATGCGCGATGAAAACCAGCTCCACGCTGCCGTGGTCGAGCTGGTCGCGCGCAAGAAGGCCAAGATCAAGTATTCCACCGTGCAGAACTGGTATCCCGGCGACGAGAACGGCAAGGGCGGCATCTACAACTTTGTCACCAAGCGCGGCGACTGTCGCGAGGATGATGCGCGTATATCCTGGACCCAGGTCGAAACAGGCTCGGCGATTACCTGGAAATACCCGTCCTGCATCCTCCGGGGCGACCGCTCGGCAGGCGAGTTCTACTCGGTCGCCCTGACCCACAACCACCAGCAGGCCGACACCGGCACCAAGATGATCCACCTGGGCAAGGACACCACCAGCAAGATCATCTCCAAGGGCATCTCGGCAGGCCACAGCAACAACAGCTACCGCGGCCTGGTCCGCATCGCCAAGCGCGCCGAAAACGCACGCAACTACACCCAGTGTGACTCCTTGCTGATCGGCAAGACCTGCGGCGCTCATACCTTCCCCTACATCGAATCCGCCAACTCCACGGCCAAGGTCGAGCACGAGGCCACCACCTCGCGCATCGGCGAAGACCAGCTGTTCTACTGCCGCGCGCGTGGTCTTGATGAAGAAGACGCCGTGGCCATGATCGTTGATGGCTTCTGCAAGGAAGTGTTCAAGGAGCTGCCGATGGAATTTGCCGTAGAAGCGAAGGCGTTGCTGGAAATTTCCCTGGAGGGGGCGGTGGGGTAGAGGAATGGGGTACGCGTTACGGTTTACGGAAAAGCGAAACCGGATCGCGGAACCTGGCTTCATATTCCGAAACCTCCAAACCGTATCCCGTAAACCGAGCTTTTGAAAATGCTAAAGATCAATAACCTGAAAGTTGCCGTCAACGGCAAAGAAATCCTCAAAGGCCTGGATCTCAACGTCGGGCCAGGCGAATTGCACGCCATCATGGGGCCGAATGGCTCGGGCAAGTCCACCCTGGGCTATGCTCTGGCCGGACGTGATGGCTACGAGATGACCGACGGCTCGGTCGAATTTGACGGCCAGGATCTTTCCGAACTGGAGCCGGAAGAGCGGGCTGCGGCCGGACTGTTCCTGGCCTTCCAGTACCCGGTCGAAATTCCCGGGGTCAACAATGCCTATTTCCTGCGCGCCGCCCTCAATGCCCAGCGCAAGGCCCGCGGTGAGGAAGAAGTCGACTCCATGACCTTCCTGAAAACCGTGCGTGAGTCGATCAAGACTCTGAAGATGGATGAAGCCCTGCTCAAGCGCGCCGTCAACGAAGGCTTTTCGGGCGGCGAGAAGAAGCGCAACGAAATCGTCCAGATGGCCGTGCTGCAACCGAAACTGGCCATCCTGGACGAAACCGATTCCGGCCTCGATATCGACGCGTTGAAGCTGGTTGCCGAAGGCATCAACGGGCTGCGCGACGGCAAGCGTTCCTTCGTCGTCATCACCCACTACCAGCGCCTGCTTGACTACCTGACCCCCGATCGTGTGCACGTGCTTTCCGACGGCCGAATCGTCGAAAGCGGTGGCCAGGAGCTGTCCCAGCGCCTGGAAGCCGAAGGCTATGCCTTTCTGGAGGAAACGGCCGCATGAGCGCACTGATCGACAGCCTGGCAACCGAGGCGCGCCTGCCGGCCGACGATCATGCCGCCATCCGCAGGCGTGCCCACAAGGCACTGCTTCAGCACGGCTTCCCCGACCTCAAGACCGAGGCCTGGAAATACACCTCGCTACGGGTGCTGGAGAAACGCGCCTTCAGCGAGCAGCAAGCGGGGGCCAGCGCCTTGCCCGCGCTGCCGTTTGCGGCCACGCTGCTGCATTTCGACAACGGTATCCTGAATGTGGATGACCTTGATCTGCCCGCCGGCGTCAGCCTCCAGCCGCAGACCGAAGAGCAGCTGGCGGCCGTCGACCATGGCGACCGCGCCGGCGCTTTTGCCTGGCTGAACCTGGCCCGCTTCGAGCAGGCCTGGCATTTGCAGATTGAAGGCCATCTGGAGCAGCCGCTGGTCCTGGCGATCAGCACGGCTGCGGATTTTCAGAACGATGTGCACCCGCGCCTGTTGATTGAACTGGCCGCCGGTGCCCGGGCTGAGCTCATCGAGGTGCATGAAGACCGAGGCGAAGGCCTGGTCAATATCGTCCAGGACGCTGCCCTGGGGCGCGCTGCTTTCCTGCGTCACCTGGTCAGCCGCCAGAGCGCGCAGTCGGCCTGGATCCAGCGCAGTCACGTCCGCGTTGCCCGCGATGCCGACTACCGCTTTCATACGCTTGATCGCGGCGGCCGCCTGACCCGGCACGATCTGGCCGTGCGCTTGACCGAATCGGGCGCGCACGCCGAAGTCGACGGTACGGTGCTGGTCAATGATCGCCAGCACGTGGATTTCCACACCGCGATCGACCATGAAGTCGGCCATACCAACAGCCGCGAATCCTTCCGCATCCTGGCCGACGGCACCGGCGTGGGCGTGTTCAATGGCCGCATCCATATCCACCGCGGTGCCGACGACAGTCACTCCGATCTGAACACGGCCAACCTGCTGCTGAGCGAATCGGCCCGGATCAATGCCAAGCCCGAGCTGGAAATCTACGCCGAAGAAGTCACCGCCAGCCACGGTGCCACCATCGGTCAGCTCGACGATGCGGCCCTGTTTTACATGCGCTCCCGCGGCATCCCCGCCGACCAGGCCAGTGCTCTGCTCAAACAGGGCTTCGCCGCCGCCCCGTTCGAGAATATCGAGTCCGAATCGATCCGCGACTGGTTGATGGGTGAGCTGGCTGAACTTGTTTAAAAGGCAAAACCTTTTGAACGCAAAGACGCGAAGACGCGAAGGAAGAAAGGTTTTGGGTATGTATCGAGGCCCGGCAAGCCTGGCCAGCGACTGATGGCAGTCCGCTCAACGGCGCAATTCAAAAAAGTCTTTTTCTTTGCGTCTTTGCGTTTCAAGATTTTCCTGTCCTTATGAAATGACCAACGGACTTAAAGGCCCATGGAAATCGTCAAATCAGGTGTAAGGGATCAGCTGGATGTGCTTCGGCTCAGGGAGCAGTTCCCGGTGCTTTCGCGAGAGGTGCACGGCAAACCGCTGGTGTACCTGGACAACGCCGCCACCGCGCAGCGGCCGCTGGCAGTGATCGAGGCCATGGACCGCTTCTATCGGGAGTACAACGCCAATGTTCATCGCGGCGTGCACCAGCTGTCGGTCGAAGCCTCCGAGGCCTTTGAAGCATCCAGAGAGGCCGTTCGTCGCCTGCTGAATGCCAACTCCGAGCGTGAAATCGTCTTTACCCGCGGCACCACCGAGGCGATCAACCTCGTCGCCAACAGCTTCCTGCGCCCGAATCTCAGGCCTGGCGACGAGATCCTGGTCAGCCATATGGAGCACCATTCCAATATCGTGCCCTGGCAGATTCTGTGCGAACAGACCGGGGCGGTGCTCAAGGTCATGCCGATCAATCAGCGCGGCGAGTTGATGCTCGACGAAGTCGAAAGCATGATCAGCGAACGCACCCGCCTGATAGGTATTGTCCACGTCTCCAATGCCTTGGGTACGGTCAACCCCGTGGCCGAGCTCTGCGCCCTGGCGAAACGTCATGAAGTGCCGGTGCTGGTCGATGGCGCACAGGCCACGCCGCATGAGAAGGTCGATGTCCAGGCCCTGGGCTGCGATTTCTATGCGCTGTCGGCGCACAAGATGTACGGTCCCACCGGCATCGGCGCGCTGTGGGGCAGGGAAGAACTGCTTGAGGCCATGCCGCCCTGGCAAGGCGGTGGTGAAATGATCAGCCGGGTCAGCTTCGAGGGCAGCACCTGGAACGAGCTGCCGCACAAGTTCGAAGCCGGCACCCCGAATATTGCCGGTGCGATCGGCCTGGGTGCCGCAGTCAAATGGCTGGAAGATGTCGGCGTGGCGCGCATCGCCGAGCACGAGGCCAAGCTGCTGGAATACGCCACCGAGCGCATGCTCGAGGTGGACGGCTTGACCATCATCGGTCAGGCCGCCAACAAGGGCCCGGTGGTGTCGTTTACCCTGGACGGCGTCCACCCCAACGACCTCGGCACCATTATCGACCACCACGGCGTCGCCATCCGTACCGGCCACCATTGCGCCATGCCGGTGATGCAATTCTTCGGCGTCCCGGCCACGGCAAGAGTCTCCTTCGCCTGCTACAACCTGCGCGCCGAAATCGACGTCTTCCTCGACGCCCTGGAAAAAGCCCGCACGATGCTGACCTGAGCCAAGTATTGAGTCCATTGGTATCATTGGCTACAATGGATACGTGGTAAATTCTGGAGGGCTGCAGCTTGGCCAACATCAACGTTCGCGGATTGTCGGACAAAACCAAGGAAGCGCTCCGGGTGCGAGCCGCGCAAGCCGGCATGTCGCTGGAAGCCTATGCCAGGCGGGCGCTGACCATGGCATCGCAAGGGGTTGGAGAAGAGCCCAAGGCGATTGTCAGCCTGGCCAGCCAGTACTTCGGGCCAGCGCATGGCGTGGAGCTGGATCTTCCGGATCGTTCGACGCAGCGCAAGGCGGTCGATTTCTCTTGATTTGATGATCGTCCTGGACACCAATGTGATTTCCGAGCTGATGCGGCCAGTGCCCGCCAGCGCGGTGAAATCGTGGTTGAATGCGCAGGATCCGGTGGATTTGTATACCACCACGATAACGATCGCCGAGATTCAAAGGGGAATTGTGCGGCTGCCAGAAGGCAAGCGCCGCGCCGGCTTGGAGCAGCGCTTCGAAGGCTTTATCGCCTCAGCCTTTCCCGGTCGGCTGCTCGGCCTGGACCGTGACGCAGCCTACGCCTGTGGCAGTGTGTCCAGAATGCGGGAGCAGCAAGGGCTACATGCCGATATGGTCGATATGCAGATCGCGGCAATCACGATCACGGCCAAGGCATCCCTGGCAACACGTAATGTCGGCGACTTCGAAGGCTCAGGCCTCGCCCTGATCAATCCCTGGGAATGCTGATGGTGCTTGATCAGCTCTACCAGCAGACCATCCTCGAGCACAATCGGAACCCGCGTAACTATGGCAAGCTGGCTGGCGCCACGCACGCCGCGCGGGGGCATGATGCCCTGTGCGGTGATGACATTCTGGTCGAGCTGATCGTCGAAAACGGATGTATTCTGGAGGCGGCGTTTTCCGGCGAGGCCTGCGCCGTCACCAAGGCCTCGGCCTCGATGTTGACCGAATGGCTGACCGGCCGGGAGGCCAGCGACATTGCTGCATGGTCAGATCAGTTCCATGCGCTACTCAAAGACTGCACCCTGCCCGATACCCCGGAACTGGCCGACCTCAACCAGCTCCGCGCCGTCTCCCGATTCCCCGCCCGCGTCCGCAACGCCCTCCTTCCCTGGACCACCACCCTCCGCGCCCTCCAAAAACCGTAGGTCGGCCTTACACGGCCGACGGTCCATGCCAAAATCCATCACCACCCCCCGTTCGCGTGCCCCGGCACCACGTAGGTCGGCCTTACAGGGCCGACGGTCCATGCCAAAATCCATCACCACCACCCGCTACGCGTGCCCCAACCCGATCGGCGCCCTTGCCGGGCTTCAAACACACATCGCCATTACCGCAGACACCCCCGACATGGACCGCCGGGGACGTCGCCCCGGCCTACGCGCACCACGTAGGTCGGCCTTACACGGCCGACGGTCCATGCCAAAATCCATCTCCCCGGCTGCGTTCGCGTGCCTGAACCCAATCGAAGCCCGCCCCAAAATCAATCACACATCGCAATTGATGGAGACACCCCCAACACGGACCGCCGGGGACGTTGCCCCGGCCTACGGTCGATGCTGTGCCGGCGCGCTTACGTGGCTGCCGGCGCGCCGCCCTGGGGAGGCTCGTCGGCCGGGGGTGGGGTGCCCTGGGTCTGGTCCCACTCGTCGGCCTTTTCCTTGAACTTGCCAAAACGCTTGGACACGCTTTCCAGCTTGGCCTGCCACTGCGGGTTCGGCTCCTGGCCTTCGGTGACCTTGAAGAACACCTGCATCAGGGCGGTCATGCCGATTGGCTCGATCACGGCCTGCTTGATCCCCCAGGCCAGTACGGCAGCCATGATCAGGGTCAGCGGTCCGGCCACGGCCGGCATGAACTGAACGATCAGAAACAGCGGCCCGAGAATCAGGAAGAACACCAGGATGGTCAGGCCCCAGATAAAGAAGGCCAGAAAAAATGCATTCTTCAAAAACGCCTTGTAATTCTGGGCATACAGAATCACTGCATCTCCGCTGGAGCGCCAGGGGTTGCTCGCCCGGGTGCGAATGTTGTAGGCCAGGATCACTTCATCCAGGTAGGTCAGCGACAGGTTGATCACCGTGTTCAGGAACTTGACGATCCCCTGCACGCCCGGAATCGGGATGAAATTTGCAATACTGAAAAATACCCGGTTGAAGGCGCGCAGCACCACCTTGATCAGCTGATCGACAGCGAAAAGCACTGACGATTCAGTGAAACGCTCCCGCACGACGCGCTGGGCATGATCGATCTGGCCGCGGCCGCCAGGAATCTCCTTGCCTTCCATCAGCTCGACCAGCACGGCAATGTGCCCGGCCTTGACCATGTAGAGCAGGTATTCGCGCAGCAGGTAGGCAATCACAGACATGATGCTGAATCCGGCAATGCCGCCGATGACACTACCGCCGGCTCCGGACCCGCCAATGGCGCCAATGCCGTAACCGATGCCGGCGCCGATTCCGGTCATGATGATGTAGGCAAACGTGATCGCGAAGTAGATCAGAAAGCGAAAGATCAGAAAGGGCATGGTGCGGGCCATCAGCCCGAGAACCTCGCCGATTTTGAAATCCATTGTTTCAACCCTCAGGAATGATGATGAACCTGATAGTACGAGAAAAATCTTGCAAAGCGGTCAGGCGGCGCGAATTTCGTGGGATTCAGCGACGCCGGTGGCTTCGATCTCGCGAGTGACCTGACCGTCACTCCACCAGCAGGCGATCCGCCCGAAAGCGCTTGTTCGCAGAGTTGATGTAGACCAGGGTCTCCAGCGCTTGATACCAGGCCAGCACCGAGGTGAAGTCCAGCTCCTGGCCGGTGTGGCCGATCACAGGGCCCATCGAGGACTCACGAAACTCCCAGCCATAGCCGTACTCACCGCCATAGGGATCGCTCACTTGCGGGCTCAGCCAGAGCGCCAGCCAGGGTTGGGAAAGCCAGGTTTTGCGCTGAATCGACTGCCACCAGGCGGCGATGCCGGCCGGGGTGGCGAGCAGGTCGCCGGCGCCGCGCAGGTGCCAGCCGGCGCCATCGTCAAGCATTGGCTGGTCCAGAAAATGGCCCGATGTCCGCTGCCCGTCGCGCCCCACCACCAGTTGATCATCAGTCCAGCCGGGACGCAGCAGGCCGATCCCGGATACGTCGGCGGTGTTCAACAGGCTGCCGGCAAGAAAGGTCTCCCAGTCGGTTTCAGCCACGGTCTCGATCAGCACGGCCAGCAGGTTGTAGCCAATGTTCGAATAGTTGAAGCCCTGGCCCGGCGGATGATCGGGCTGAAACTGGTTGAGGCGGTCCATGAAGATATCGCGCCCGACTGGCTCGAAGCGCACCGGTCCGGTCCACGCGCGGTTGACGATCTCGGCCGGCAAACCGGCCGTGTGGGTCAGGTAATGATGAATCGGCACCTCGGCCCAGTGCTCTTCCAGCCCGGAGACAAAGTCACCAATGGGCTCGTCCAGCCCCAACCAACCCTCGGCGGCCAGGGCCAGCACGGCGCTGGCGGTGAAGGGCTTGGTCAATGAGGCCAGCGGCATGACGGCCGTCTCGTCGAGTGCGGTTGCCTGCCCGGGCACGATCTGACCAAAGCCGCGCTTGACCAGCACCTCCTCGCCGCGCATCACCAGCAGCTGACCGGCAAAGCCGCGTCGCTCCGCCGCGGCCAGGCGAGATTCCAGCGCGGTGGCCAGGTCAACCGGCGTTACCGGCCGGTCGGGCAGGGCAACGCAGCCGCCTAACAGGACGGCCAGCAGCAGCGAACTACATCTTGCGAATATCGACGAACTCACCCGAATCAAAATCCTCGCGCAAGGTATCGAGCAGGTCGAGGATACGATCAGCGGCCTCGCGCGGGCTGGGCATGTGCTCGGTGCCGCGCGCGTCTTTCAGCTTCTGCACCGAGGGAAATTCGTCGCTGTCGACCTCCTTGCACAGATAGTCCTGCATGCCGGTCTCGACCAGCCCCGGCGCAAAGGAGATCAAGTGAGTATCGGGCATTTCCTGCGCATACAGGCGAATCAGATTATTGAGCGCAGCCTTCGACAGCGAATAACCGCCCCAGCCGTAGTTCATGTTGACCGCCGCACCCGAAGAAATGGCGACAATCTGGGTCACTGGCAGCTGGCGCTCGATCAGCCAATCCAGGATCACCTTGTTGGCCCAGACATTGACCCGCATCATGTGTTCCAGATCGTGCACGTCGGTATGCGAGATCTCCTGGATGCGACCGAGAATGCCGGCATTCAGAATCACCAGATCCAGGCGCAGGCAGTCCGACAGCAGCCGGTCCAGGCCTTCCTCGATGGTGTTGAGCTTGCCGAGATCCTGCTGACGGTCGCGCAGAACATCGTCGTACTTGGGTTTCAACGCACAGCCCCTGCGGCTCATGCCCCAGACGATTGCATCGCGGTCCATCAGCGCCTCGGTCAGTCCCAGACCCAG
>REEQ01000108.1 GCA_007695005.1 Wenzhouxiangellaceae bacterium | reverse complement strand
CTAGGGAACCGCTGACCTACTCCGGCGATGGGCTACACTACGCGAGAAGCCCATCGCCGGATTGTTCATGGCCCTTACCAACGCTCAGAAGAAATACCTGCGCGGTCTCACCCACCAGCTTGACCCGGTCGTCATGGTCGCCGACAAGGGACTGACCGAGAATGTCAGGGCCGAGATCGAGCAAGCGCTCGAGCACCATGAACTGATCAAGATTCGCCTGCGCGCCGAACGCGATCAGCGCAGCGAATGGATTGCCGAAATCACGCGTGAAACGCGCGCTGAGCTCGTTCACCAGATCGGCCAGGTCGCTTGCTACTATCGACGCCATCCGAAAAAGCCCAAGATTGCGCTGCCCTGATCCGACCCGCTGTTGATCATGCCTTTCGCCCGCAAGGCCTGCCGCCAGGACCGATCACTGCGGCTCAGGATTTCTCAAGGCACTGACCGGCACCATTTCCATGCAGCTGACCGAACATCGCCCCGGCGATCACCACATCGTCAATCGCGTTGATGCCGACGCGATCTGGATCAACCAGGCCCGCCATCAGCGCAGCCTGATCCTTGGCGCACGATTGCTGATCCCCGACTGGCCGGTAACCAGGCTCGATGAGCTGGACAATGCCGCGGTCCAGCCACTGATCCACCACCAGCCCGAGCTGGTGCTGATCGGCATAGGCGAGCGCCAGCAGTTTCCCGCGCCGGCTATCCAGCGAGCCTTCCTGGAAAACGGCATCGGCCTGGAATGCATGACCCTGGCTGCCGCCGGTCGAACATTCAATGTTCTGATGAGTGAAAATCGCCGCGTGGTGGCCGGTTTCATCCTGTCCTGATTGACGCAGATGATCGACGGAAAGCATGTCGAGCGAGCTTGAGAGAAAAAAATCCCTTCACGAAGGTAGCTTTTGCTAATGTAGCGTCAGGTTGTACTTCTGCCTGACTAAAGCATAGGGGGAACAGCGGGCGCGCCAAGGCCCCGACACATCATGAAAGTCTCCGATCCTCGTCTCGAAGCGGCCTTCCGGGATATCCCGCGTTCGCGCTTCATCGCCTCGGCTGATCTGCGCAATGTGCTGTCCGGCCGAAGCATCCCGCCGCTGTCGGCAGTACGACGCATCATCGACAGAATGTCTCCACTGGATCCGAATGCCAGGGTCCTGTTGATCGGCGCCGGTGCAGGCTATCTGCCGGCCATCCTCTCCAGACTGGTCCGAGAGGTGGTCGTGGTGGAGCTGGAGCGCCCGATCGCCCAGATCGCCGCTGGCAACCTGCGTGCCGCTGGGCTGGACCGGGTGCTGATCATCCACGGCGACGGCCGGAAGGGAGCCCCCGAACAGGCGCCGTTCGAGCTGATCCTGTGTTTCAGCGACATCAATGACAGCCGCCCGCTGCTTGAGCAACTGACGCCGCAAGGCGCCTTGTTCACCCTGGAGGGTGAAGACCGGATGATGCCGACCCTGGTGCGCATCCGGCCCCGGCCAGGTGGCGAGGCCGAGCGAGCCGAACTCGGCCCGGTCAACTTCACCCGCAACACCGGCGAAGTGCTGATTGACCTCGATTACATCGACGAGCAGCATCTGCAGGCAGCGCGGGCCGAAGCCCTGCAGAAGGGCGAGCCGGTCATCAATGTCGTGCGCAGGCAGCTCAAGGTCGATGATGCCGAGTTCTACCGCAACATCGCCCGCCAGCGCGGCTTGCGCTACATGCAGGCCGAAGCCCTGCTTTCCGACCTGGACCACGCCATATTCAGCCGTTTCTCAAGAACCTTCCTCGAAAACCAGCGCCTGATTCCGGTCCGCGTTGATCAGGGCGAGCTGCTGGTCGCCAGTGACGATCCCGATGCCAACATGGATGACCTGGCACGCATGTACGGCAATGGTCGACTACGCCTGGTGGTGGTGACGCCTACGAGCTTCCGCAGGGTCTGGTCTGCCATGGAGCTGACCCGGCGCAGTGACCAGATGCTGCACTGGAACGAAGAGCCCCATGGGGCGGCAAGCAGCGATGATCTGCTCGACGCTCCTTCGCACGAACTCAGTCACTACCTGGTTTCGATCTATGAGGCGATATTGCTTGATGCCGTCAGCGCCAATGCCAGCGACGTGCATGTGGAACGCTACGGCGAGCGGATTCGCATCCGCATTCGTGCTGACGGCGAAATGCATGACCTGACCCACTACAAGCTGACGCCGCGTGATCACGCCGGTCTGATAAACGTGATCAAGGTTAGGGCCGAAATCAACATTGCCGAGCGCCGCCTGCCCCAGGGCGGACGCTCGCACATGCGTGTTGGCTCAACCAACTACGATTTGCGCATCCAGATCCAGCCCTCGCTTCACGGCGAACATGCGGTGATCCGGCTGCTGTCGCAAACCGGGCGCGTGCTCGGACTCGACGAGCTGGGCATGGCACCGCGTACCGCCGCACTCTACCAGCGCCTGCTCGACAACCCGGCCGGCCTGGTGCTGGTAGTCGGGCCGACCGGATCCGGCAAGTCAACCACCCTGTATGCCGCCCTGCAGGCCCTGGCCGATGATGGCCGGCGCAAGGTCATCACGGTTGAGGATCCGATCGAATACTCGATCGACAACATTCAGCAGACCCGGGCCCGCCCGGAAATCGGCTTCAACTTCGCCGATGCCATGCGCTCTTTCGTGCGCCAGGATCCTGATGTCATCCTGGTTGGCGAAATCCGCGATGCCGAGACCGCGCTGGAAGCCATTCGCGCCTCGCAAACCGGTCACCTGGTGCTTTCCACCCTGCACAGCAACGACGCCGTCGATGCCCTGCAGCGCCTGTACGACCTGGATATTCTGGCCAACTCGATTGCCGGCGAACTGCTGGCGGTGATCGCCCAGCGCCTGGCCAAGCGTATCTGCAGCCACTGCCGCGAACCGGCCGAGCCGGATCCGACCATCCTCGCCGAGCTGTTCCCGGAGCGGGTGCCAACCGGCTTTCGATGCTTTGCCGGTCGAGGCTGCGTCGAGTGCGGCGGTCGCGGCACCCGGGGCCGCATTGCGGTGGTCGAGTTCATGCATGTCAGCGACGAGATCCGCAACGTCATCGCGCGCCAGCCGCCGGTGGGTGAGCTGCGCTGGCGTGCCCTGGACGCAGGCCTGATGACCATGCGCGATAGCGCACTCGACCATGTCATCGCCGGCACCATTCCCTTGAGCGAGCTGCCCCGCATCTTGCCGCAGGAACGGATGGCACCTGAGCAGCGCGGCGGTCGCAGGAGCAGCTCATGAAAAAGCAGCCACGCCTGCAGCGCCAGCCTGCCGAGATCTATTACCGGGAAGAGCTCGAACGCCTGGCAAGCTGGGATCCACACCCGGTGCCACCCGGCTGGAACCTGTCGCCGATCGCGGTCGAGAAGTTCGTGCTCGGCGATGAGGCGCTGAATGTACACCCGAAGATCGTCGCCGACTCCGGCGTCATCACCCGGATCGTCATCGGCCTGCTCACTGATCGCGGCTGCCTGCTGGTCGGCGAGCCTGGGACCGCCAAGTCCTGGCTGTCGGAGCTGATTGCCGCCGCCATTTCCGGTGACTCATCCCTGACCGTGCAGGGCGGCGCGGTCAGCCAGGTCAACCAGCTGCTATACAGCTGGAACCAGGCCATCGTTGCCAGCAAGGGACCGGTACTGGAGGCCCTGGTGCCGAGCCCGATCTATCGCGGCATGCGAGATGGCAAGATCGTGCGCTTCGAAGAAGTGGCCAGATGTCCGCAGCCCCTGCAGGATGCCCTGCTGTCCATTCTGTCGGAGCGGGTCATTACCGTCCCCGAACTGAGCGGAGAATCAGGCGTGCTCTATGCGCGCGCAGGCTTCAATGTCATCGCCACATCCAACAGCATCGATGAAGGGGTCAACCGGATGAGTGCGGCCCTGAAGCGACGCATGAACTTCGAGATCATTCCGGCCATTCGCTCTCTGGACGATGAGATCAGCGTGGTCGAACGGGAGGCCGCACGGGCCAACGAGCAGTCCGGCATCAAGGTCAATCTGGATCGCCAGGTGCTTGAAGTGCTGGTTACCATCTTCCACGAACTGCGCAACGGCCAGACCCTGGATGGACGCAGCACCGACCGCCTGGCCGGAGCGACCATGTCCACCGCCGAAGCCGTAGGCGTCGCCCATGCCCTGAGCGTGCATGCTTTCTATTACTCGGAAGGACAGCTGGACATGGCCCAGCTGCTACACTTCATCATTGGCTCGGCACTGAAAGACCAACCGGAAGATCGGCGCCGTTTCAGGCATTATTTCGACACCGAAGTGGCCGGACGCAGGGAAACGCATTGGCGCGAAGCCTATGCTCAACGCCACCTGATATAACCCCAAACACAAGCATTCTGGAAACAAGGAACCCTACCCCATGTTGCATGTCGATATCCCGACCCAGCCGGAGCTGCAGACCCTGGTCGCGCAGCGCAACCCGGTTTGCGTATCCATTTACCTCAAGACCACGCCGCAGACCCAGAACATCGGCAAAGCCGCGATCACCCTGTCGAACCTGATCAAGGAGGCCGATGCCCAGCTGGAGAAGGCCGGCATCGACAAGCGCACGCGATGGGCGGTGACTGAACAGCTGGAGGAAGTGACCGAAGACGAAGATTTCTGGACTTTCCAGGCCAACAGCCTGGCGATACTGGCCACGCCTGAGTCGCATCGCAGCTATCGCCTGCCGACCCACCTCGAGCCCATGGTCGAGGTTTCCGACCGCTTTTTCCTGAAACCGTTGATCCGGGCGATCAGCATGCCGCAGCACGCCTTTGTTCTTGCCCTGGCAGAGAACGAAGTGCGGGTCATCGAGGTCTTCAGCGACATGCCCGCCGAAACCCTGAAGATTGCCAATCTGCCCAAGGATGCCGCCTCGGCAGTCGGCACGAGCACGGTCAATACCCGCTCGCACTCGTCCGGTCGCCTGCATGGCAGCGAAGGTCAGAAAGTCCATCTGCGCAAGTATTGCCGGATGATAGACGCCGCCCTGCGGCCGCTGCTGGCCGGTCGCCACGAGCCACTGATTCTGGCCGCCACCGAGCCTTTACTGTCGATCTATCGCTCAGTGAACAGCTATCCGGAGTTCGCCTCGCAGGTCATCGAGACCAGTCCGGTGCGAGTGCCGGCGCACGAGCTGGCCGAGCGCGCGCGGCCGATCCTCGACCAGATTCACACCGCATCGATCGAGCAGTTCCGCGAGCTGTTCCGGGCGCGCGAAAAGGATGGACGGGCAACGACCGATCTGGCCCAGGCTGCCCGCGCTGCGACCTTCGGCGCCGTTGACACTTTGCTTGTGGCTATTGACGAAGTCGTCCACGGCCGAGTCGACGAGCAAACGGGAGCAATCACCCTGGCAGACCAGGGCGGCGCCGACAATTACGGCGTAGTCGACGAGATTGCCGGTCGCACGCTGGCCAGCGGTGGCCGCCTGGTCGGCGTGCGCAAGGTCGACGTGCCGGGCGAGGCCAGCCTGGCGGCGGTGCTGCGCTACCCGATCTGAACCGACAACAAAACCAAGCCCGGCCTTCCTGGCCGGGCCTTTGGCTTGATGAAGCCTGTAGGTTGGCTGCGCGCAATCAGACCGCCTCGGTCAGACGCCCATCGCGATAATCCTGCAAGGCCTGCTCGATCTCTTCGCGGGTGTTCATCACGAACGGACCGTACTGTGCCACCGGCTCATTGATCGGCCTGCCGGCCAGGATCAGCAGGCGCGCGCCGTCGCTACCGGAAACCAGATTCAGACGGTCACCATCACCAAGCACGCCGGCAGCACGATGCGGTACCCCCTGACCACCGATGCTGGCCTGACCTTCATACAGGTAGATGAAAGCGTTGTGCCCGCGCGTCAGCGGCAAGGTCACCTCGCGGGCCGGGTCCAGGTGCAGGTCCCAGTAAATCGGATCCGTAGCAAGACTTGCCTCGCCGCCGTTGACCGGGCCGGCAACGCGCTCACCCTCAAGGCTCAGGGTGCCGGCAATCACGCGTACCCGACCGCCGTCGAAAACCAGTTCGGGGATGTCAGCAGCCGGGATATCCCGATAGTCGGCCGGCTTCATCTTTTCGGCCGCCGGCAGGTTCAGCCACAGCTGAAAGCCCCGCATCCGCCCCTCGGACTGGCGCGGCATCTCGGAGTGAATCACACCGCGCCCGGCAGTCATCCACTGCACCGAGCCAGGCGCCAGATCACCGGTGTTGCCAAGATGGTCCTTGTGCTGCATCCGCCCATCGAGCATGTAGGTGACGGTTTCAAAGCCGCGATGGGGATGGGACGGAAAGCCGGCGATGTAATCGTTCGGGTTGTCCGAATAGAACTCATCGAGCATCAGAAAGGGGTCGAGTCGGGCGAACTGGCTCGATCCCAGGCTGCGGCGCAGCTTGACGCCGGCACCGTCGGCCGTGGCCACAGATGGGATGATGCGTTGCAGCGAACGTGTACTCATGGCAAAACCTCCTTCGAAAAGCCCGGCGCTCAGGCAGCCAGGCGTTCAATCCGCTCTCCGGCCTCGGCCAGGGCTCGCTGGGCAGCTTCTTCGCCCATGCCCAGACCTTCAGCATAGACAAACTCCACATCAGCCAGACCGATGAAGCCGAGGAAAGTGCGAACCAGCCCGGTCTGGGTGTCGGCTTCGGTCCCCTGGTACTGACCACCGCGCGCTGCGAACACATAGACCGGCTTCGATTCGAGCAGGCCGCGCGGGCCGTTCTCGGTGTACTCGAAGCTCACGCCAACGCGGGCAACGTGATCCATCCACGCCTTGAAGGTCGACGGCACGGTGAAGTTGTACATCGGCAGCCCGATGGCCACCGCGTCGGCCTGTTTGAGCTCCGCGATCAGACTGTCGGAAATGGCGGCGGCGGCGTGCTGGGCAGGGCTGCGCTGCTCGACTGGCAGGGCAAAACCCTGAAAGGCCTCGGCTGACAGGTGCGCAACCGGGTCAGCTGCCAGGTCGCGAACGACCACGCGAGCACCCCGGTTCTTCTGCTGCCAGCTGGCGGCGAAACGATCGACCAGCTTGCTCGACTGGCCGGAACCATTGAACAGGCTGGACTTGATGACGAGCAAAGTTTTCATGACGCACTCCATGGTGAAAGTTGACGAACGATGCATTTACGTTACTATTCGTTGAGTAGATAAAAAAGCGCATAATTTCGCCTGTTCCTTTCGTTTTTATCGAAGCATATTGGGAGGGCACCCATGGATGACCCGAGAATCTCCTTAGCCCAATGGCGCGCCCTGGTCGCCGTGGTCGAGCACGGTGGCTATGCCCAGGCAGCCACGGCGCTGCACCGCTCGCAGTCGACGATCAGCCATGCTGTTCACAAGCTTGAATCCCTGCTCGACCTCAAGGCTTTCGAGGTTCGGGGCCGAAAGGCCGAACTGACCGCCGCTGGTCATATGCTCTATCGCCGTGGACGCGGCTTGCTGGCCGAAGCCGGGCGGCTGGAGCGGGCCGCCGCCCAGCTCGCAGCAGGCTGGGAAGCCGAACTGCGGATCGCCGCGGAGATCATCTTTCCGACCTGGCTACTGCTCGAGTGCCTGGGCCACCTGTCCGACGAGCAGCCGCATCTGCGCATCCAGCTGCATGAATCCGTTCTCGGCGGCACCAGCGAACTGCTGATCTCGGGCAGAGTCGACATTGCCATTGCTTCCAGCATCCCGGCCGGCTTCATCGGCGACCCCTTGACGCGGGTGCGTTTTATTGCCGCCGCCGCTCCATCTCATCCACTTCACAAGCTGGGCCGGACGCTGACGGTGGATGATTTGCGCGCCCACCGTCACCTGATCGTGCGCGACAGCGGTGCCCAGCCAGGCAATGAAGGCGCCCTGCGGGTAACCGAGCAGCGCTGGACCGTCACCTCAAAGGCAACCTCGATCCGCGCCGCGTGCCTGGGGCTGGGCTTTGCCTGGTATGCAGAAGACATCATTCGCCGCGAACTGGCCTCGGGTGAACTGCTGCCGCTGCCGCTGGCCGAGGGTGCTGAGCGCTGGGCCACGCTCTACCTGGTCTTTGCCGACAGCGACGCCGCCGGCCCGGGTGCTCGCCGCCTGGCCGAGCTGCTGCGCAAAGCGATCAAGGAACAACCCGGCGGCGACAAGGCGTTAGACTGATCAGCATGGCACGTCGCAGCACAAGCAAGCCCACTGAATGGTGGGCACCCATCGAGGTGGCCGGGGGCAGCCAGCTGACCGTAACCCTGGGCAGCCTGCGTCTGACCGTTGGCCACGGGCTCGACGAATGGACACTGGCCACCGAGACGATTGCCGACGAGGACAGCGCCGCGGCGGTGGGCTTTGCAGCCAGCAAAGGCTTGCCCGAAAAGGCTGATGAGCGCTTTGTTTTTGCCGGCGACTCCAACCGCCTGATGTTGCAGCCGATGCTGGCCGATCGGCCCGTAGTGATTCGCCCGCGCCAGCCCGTCTTCCTGCTCAGCGGCCAGACGGTGACGCTCTACCTGTCAACCCCGATCTGGCTGAAAGTACTGGTCGGCGACCCGGCCGTCCTGCTGAAGGAGCTACCCGTACTGCGCCAGTCCGACACATGGTTTGGCCCGAATACGCGCGAAGGCGAGCTTTGCTATGCAGGACGCACCCACGCCCGGCATCATGTCAACGAGCTTCCCGATCGACCACACCGAGCCCTGACACCGTTGACCATTCACAACAAGGCTGCCGCCCCGCTGCCGCTGGAAAAGATCAGCCTGCCTGTCCCCATGCTGGCCCTGTACGGCGATCGCGAAGGCAAGCTCTGGACCCAGAGCCTGACCCTGACCCGGGAAGACAAGTCCGACCTGGCCAGCGTGCGCATTGAAACGCATGAGGCAACAGGCGGCGAGGACCGGGTCAGGTTGGCGCCGCCTAGACGAGAGCCCGGTCGCGGCGGCGTAACCCGGGCCTTCAGCCTGCTGTTCGGGAGCTAACCATGACCGATTTGCTGAGTGGTGTGATTGACAGCATCAACCCCGGCACCGTGGCCGCCATCATGCGCGCACTGGTGCTGCTGGCGATCGGAATGCTGGTTGCATCGCTGGCCGGTCGCCTGACCCGGCGACTGACCAGGGATCATTTCAGCATCCACAGCCAGACCCTGTTTCGGCGCATTGTCTTCTATGGCCTGCTGGGCCTGTTCATCGCCTCGGCCATGCGCGAGCTCGGATTCTCCCTGGCAGTCATCATGGGCGCGGCCGGCGTCCTGACCGTGGCGATCGGCTTTGCCTCGCAAACCACCGCCTCCAACCTGATCAGCGGCCTGTTCCTGATCGGTGAGCGCAGCTTTCAGATTGGCGATGTCATCAAAGTCGGCGGCACCACCGGCGAAGTGCTGTCGATTGACGCCCTGTCGGTCAAGCTGCGTACCTTCGACAACTTGTTCGTGCGCATCCCCAATGAAACCCTGATCAAAAGCGAAGTCACCACCTTGAGCCGCTTCCCGATCCGGCGCCTGGACCTGCAGCTGGGGGTGGCCTACAAGGAGAACATCGAAACCGTGCGCGAGGTGTTGATGAAGGTGGCCGACACCAACACCCTTTGCCTGGACGAACCGGCGCCCTTGTTCATCTTTACCGGCTTCGGCGACTCGGCTCTGGAAATCCAGTTCTCGGTCTGGGCCAAGCGCGAGAACTTCCTCGCTCTGCGCAACGGCATCACCGCCGAAATCAAGACCGCCTTCGATGACGCCGGCATCGAAATTCCTTTCCCGCATCGGTCGATCTATGTGGGCGAAGTGACCAAGCCATTTCCGGTGGTGATGGTGGAAGGGCGCGAAACTCCAGAAACGGAAAAGGGAAAAGGGAAAACGGAAAAAGGCAAGAGGGGCGACGGGCTGGCGGAGTGATTGCGACCAGGCGAGTCTGCCATAATGCTGGCTGCCGAGCCAATCTGAATTCAAGCTGCGAGTAGAGTCATGGCGAAAACAGAGTCAAACATGCTGCCGCTGGGTACACCGGCGCCGGACTTCAAGCTGTCCGATACGGTCAGCGGAAAGACCCTGCGCTTTGCGGATATCGCCGGCGAAAAGGCCACCCTGGTGATGTTCATCTGCAACCACTGCCCCTTCGTCAAGCACGTGCTCGACGAACTGGTGCGCCTGGGCCGGGACTACGCCGGGCAGCCGGTCGGCATGGTCGCAATCAGCAGCAATGATGTCACCGGCTATCCGCAGGATCGACCGGAGCGGATGAAGGAGCTGGCCGAACAGCGCGGCTTTGCCTTCCCTTACCTGTTTGACGAGTCACAGAACACCGCGCGGGCCTATGATGCCGCCTGCACGCCAGACTTCTATATCTTCGACGCCGAACGCAAACTGGCCTACCGCGGCCAGCTCGATGATTCCCGGCCAGGCAATGGCATTGCGGTAACCGGGACCGATGTACGCGCCGCGCTGGACGCCCTGGTCGCTGGCGGCAAGGTGAGCACCCGGCAAAAGCCCTCGATCGGTTGCAACATCAAGTGGCGCAGCGGCTGAGCTTGCGAGCAGCCAGGACAGCGGCCATCGCATAGGGAATTTAAGGCGGGGTACACCAGGCCCGCAGCCGCAGAGCGCGCCTGTGCGCCTGTCCGACGACGCTCAGGAATCCGGCAGGTGTGGCCGGAGCCAGCCCAGCAACAAACCGCAGCCGGCGTTGACAGCCCAGCGTGACGGTCGGGCCACACAGTGGCCGGCGAAGCGAAGATTGTCGGTCGAAATGTCGCTCACCGCCCGAACCAGTGCCCCGGGACTTCGAATGGCAGCCAGCCGCTGGACATGGCCACGAGACAGCTCCAGCCCTTCGTGGAGCAGTCCACCGTACAGGTCGGTCAGCGCCAACAGCTGGCGGTGGATCTCATATTCCTGGTCGATGGAGCTGGTCTGCCCACGGCTTTCGCCGCTGACAAGAGTCAGCTGTTCGGCCAGCCAGGGATACAGTTCGGCCAGCTCAGGTGGACTGGCAAGCGGATCCTGCGGACCATCGGGTTCGATGATGTCTCGCCAGTCAGCCTCTGTCAGCACGTCCTCGGCCCGAGCGTAGAACACGACTTCCTCATCACGCATATGGATGCGCGCGTGCTGAACGTAATCGCTGATGCGCTTGGCCAGGCGGGCACCGTGCTTGCCCGCCAGCCGCCTGGCATCGCCCGCACTCAGATCCGCGTGCAGCCGGGCTATTTCCTGCTCGCCAGACTCATGCTCGTGACCAATACGATCGAGGGTCTCGGCCAACGCCGGTTGCCGCGCCCGGATTCTTGCGAACAGGCGATCCTCACGCGGGTGATGATGGGTATGGTGATATTCCAGCAGATAGCGCAGCGCATCCAGCAGAATCGGGCGAGCCTGCTCCGCATCGTCGAGCAGTCGTTCCGCCAGGGCATCAATCAGACGCAGCACTCTGGACAGGCCGGCGTGGTCCCGTCTGAGCGATGACATGTAGAACGCGCCGGCATCATTGTCGGAATCAACTACGACTGCATTCATGGACAACACTCGCGCACAAAATCGGCCAGACGGGCAATGGCCCGACCGGATTCCGGGGTAAATGACAGTGTCTGCCAGCCATGCGGCACTCGGTCCCAGACCTCAACTTCGGCGCTGACCCCGGCCTGGCGGGCTTGATCGGCACAGCGCTGGCTGTCATCGAGCAGGATCTCGGTACTGCCGACCTGGAAAAACAGCGGCGGCAGGGCGCTGAAATCCCCCATCACCGGCGAGACGTAGGGGTGACTGGCCAGTTCATCCTTGCCGCCCAGATAAAGGCGACGGATCTCTTCCCCATGCTCGAGGCTGAGGACCGCATCGCGACTGGCATTCGTCGCTCGCGAGCCCTGCTCGTAGTCATCGGTCAGATCAGCTGCCGGTGACATCAGCATGGCCCCTGCCGGCATCGGCAGACCCTGATCGCGCGCCTTCAGCAGCAGTGCCAGGGCCAGGCAGCCACCGGCCGACATACCGCTGAGCACAATATGCTCCGGCCGCACGCCCATGGCGAGCAGTTGCCGGTATGCCTCCATGGCATCGTCCAGACCAGCCGGCCAGGGATCTTCGGGCGCGAGCCGATAGAAAACCAGGCGGCCACGCGCATGAGTCGCACGACACAGACGCGCCACCAGCAAGCGCTCGGCGCGGACAAAGCGGGTCATGAAGGCCCCGCCCGGCAAGTGCAGGATGACCCGATCACCGTGCCCCTCATTCGGCTGCAACCACTCAGCATCGCAATGCTTCAAGCCAGGCTCGGCAGTGAGCTGTACATCCGACGGCAGGTCCGGAAAAAAACGCTCCATCGCCAGAATGCGCTTGCGCATCTCGACGATGTCGAGCTGACGCCTGAGCGCCTGGCGTATGGTCAGGCGACCGAGCAGCTTGGCCGTGCGAGTCTGCCAGCTGACCATGTCAACAAAAAGAGGTTTTTGTTTCCATTAGCACTCCATGATAATGGAAATGGATCATGCAGTAGGGGTGGCTAG
>REEQ01000157.1 GCA_007695005.1 Wenzhouxiangellaceae bacterium | reverse complement strand
TACGACCTACCGATTATGAGTCGGCTGCTCTAACCAACTGAGCTAAGGGCCCGGGAGGGGGTCAATGGGTGCCGGATTCGGCTTCGGCCTGAATTTGGCCGACTGGCTTGGCCTCGAGGCCCTGGTCCTTGAGCTCTGCTTTTTTGCGCTCCTGGATGTAGCTGAGATTGCGCTTGTAGACCTCGGCGACCCGTTCGACTCCGCCGGGCGCGAGGAAGCCCTGGTTGCCGGCGGCCATGAAGGTGGCATAGACGCCCGAGGCGGCCATCAGCGCGGCTGAGACCATCTTGATGTCTACGCCTTCTTCGTTGGCCATGCGGTTGGCCAGCTGGATGAACTGGTCGGTGGCCTTGGCGTGAGCTTCGATCTGTTGCTGATTGTCTGACATGAGCGCTTGCATTCCTGAAGTCTTTGAAACAACCGCTGCGCGCCTGCGGGTTAGTCAGGGCCAGCGAGCACGATAGTTTAGCATGCTCGTCCGGCAGCCAAGATGATCGCGCTGATGTGGGTTGCGTATGGTTGACAGGCCGGGTTTGGCGCGTCATTTTGTCAGCTGCCTTGGATCACAGGGGATTGCCATGTCTGATTTCAGGTAGTGCTTTGAACAGGATTCAACTGAGTGGCCTGGTCCTGGCTGCCATGGCCTGGTTGCCGAGTGCCTTTGCCGAGCTGGTCCTTGATGATGAGGTCCGTTTTCAGCGCATTTCCATGGCCCACGGCTTGTCGCAGTCGTCGATACACGGGATTGCCCAGTGCCGTGACGGCTTTCTCTGGTTTGGCACCCAGTTCGGGCTCGATCGTTTCGACGGCTACCGTTTCGTTTCCTGGCGTCATGACCCTGCCGATGCCGGTTCCTTGAGCCATAGCGCCATCTCTGATTTGAAGCTTGCTGGCAATGGTCTGCTCTGGGTAGCGACTCGCGATGGTCTGAACCGATTCGACACCCGTTCTGGCCGGGCCGAGCGATTCCCCTTGCCGGCATCAGCAACTGCGCAGGGGTCACGATCTCTGCGCATCCTGGGTGAAGCGGTCGATGAGCGGCTGTATCTGGAGGGGTCGGACGGGGTTGGCGTCTGGCGGCCCGAGACGCAGTCGATCCACTGGTTGCCCTTTGCCGAGCCGGTGCAGCGTCAGCAACACTCACGACGCTCTGCTGTAGTTGATCAGGTCGGCAGGTTTTGGCTGCTCAACGGTGCCGGATTGTGGGTCCATGAAGCCGAGGACACCGGGCTGCGCCGGGTGCTGGCTCTGGATCGGGCGCCGGAGTACCGGATTCACAGTGCGGTTGCTGTAAGTGCTGACGGTTTGCTGGCGCTGGCTCTGGATGAGGAGCTGGCCCTGTTTGACCCTGTGACCGAGACGATCAAGCGACGGGTGAGCCTGGAGCGCCTGGGGCTGGAGGGCGAGCGCACCAGCGCGGTGCATGTCAGCAGCGATGGCGCTTTGTGGTTGTTCATGTCGACCCATCTGGTGCGGTATTGGCCAGGATCGGATCGGTGGGAGCTGATATATGCCGGTGGCCGCATCCGCCAGGATGAGAATACCCGCCAGCGCATCCGCATGGTCGAGCACCCCAACGGGGATCTCTGGTTTACCAGTCAGTACGGCGTCGCCCGCTGGTCTGCGGCTACAGACCGTTTTCAGGTGTTCAATCATGATCCGCGTGACAGCTACAGCATCCCACCGACGACGCTGGGTGCCGGCTACGTTGCCTTCGTCAATGAGGACGGTTCGGTATGGGTGGGCAGTCGGCTGGGTGGCCTGGCGCGTTACTCTGCCAGCAGACATCGGTTTCAGCACATTGCCGATCGCAGTGCGCTGGGCACAGTTCCCTTTGCCGGTCTGAACATCGTGCGGGGTATTGCCGAGCAGCGCCTGCAGGATCGCGAATATCTGTGGCTGGCGCTGGATCACGGTGGCCTGCGACGTATGCGCAGACGCAGCGATGGTGGCTACGAGACCACTGCCAGTTTCCATGCCCTTGCCGAGCCGGAACAGCGCTTGCCGGGCAATGCCGTCTGGGGCGTGCTGGCCGACCCGCACAGCAGCATGGTCTGGGTGCTGGAGCGATACCATCTGGTTGGCATTGATGCCACAAGCAATCAGGTGGTCACGCAGCTGGCAGTTGGCCGCGGGTCGACGCCGAACAATGCCATGGCCTGGTCTGCGGGAATGGATCGACTTTGGCTTGCAACCAGCGCTGGATTGCGGTCGGTCCGGATCAGTGCTGACAGGCGCGAGTTGAGCAAGGACGAGGTCGAGCCGGTCTGGCCTGGACGGTCGCTGATGTCGCTGCTGGTCACGGCCAATGGTCAGGTGCTGGCCGGGGCGCGTGACGGCGTCGGTCTGCACGATCCTTCTGATCCGGGGGCGAGCTGGTTCCTCGATGGTAATGAACATTTTGAACGTGGGGCGACCGAGGTCTACGGTCTGGCCGCGCATCATGAGTCCGGCTGGTGGCTGGGGACCCGGGAGTTCGGTCTGGCCCACCTCGACTGGGGGGATGGCGAGCCACGGCTGGTCTGGTACGGGCTGGAGGATGGCCTGGTCGATATGACCATCTACGCCATTCTGCCCCAGGAAGACGGGCAGCTCTGGATGAGCGGCAACAATGGCCTGATGCGCTGGGATCCAGGCTCCGGACAGGTTCGGCACTTCACCATGCCCGATGGTATCCAGTCGCTGGAATTCAACAATACCGTCGCCCATGTCGGCGCCGATGGCGCGTTTTTCTTCGGCGGTATCAATGGTGTCAATCGCTTCATGCCCGGCCAGGTGGCCGAACTCGCCCGTCCCCCGCGCCTGCACTTGCAGGAGATCAGTGTGCGTGGTCAGCCGTGGCGAGGGCAGCTCCACCATGCGCCCGCCCTGATCCTGGGACATGACCAGAACGATATCGAGATCGCTTTCGTCGGCCTGCAGTTCAGCGACCCGACCAGGGTGCGCTACGCCTATCGACTGGCCGGGCTGGACGATGACTGGGTTGATGCCGGCAACCAGCGCCAGGTTCGCTATGCCGGACTCGCGCCGGGGCGCTATCGCTTTTATGCGCGGGCTGCCAACAGCGATGGCGTCTGGTCCGAAGAGCGTCTGCTGGTGGCCATGCACGTGCGCCCGCCGCCCTGGCAAACGGGCCTGGCCTACACCGCCTACACCGTCATTGCCCTGGGCTTGCTGTTCCTGGCCTGGCTGTTGCATTTGAATCGCCGCAAAGAGCTGGAGGCGCTGGTTCAGCGCCGTACCGCCGAGCTGGCCAGGCAGCAGGCGCTCAGTCGCCGCCAGGCGCTGGAACTTGAGCGCGCACTGGAGGCACGAACCTTGTTCTTTGCCAATGTGTCGCATGAGTTCCGGACGCCGCTGACCCTGATTCAGGCCAGCCTGGACCAGCTCGACGAGGACGGTGGGTCTGCTGAGGCAATTGCCAGTGGTCGCCGCTATCTGCGCCACCTGTTGCGTCTGGTTGATCAGCTCCTGGACTTGTCGCGCCTGCGCCTGGGCGAGGCGGCAGTCCAGGACGAGCCGTGGACGGTGGCGCCGGTGGTAGCGGCCACCGCGGCGGCTTTTCGTTCCCTGGCCGAGCAACGCGACATTCGCCTGCGGGTCAGTCTGGAAGACGATTGGATGACCCGCTGCAGTCAGACCCATGTCGAAAAGATTTTGCTCAATCTGCTGACCAACGCCTTGAAGTTCAGCCCCGGCGGTGGTGAGATCGAGGTCACGCTCAAGGGCAGTGACGAGGGCCTGGAGCTGGCAGTCAGGGATACGGGCCCGGGTATTCCCGAGCAGGATCAGGAGCGCATCTTCGAGCGTTTTCAGCGGCTGGAATGGTCTGACCAGGCAGGTATTGCCGGTGCAGGCATCGGCCTGGCCCTGGTGCGGGAGGCGAGTCTGGCCATGGGCGGGAGCGTAGGCCTGACCAGTCAGCCCGGCTGCGGCAGCCGCTTCAGTGTCCATTTCCCAGGGTTCCGTGGCGACGGCCGGCAGCAGCCGGCGCGCCTGATCAGCATGGAGACGCTGGCGCTGGATTCGGCTTTGCTGCAGCCGCTTGCCGGCCGGGTCGGAGACGATGCCGCCGCCGAGCCGGCCAGCGCACGCCGCGCCGGCACCTTGCTGCTGGTCGAGGATCATGCCGACCTGCGAGCCCATATCTGCCGAATCCTGAAGCCGCACTGGCAGGTGCTGGAGGCCGCCGATGGTGACAGCGCCCTGGCCCTGGCCCGCTGCGAGCTGCCGGATCTGATCATCAGTGACATCATGATGCCGGGCATGGACGGCTTTGCCTTGCTGGCGCAGCTGCGCAACGATCTGGCAACCAGCCATATCCCGGTGCTGCTGCTGACTGCACGCCAGGACCAGGCCACGCGCCTGAAAGGATTGAGTCTGAGTGCCGATGACTTCCTGGCCAAGCCCTTTGATGCTACCGAGCTGGTCCTGCGCCTGCGTCGCATGCTTGATAACCGGGAACGTCTGCGGCGGCGGCTGCAGGGCGCGCCAGCTGATGGCCCATCGTCCGCGCCGAAGCTTCCTGACCTGATCAAAGGCGATGTCGAATTCCTGGCCGCGGTGCGCCGCCATGTAGCAGCACGATTCCAGGATCCGGGTTACGGGGTCGAGCAACTGGCCGAGCAGGCCAACGTCGAGCGCCGTACCCTGCAGCGCAAGCTCAAGGCGATGACGGGCCTGACCCCGGCGGCCTTTATCCGCCATCAGCGCTTGCAGCATGCCATGGCCTTGCTGGAATCCACCGAGCTGTCGGTGAACCAGATTGCGCTGGACAGTGGTTTTGCCAGCGCGCAGCACTTCACCCGCCTGTTCAGCAAGCAATATGGCAGTCCGCCGCAGCGCTGGCGGCAGGAACGCCAGTCGGCTTAGGCTATTGGCGCAAGGCTGTCGCAAAGTGACAATCGATTGTCGCGTCCGGTCAATACCAGTTGCCGGGTCGCAGGCTAGACTGAACCTGTAGTGGCAGCGGCGAGAAGTGGGCTTGTCGATGTAGGGGTAATGCAAGCGGGGCTGGGTCGGTCTTGGGTAACGAGGCCGGCCCTTTTTTTGCCCGGATCCCGTCCACGCGGAAGGCAGATGACAGCAGATCACCTTGCAGGGGCTGACTCGCCGTGGCATGCGTGCAGATGGCAATGAGGCAGCTTGCAGGTTAGAATTCCGGGCTTCGGCCTCGCTGTCGGGCAGGGCGTTATTCCGGCCCGAACCGGCCCCAGGCTGCCTTGCAGGAAGCATCCCGATGAGTTCCGGCTCTCGATCCGGCGAACAGACCGACCCATGCACGCTGCTGCTGCCCGATGCCGCCTCTCAGGAGTCGGGCCGGCTCGGTGCCTGCCTGGTGGTGATTCGCGGCGATCGCCTGGGCGCCCGGATCGAGCTGGATGAAAGTCCGGTGGTCATCGGCAGGGGCAGTGACGCCGACTTCCAGATTCCTTCTCGCAGCGTCTCGCGCTCGCACTGTCGAATCGTGTCCGAAGCCGATGCTTTCTGGATCGAGGACCTGCGCTCGACCAATGCCACCTACGTCAATGAGGCACGGATCGAGCGCCACCGGCTAAGCGATGGCGATCAGGTTCGTATCGGCAAATCGGTGCTCAAGTACCTGGCGGCCGGCAACCTGGAAGCCGGTTATCTAAAGGAGCTCAGGGAACACGCAGTGCGGGACGGCTTGACGGATCTGTACAACCGGCGCCATTTCATGGAGGTGCTCGACGAGGCCGTGGCCGAGGCGGTGCGGCAGCGAAACGCCAGCCTGGTCATTGCGATCATCGATGTCGACTACTTCAAGGAAATCAACGACCGTATCGGCCACCTGGCCGGTGACGCCGTGTTGCGTCAGCTTGCCAGGATTCTGGCCGAACGGGTTCGGGCCGGTGACACCCTGGCCAGGATTGGCGGCGAAGAGTTTGCGGTGTTGATGCCGGCGACCAGTCTGGCAGCGGCTCGGGAGGTGTGTGAAAGGCTGCGCAAGGCCGTGGCTGAAAGCCGCTTTGATCTGGGGGAGGGCCGACTGGAGACTGTGACCATCAGCATCGGCTACGCCGGCCTGAACGCTGAGCTGAAAACGGTATCGGAACTGCTCAAGCAGGCTGATGCCTATCTTTACGAAGCGAAAAGCGCCGGGCGCGACCGCCTCATGGGTCCCGGCGCCTGACCGGAATCCGGTCAATCGGAATGCTGACCTCATCAATGCCGCCGAAACGGAGCGGTTGGCCGTGTTCCGGTGCCCAGGCCGAGGCATAAACGGCTTCCCAGCTCACACCTATCCCGTTTTCGGCGTCGGCCTGATCGCTCAGCGCTCGAAGCAGTTTGTCCACTTGCCGTGCCGTCATGAGACCTCGCGGCCGCTGCGGGTGCTGATTGACAAAGCCCATGCCCTGGAGCATTTCCAGCAGCAAACGCGGGTGCGGGAAGCGATTTTGCAGCCAGTCGGTATCGATCACCGGTTCGGCAAACCCGGCTTGTGTCAGGGCCGTGCCGAGGCGCTGGGCGTCGGTGAAGGGCATGACTCTGAGCGCTTCAGGATCCACCCGATGCCAGGCCAGGCGCAGCTCCTTCAGGGTGTCCATGCCTGGCACCGACAGCAGCAGCAGGCCGCCAGGCCTGAGCACCCGGCGCGTGCCAGCCAGTGCCGCGGCGATCTCCTGGCAGTGGTGCAGGCTCAAATTCGCATAGACCAGGTCGATGCTGTCGGCGGCCAGCGGCAGGTGGGGCAGGGCGCCGGCGACGAGTTCGAAACGCCGCCGCCACCGACCTCGTTTCCGTCGAGCTTGCGCCAGCATCGGACCGCTGGGGTCCAGGCCAATGATTCCGGCATGGGGAAAGCGCTCATGCAGGGCCAGGCACTGATAACCGGTGGCGCAGCCCAGATCAAGAATTCTGGTCGGCGTGAAGTTCAGGCCATCCAGCCGCTCCAGCAAGCGCTTGCCGACCTCGTTGATCAATGCCGCGTGGTCATCGTAGCGACTGGCGACACGGTCAAAGGCCTGTCGCGGGAAAGCTGAAGCGCGATTTGCTGGTCTGCTCATGGCTGGTAAAGATACCGCAGCTGTCCGGGTTCGCTGCCGACGCTTGTCGTTGCAGCGGGCCTGAGCATAATGGCGTGATGGTGACGAGAGGCACAGGGAATGCGCGCGCGTCGGTATCGGCCGGTCGTTCGCTGCTGGACTGGATTTATCCGCCGCTGTGCCTCGTCTGCGGCCTGGACGGGCGTGCCCGGATCGATTGCTGCCAGCCCTGTGAAGACGAGCTGGCCGTGGTCCAGGCAGCCTGCTCGACCTGCGGACTGGCAACCGCCCGTCCGGTGGCGCGCTGCGGACGCTGTCTGAGACGCTTGCCGCACTTTTCGGCGACCTGGTCGGGTTTTGCCTGGGGCGGAGAGATCGAACGTCTTGTTCATCGCTTCAAGTTTCAGCGCGATCTGGCTGCTGGTCGCCTGCTGGCCGCGCTGCTGGCGCGCCGGCTGATGCTGCAGGGCGCCGCCCGGCCTGACCTGATGGTACCAGTGCCGCTGCACTTCAGGCGCCGGCTGTGGCGGGGCTTCAACCAGGCCGAACTGCTATGCCGGGATCTGTCCCGTCACTTCGATGACCTGCCCTGGCTGAGCGCGCTGCGCCGCCGTCGACCTACCCATGCTCAGTCAGCCTTGCCGGCCGCGCGTCGCCGCGGCAACGTGCGTGCCGCTTTTGTCGTGCGTCGCCTGCCGCCGGGGGTGCGCCATGTCGCGCTGATCGACGATGTGATGACGACCGGGGCGACCCTGGATGAGTGTGCACGGGCGCTGAAGCGTGCCGGGGTCGAACGGGTTGATGTCTGGGTGGTGGCGAGGGCCTGAAAGGCGCCCGGTTTACGTTTTGCCAATGACCGGCCCGCTCTTTCGTTGAGGGTCAACCGTAAACCTGGCTTCTCCATAGACTCCCCGCAATCCCGACAAACACAAACAAGCCGACCCAGTGATTGCTTAAAAATGCCTGAAAACAGGCGACGGGATCACGTTCGCGGATTCGCCACAGCTGCAGCTGGAGATGCAGGAAGGTCAAGGCGACGGCGGTGAAATAGATGGGGTGCGGCAGGAATTGAAGGCCGATCAACAGCAGCAGTGCCAACATCAAGCCCATCAAGCCACCAATGATGGGCACATCCATGCGCCCGAAGGCAATCGCCGTCGACTTGACTCCGGCCTTGATGTCGTCGGCCCGGTCGGCCATGGCGTATTGGGTGTCGTAGATCACCGTCCAGACCAGGTTGGCAGCAAATAGCCACCAGGCTGCCGCCGGTATCTGGCCGGCCTCGGCGGCGAATGCCATCGGAATGGCCCAGCCGAAAGCCGCGCCAAGCACGATCTGCGGGTAGTGGGTAAAGCGCTTGAAGAAGGGATAGCTGCCGGCCAGCAAGGCTCCGCCAAAAGCCATCAATACGGTCAGCCGGTTGGTCATCAGGACCAGGCCCAGGGCGATCAGCAGCAGAACGAAGAACAGGGCCAGGGCCTGCCCGGGACGGATTTCACCGCTGGCGATGGGCCGAGATCGGGTGCGCGCGACCTGTGGATCAATGTCACGATCAGCGTAGTCGTTGATCACGCAGCCGGCGGCCCGCATCACCACCACGCCGACGGTGAAGATGATCAGGTTGCGCAGGCTGGGCAGACCGCCGGCGGCCAGCCACAGGCCCCACCAGGTCGGCCAAAGCAGCAGCACGATGCCGATCGGCCGGTCAAAACGCATCAGCCGAAGCCAGGCGCCCATCGGGCTGCCGAAAATGGCCGACCGCAACCTGAACTCGCTAGTCATCCCAGCAGGGAATCTCCCGATGCTGTGCGCCTGGCGAGGAGCGCACGATAAAGCGCCAGGGCGAGCGCTCTTCACTGCCAATCCGATAGTCGAGCCAGTACTGCGGCAGGGTTTCGCGCCGTACCTCAAGGCGGGCATCGAAGCCCAGACGCTGCATCTGGGCCAGACGCAGGCGGGCATTGTCGACGCTTTCAAACAAGCCTACCGAGACCATGTTCTCCAGCGGCCCGCTGGTGATGATGAAAAAATCACCTTCGTCGCGCTCTGCCAGTTCGCGGCTCAGCCCCACGGCTTCGGCGCGGCTGCCGGCGGGCAGGAAAACCCACCAGCCCCGTTCGCTGTCGGCCTCGGTCTGGCGATGACGCATGCGATCAGCGAATGGCAACAGTCGCTCTTCAGCACGTTGCAGTGCCTGCGTATTCGCCAGGGGGCCGATGGTGAAGCAGAGATCGCCGCCTGCGCGCTCGCGCTCGCGATCGCTGACTTCGGCGACCAGTTCCAGTCGCGGCAAGGCCGGGTCCAGCGCCGGTACCTGGCGCTCGACCGGCTCGCTGCTGCTGCGCGGCCATAGCACGACCCAGAACAGCAGGCCGATGTTGGCAGCCAGCAGGCCGAGCACCAGCACACGCCACAGGCCACTGTTCATTGCGCATCCGCTGCCAGAGCGAGGCCGCGCAGTACCAGGTGCCGGTCACGGATCAGACTACGGTCCAGATGCGCCTCGATCAGCTCGGCGTCGCCGCCGGTGAGCCAGAGCTGCGGGTCCGAGCCGAGCGTGCGTCGAGCTTGATCCAGGGCCCGGTCGATGCCTCCCAGCAGCTGGCAAAGGATGCCGGCCGTGATGGCTGCTGCCGAGTTCGTTGCCGCCTGCAGGGATGTGCCTGCTGGCGCTTTCGGTGGCGGCAGTCCAGGTGCCAGGCTGAGCAGGCCGCGCTGCAAACTGCCCAGGCCGGCCATGATCCAGCCACCCCGGTGCAGGCCGTTCTGATCGACCAGATCAACGGTAATGGCCGTGCCGCAGTCAATGACGCAGCAGGCCTGTTGGGCTTGTTGCCAGGGCCACTGCAAAGACAGCCAGCGATCACAGCCCAGCGATGGGTAGGCAGGCTTGACGAGCAATTCAGGCGCTCCACTTTCGATCCGCTGCAAGGATAACCCGCAGCCCTCGATCAAGGTCGTGACCGCGTTCACGACCTCGATACGCGACTGCCCGGACAGCAGGGCGCGCCGCCCATTCGCGGTGGCCAGCGCCCCGGCCAGCGGGGCCAGATCCGTGAGCGGGCAGGCACCGGTGCCTGACTCCAGCAGTTGACCGTGGCGGCCCCAGCCCCACTTGACCCGGCTGTGGCCCAGGTCGAGCAGCAAGTCAGGCAGTGCTGCGGACACGGACCTCTCCGCTGTGCAGGGGCAGGGCGGATTCGCCTTGACCGACCAGCAGCCGGCCGGCCTGATCGATGCCCAGTGCGGGTCCGCTGAGCTGGCGGCCGTGGTCCCAGACGACATCCACCATGCGCCCTGCCAGCGCATCGAAGCCTGACCACTGGGCCAGCGCAGGACCGGCACCTTCGCGATCGAACTGCCTGAGCGCCTCGACCAGTCCATCGATCAGGCGGATGGCCAGTTCGGTGCGGTCTGTGCTGATACCGAGTCGGTGCAGGTCGGTCCAGGGCTGGTCGAGCTCGGTGGTCGAGGGCAGGCGGCAATTGATCCCCAGGCCCAGCACCAGGTCGCTGGGGCCGCTGCCGGCGGCCGCTACCTCGACCAGGCAGCCGCCCAGTTTGCAACCGTCAACCTGCAGGTCATTGGGCCATTTCACCATCGCCGCCACGCCAATCTCGCGCAGTACGCCGGCGGCGGCCATGCCGACGATCAGGGCCAGCGGCGCCAGCTCGGCCGGCGGCCGTGTGCTGCGCCAGGCCAGTGACAGGTACAGGCCGGCGCCTGGCGGCGACACCCAGCCGCGCCCGCGTCGCCCGCGGCCGCCGCTCTGTGCTTCGGCTAGCAGTACGCAGGGCATCCTGCCCTGGTGCAGCGCATCGTGCAGTCGGGAATTGGTGGATTCGCACAGCCACTCCAGGGTCAAATCCAGACCCAGGGTCCTGGCGCGGCCTGCCAGGCGTGTGCCGTCCAGCCAGTCGATGGGACCGTCCAGCTGAATGCCATCACTCCCGAGCTGGTGGACGGGCAGACCCAGCCGGGCCAGCTCGTCCAGTACCCGTGCGAACGCGTCTGCAGACAACCCAAACTCATCGCGCAGCAGACCAGGCTGGTGCGCCCGGCCATCGCCCAGGCGACGCAGCACGGCTTCGGTTGTGTTCATCGCCGGCGACGCTTGAGCAGGCGCGCCTTCTCGAACCGGTTTTCCGTACCGCTGAGCAAACGCCCGACATTGCTGCGGTGGGTGAACAGCAGCAGGACTGCCATGGCAATGGCCAGCGCTCCCAGCGCGGGCGGCAGCGGCTCAGGGCCCAGCAACCACATCGCCGGGACCAGGCTGAGACCGGCCAGTATGGTGGCCAGTCCGACATAGCCGGTGCCGACAATGGTCACGATCCAGACCAGCAGCAAAGGCAGAATACACCAGGGTGCAAGCACGGCGATGGCGCCGACTGCGGTGCCGGCTCCCTTGCCGCCGCGAAAGCGGAAGTAGAGCGGCCAGATATGTCCGATCACCGCGGCCAGGCCGGCGCTGACACCAAGCACCAAGCCATCGGCAGCGCTGGCGGTCAGCGCAAGCCAGAGCATCGGCAGGCCCCAGGCCGCCAGCGCGCCCTTGCCGAGGTCGATCAGCACGACGCCCAGGGCAAAGACCCACCCGACCGAGCGCAGCGCATTGGTGCCGCCGGCATTGCCCGATCCCATCTGGCGGATGTCGACGCCCTTGAGCATTCCCAACAGCAGGCTGCCCGACAGCGAGCCCAGCAGGTAGCCGCCGGCGACCATGACCAGGATGTCAAGCACGGCGGTCCTCCGGCGGCGACCAGGGCTGCAGGCCGACCAGCAGGCTGCCCGGGCCGGCATGGACACCGATGGCGGGGCTGGCATCCTCCAGCCAGCAGCCGTCGACCCTGGGGTGTGCGGCCAGCAGCTGGTCACGCAGCAGGCGGGCATCGTCCAGCGCATTGGTATGGCTGATGACGATGCGGTAGCTGAGGTCGCTGCGCATTGTCTTCAGTAGCCGCCGGCCGAAGCGCTGGACCACGTTGCCGCGCCCGGCGATAACACCCTTTGGCCCCAGCGTGCCCTGGGTGGTGCGGGCCAGTACCAGCTGCAAGGCCAGGCGCCGTGACACGGTTTCCATCCATGGCTTGATGCGCCCGCCGCGCACTCCCCAGGACAGGTCGCGGACCAGCGCGTAGGTCGCGAACTCATCGCGCATTTCCTCAAGCCGCCGGACGATCGCCAGGCGTTCCCAGCCGCGGGCCGCGGCCTCGGCCGCCCACAGCACCATCAAGCCCTGGCCGCAGGCACCGTTTAACGAATCGAATACCTCGATGCGTTCGGGATCAACCCGGCGCGCGGCCGTCTCGGCTGCTTGCCTGGTGCCGCTGAGCTGGCCGGAAATCTGGATCGCGAGCACTTCCAGTCCGTGCGAGGTCAGCAGCTCGAACTGACGCTGAAAGTCGATCGGCGGCGGCTGCGAGGTTCGCGGCGTCACCTGGCTGTCAGCGAGCTTGCGGTAGAAATCGGCCGGGGAAATGCTGAGCTTGTCGAGGTACTCCTCGTCGCCGAAATTCAGGCGCACCGGCACCACGTGAATACCCAGTCGGTCAACCTCCTCTGCCGGCAGGTCCGCGGCCGAGTCGGTAACGATGGCAACCCGACCATGCTGGTTCATCAGCCCGTGCTGGCGGCTCATGTCGTCGGCTTTTTGCTGACGAATTTCGCCGAACTCGTTGCAGATGCGAAAGACATCGCCCGGCGCGTCGGTGTGAATGTGGATACGGGCGCGCCGGCCACCGCCGGCGACGACCAGGGAACTGGCTGGCAGTGCTTCAAGGCGGGAGCGCAGACCGGCCACATCCAGCGCCTGACCTTCGATCAGGCACTCCGTACAATAGCGATGCTCACCCGGTGCTTCGGCCAGGGCGGCGGCCGACGTGCTCTGTCCGATCGCGCCGCTTCCCGAGCCCTTCGGCATGGGCAGTAACTTGCCCGATCGCATGTAGCGCCAGATGCCCTCCAGGAAATCGACAAATCCCTGGGCGCCGGCATCAACAACGCCGGCCTCGCGCAGCACGGGCAGCTGATCGGGCGTGGCGGCGAGCGACTTGCGCGCGCGCTTCAGACCCAGCTGGAACAGCTCCCGGATATCGGCCATGCCCTGCTCGGTAAGGCGCGCCAGTTCGTCGGCAAAGTCCTCCAGCACCGTAGGCAGGGTGCCCGGCACCGGTTGTGACATGGCGCCCCAGGCCGATCGGGCGGCCGCAGTGGAAGCCGTTGCCAGGCGCTTTGCATCCAGCACCTGGAACTCGCGGCTGCTGTCGCTCAAGCCCTGGAAGTACTGCGCCATGATCGCCCCGGAATTGCCACGTGCGCCGCTGATGGCGGCGTCGGCAATCTGGTCCAGCAGCTCCGGCAGGCTGCCCTGCCTGTGCTGCTCTATGGCGCCGCGGACGCTGGCCAGGGTGAAAGCCAGATTGGTGCCGGTGTCGCTGTCGGCCACCGGAAAGACGTTGATGCTGTTGATGTAGTCACGGCGGCTGAGTACGTTGGCGATCCCCGACAGCAGGGCCTGCGACAAGCGCGGCGCGTCGATATGGGTAATCGTGCTGCTAGCCATCGATCAGCGTGCGAACCTGTGAAGCGGTGAAGGGCCAGGCCAGCTTTTCGCCGGTCTCCTCCTTGAACAGGACCGGGATCTGATCGCCGTAGCGCTGCAGCAGCTCGAGGTCGGTTTCGATGTCGATCTTTTCGTAGCGCTTGCTGAAGCCGCCTTCGGCAAGCAGGGCTTCGGCCTTGTCGCAGAGGCTGCAGTCGGCGCGTGAATAGAGGTATACGCTCATGATCGGGTTGTCGGTTTCGAACGGACGGCAAGTATTCCATTGTCGGCGCCGGGCGTCCAGTCGCGGCGGGTATCACCGATAGACGTGGTTCGGTGCCTGTAAGCGTATAGAATTCGCGGCATGGCTGTCAGCATATTCGACCTGTTCAAGATCGGCATTGGCCCGTCGAGTTCCCACACCGTGGGACCGATGCGGGCCGCGGCCACTTTTCTTCAGCGCCTGAGCGCGGCCGATTGCCTGCCGCGCGTGGCCCGGGTCCGGATTGATCTGTTCGGCTCGCTGGGTCACACCGGCCGCGGCCACGGCACTGATCGAGCCGTGTTGCTGGGGCTGGAAGGCGAGCTGCCGGACCGGGTGGACCCGGATCACATCACCCGGCGCATGGCCGAGATTGTCGACGCTGGCCGCTTGCGACTGGCCGGTGAGCACGAGATCGCCATTCACCTGCGCGATGACCTGATCTTCCACAAGCGCCAGACCCTGCCGCACCACTCCAACGGCATGCGCTTCACCGCCCTGGACGCCGCCGGCGACACCCTGTTGAGTCGTGACTACTACTCGGTCGGTGGCGGTTTCGTCGTCAATGCCGACGAAGCGGCGGCTGATCGCATCGTTGCCGACCGGACGCCGCTGGCCTATCCCTATCGAACTGGCGATGAACTGCTGGCGATCTGCGACAACGAGGGCTTGCGGATCAGTGATGTCATGCTGGCCAACGAGCAGGCCTGGCGCAGCGAAGAGGAGATTCGCAGCGGTCTGCTGGCGATCTGGCAGGCCATGCAGAACTGTGTCGAGCGCGGCCTCGAGCAGACCGGGTATCTGCCGGGCGGGCTGAAGGTGGCCCGGCGCGCACCGACCTTGTTCCGCAAGCTCAAGCACCGCGCGCGCGAGGACAATCTCGACCAGCTTGACTGGATCAACTTGTATGCCCTGGCGGTGAACGAGGAAAATGCGGCCGGCGGCCGGGTGGTGACGGCGCCGACCAATGGCGCGGCCGGCATCATTCCCGCCGTGCTGCATTACTACCGCCGCTTTGTTGCCGGCGCTGACGAAGACGGCGTGATCGAGTTTCTGCTCACGGCCGGCGCCATCGGCATTCTTTACAAGGAAAACGCCTCGATTTCCGGTGCCGAAGTTGGTTGCCAGGGAGAGGTCGGCGTGGCCTGTTCGATGGCGGCCGGTGGCCTGACCGCCGCGCTGGGCGGGACCATGGGCCAGGTCGAGAACGCCGCCGAGATCGGCATGGAGCACAACCTGGGCCTGACCTGCGACCCGGTCGCCGGGCTGGTCCAGATTCCCTGCATCGAACGCAATGCCATGGGCGCGGTCAAGGCGGTCAATGCCACCCGCATGGCAATGGCTGGCGATGGCAAGCATCGAGTGTCGCTGGACAAGGTGATCAAGACCATGCGTGACACTGGCCGTGACATGAAGAGCAAGTACAAGGAGACTTCCCGCGGCGGGCTGGCGGTGAATGTGATTGAGTGTTGATGGAATGCGGGAAGAGGTGAGAGGGGAGAAGTGAGGGCAGGTTTGAACCTTGTGATGTTCTCCGAGTCTGCTGCTGGTATGCCATCCTCTTCCCGCTTTGCCTCTCTTGTTCTCGCGCTGTTGCTGGTTTTGCCGGCAGCAGCGAGCGCGCAGACCATCTACAGCTACACCGACGAAAACGGCGTCACCCATTTCACCGACCGCAAGCCGGATACCGATATCGAGGTGCGGGTTCAACGGGCGACGCCCGAACCTCGGACCCTGCTGACGGTGCGGCGGACCGGTCCCGATGAGGCACCGGTGTGGTGGTTCCAGAATCGGACCCAGGGCCCGCTGGCGGTCCGGGTTGATCTGGCTGATGCGTTCAACGTGGTCAGCGAGCCGGCGCTGCCGGGTGTGTTCGTGCTGGAGCCGGGCAGCGAACGGGAGCTGGTCACTATCGGCGCATTCGACCCGCGCCGCTCGTGGCGCTACCAGCTCAAGACCGAAACCGTGCCCGGCCGGCCCGGCGCGCGCCACAACCCGGAGCAACCGTATCGCTTGCCGCTGCCGCCGGAGGGTGAATTTCTGATCGGCCAGGCCTTTGGCGGGGAGTTCAGCCACAACGAGCCGGCCAACTACCATGCCGTCGATATCAGCATGCCGATTGGTACACCCGTCCACGCGGCCCGCGCCGGAGTGGTCATGGACAAGGCGCGCTGGTTCAGCAGCTCGGGTACCCGCCGTGACTACCACGGCCACCGCGCCAACTACGTGCGCATCCTGCACGACGACGGCAGCATGGCCGTCTATGCCCATCTGGACTACAACGGGGTATCAGTGCGGCCAGGTCAGCAGGTCCGCCGCGGGCAGGTGATCGGGCGCTCGGGAAACACCGGCTTTTCGACCGGGCCTCACCTGCACTTTGTTGTCCAGGTCAACCGCGACATGCAGCTGGTCTCCGTGCCGTTTGAATTCCAGGGGCCGAATGGCGAAGCCTTCATCCCCAGAGCCGGCAGGCGGGTGAGCGCCGTCGACTGAGGTCAGCCCGCTGCCGAAGCGACCCCCGATGGACATCCCCCGGCGCTGGTCGCGGTGCAGATCATGGGGTGAATCGGGGCCAATGGCCGGCGTGACCGGCGGCCGTGTCCGGACCGTAGCCTGACCGACCCTCGCTCTGGAACTGCCTACCAATTGCCTTGCCGTCCGGCTGCGCTACAATGCCCGGTTTTTCCGCTGAAACCGCACCATGCCAAGACTTGCCGACGAAATCGCCCGCCGCCGGACATTTGCGATCATTTCGCACCCCGATGCGGGCAAGACCACGCTGACCGAGAAGTTCCTGCTGTTCGGTGGGGCGATTCAGCTGGCCGGATCGGTGAAGTCGCGCAAGGCTTCGCGTCATGCCACTTCCGACTGGATGGAAATGGAGAAAGAGCGCGGCATCTCGATCACTTCCTCGGTGATGCAGTTTCCGTACAAGGACCGCGTCGTCAACCTGCTCGATACTCCCGGCCATGCCGATTTTTCCGAAGACACTTACCGGGTGCTGACCGCGGTCGATTCGGCCTTGATGGTGATCGATTGTGCCAAGGGCGTGGAGGAGCGCACGATCAAGCTGATGGAGGTCTGCCGATTGCGCGACACGCCGATCTTCACCTTCATCAACAAGCTCGACCGCGAGGGTCGCGAGCCGATCGAGCTGCTTGACGAAGTCGAGGACGTGCTGGGTATCGAGTGTGCGCCGGTGACCTGGCCGATCGGCATGGGCCGCCGCTTGCAGGGTATCTATCATCTGCTCCGCGACGAGATTCATCTCTACGAGGCGGGCAAGAACTACATGCGCCAGGAGCCGCGGATCATTCACGGGCTGGACAGCACCGAGGCTGACGAAGCGTTGGGCGCGATGGCTGCCGAGCTCAGAGACGAGATCGAACTGGTCAAGGGTGCCAGCCATGACTTTGATCTGGGACGTTACCTGAAAGGTGAGCAGACGCCGGTGTTCTTTGGTTCGGCGCTGAACAACTTCGGGGTGATCCCGCTGCTCGATGAATTCGTCGACTATGCGCCTGCGCCGCAGCCGCGGGCCACGCTCGGTCGCACCGTGCAGCCCGGGGAAGACAAGCTGACCGGTTTTGTCTTCAAGGTCCAGGCCAACATGGACCCGGCCCACCGCGACCGCATGGCCTTCATGCGCATCTGTTCCGGCGTGTTCGAAAAAGGCATGAAGCTCCATCACGTGCGCCTGGGCAAAGAGCAGCGCACCCACGGCGCCCTGACCTTCATGGCCGACGAGCGCGCCGCGGCCGAGCTGGCCTATCCCGGCGATATTGTCGGTTTGCACAACCACGGCACCATCGGCATCGGTGACACTTTCACTGAAGGCGAGAACCTGCAGTTCGCCGGCATTCCCAGTTTCGCGCCCGAACTGTTCCGGCGCGTGCAGCTGCGCGATCCGCTGAAACTCAAGGCCCTGACCAAGGGCCTGACCCAGCTGTCGGAAGAGGGCGCCACCCAGTTCTTCAAGCCGCTGATCGGCAACGACCTGGTCCTGGGCGCGGTCGGCGTGCTGCAGTTCGACGTGGTCGCCTATCGCCTGAAATCCGAGTACAACGTCGAGGCGCGCTTCGAGGCGGTCAACGTGGCGACCTGCCGCTGGGTGAGCTGCGACGATGAGCGCGCGCTGGAGAAATTCCGCAACAAGAACGAACAGCACCTGGCCGAAGACGGCGGCGGCCAGCTGGTCTACCTGGCCCCGACCCGGGTCAACCTGCAGCTGGCCCAGGAGCGCCATCCGGAGATCAGTTTCCGTGCTACCCGCGAAGTCACCGTGTATGTCGACCAGGCCGAATGAGGTTCTCTTATCTCCAGTGACGAAAGCGCGGCGCGCTGATCAAAGCCGCCGGCGCAGCAGCCGTCGACTGAGCAGCAGCAGCAGCAGGGTCTGGATCAGCAGCAAACTGCCAGCCAGGATGGCGCCGCCGTCCCAGCCGCTGGCAGCCAGGTGCTGGCCCCAGTAGCTCGGGCTGATCAGGCTGGCGGCAGCGCGCAGGCTGCTGTTCAGCTGCTCGGCATCGGCCAGGCTGCCGGCGAGCACGCTCAAGCCGGCGGCGACTGTAACCAGTACCAGTGCCAGCTCCGCGCGCGCCCCGGCGATCAGGCCACAGCTCAAGCCCAGGGTGCAGGATGCCAGCGCAGTCAGGGCAGCCGCTGCTGCCAGCGCTCCAGTCAGGCGGGTGTCCGGCAACAGGACAAGCAAGGCCAGGGCGCTGAGCAATTGGCACAGCACGACCAGTGCAGCGGCGCTGAACATGGCCAGCAAGGCATCATCCAGCAGCAGATGACGGCGCGCCGCACGCAGCAAGCGGCCTGGCCGCCGACTGACCTGAAAGGCCGCACCCAATGCGGCCGCCAGGCCAACGCTGATCGGCAGAATCCAGCTCATCTCCAGGTCGGGTAGCGCCAGCCAGAGACCACCCAGCAGCACCAGCGGCAGGGCCAGTGCCTCGATCAGCATCAGCGGTTGCCGGCGCCAGCCGCGCAGCTGCTCGCCAAGCAGCGTCAACCAGGCCGCCCGGGAAAAGCCGCGCGCCCGCGGCAATTTGCCCGGTGCCTGTGCCGCTGCTGCTACTTGCGCATCGCTGACCGGGCAGTCGCTGGCCTCGGGCATTCCCTCCAGCGGCGAATCGCTGGCCAGCAGTACAGTCAGGGTGCTGCCGGCAGCGCGCTGCAGGCGGTCGATCAACTCGGCCCGGTCGTCCTTGCCGTCGACCAGCGCGGGCAGATCCAGCACCAGCAGGCCTGGTCGGGGCAGAAGCTCCGCGGCGATCAGCATCAACAGCTGTTCCAGCCGGGTCATGCGGTCCAGGCCCAGGTCGGCCAGATGGGCTGCGCCCAACAAATCGAGCGCGGCCTGGGTGCGCTGGCGGCGCGCCGCGGCGTCGAGGTCGCCGGCGGCGGCCAGGCTGGCCTGCTGTTCAAGCCACTGGGAGCCGCTGAGCCCACAGATTGGCAGGTCCAGCTCGGTGACACGACCCACCCGAAAGCGCAGCCGCTCGCGCCCCTGGTCGAGCGACGGCTCGCTCCAGTGCACCCGGCCGGCGCGCGCGGCGCGCATGCCGGCAAGCATGTCCAACAGCGAACGACGCTGCTCGGAATCGGCAATGACGGCGAGCTGAAGACGGGCCGGAAGCAGCGCCATGCTCAGTCCGCCGCGCCGATCGGCGGTGGCGCTCAAGCCCTCGATCCGTGCGCCCAGGGCGCGCTGGGTCGGGCCAATCAGCAAACGGATGTCGTCGCCGATCGAGCGGATCAGCAGGCGGCTGCCGGCAAGCTCCAGGGTGTCACCCGCGCTCAACAGGCTGCGGTGGACGCGCCGGCCGTTCTGCCAGCAGCCGTTGCGACTGCCCAGGTCACGCAGCGCCAGCTGTTGCCCGCGGCGCTCAAGGCGGGCATGGACCAGGCTGACCCCGGGATCAGCCGGCAGGCTCAGTTCGCAGTCGAGTGCGCGGCCCAGCTGCCAGGGACCGTTGCCGGACAGCACCCGCTCGCGTTCGCCGCCGTTGACGCCCAGCTCGACATCGCCCAGGCGCGAGCGGCCGAGACCGATGACATCGCCGCTCACCAAAGGATGATGCCCGGAGATGCGCTGGCCGTTGACGAATACCCCGTTGCGTGAATCCAGGTCCCGGACCAGCCAGCCGCCGTCGCCATCCGGGCCGACCCAGCAGTGTCTGCGCGACACCCCGTCCCGACTGATCAGGACGCCGGCGACAGCGGCATCGCGCCCCAGCACCAGGCCCTGCGGCGGCAGTCGGATTTCGCTGGGCAAGGGTCCCGGGTGCAGGGCGCGCAGGGATGCGCTGTGCTTTTCGTCGTCGATCATTCCAGCGCCTCTGTGGCATCCGCCCATCATTACGCAAGTTGCGCCCGGATTGTGGCGGAAAGCCTTTGCCAACTGCGTAAAAGGGGGTGACACTGATACGATGGGCCGGCGTGCCGGTCAGTCTGGTTTCCTGCAGGAGGTTTTCATGGCCAAGGTACTGGGTCGATACCACATCATCAGCGAGCTCGGTCGCGGCGGCATGGGCGTGGTCTACAAGGCCGTCGACCCGAAGCTGGAGCGTTTCATTGCGATCAAGTGCCTGAGCGACGAGCTCAGCGAAGACGAGATCACCGTTACCCGCTTCCTGCGCGAAGCGCGCAACGTCGCCGCCCTCAACCATCCCCACATCGCCCAGATATTCCTGGCCGATGAAGATGAGGGTCGGCCCTACTTCGTCATGGAGTTCATTGACGGTGAGTCGCTGGCCGAGCGCCTGGCGCGTGACAAGCGCCTGATGCCGGAGCAAGCCCGTCGCATCATCATCGAGTCGGCCGAAGCGCTGAAGGCCGCGCACGAGGAGAACATCGTCCACCGCGACATCAAGCCCGGCAACATCATGATCGACCGTCGCGGCCGCGCCATTCTGACTGACTTCGGCATTGCCAGCATCGTTCATCCCGACCAGCAGCCCAAGGTCAGCAAATACATCATGGGTACGCCCGGCTACCTGCCGCCAGAAGTCATGACCGGGCAGCCGGCCGACCACCGCGGTGACATTTTTGCCCTTGGCGCGGTCTACTACGAGATGCTGGCCGGTCGGCGACTGGTGCCTGGCCGGGATATCGAAGATACTGCCCGCACCCTGCTGGCTTCGGACTTTCCGGTGCTGGCCGACCTCGACGAGCAGATCGACGAGGTCACCTTCGGCGTGCTCGGGCGCATGCTGGCCCAGGATCCGGCCAAGCGCTATCAGGATTACGATTCCCTGCTGGCCGATCTCAAGCAGGAATCGGCCAGCCCGGCGGCGGCAGCGGTGCGTCAGGCTGCCCCCCCGACCGGTGACGAGCCCACCCGCCTGGCCGAGTCCGGTCGTGTCCTTGCTTCGGCATCGGCCGAGATGCCGCCTACCGAAGCGGTCAATCCGGGCGCGACCGCGCCGCCTGCCACGGCCTCGTCCGCGCCGCCATCGCAGCGTCGCGGCGGCGGCCTGGGGCTGTTCTTCGGTCTGGCTGCCGCCCTGTTCTTGCTGGTCGGGGCGGCTGTTGCCAGCCTGGTGATCCTGATGCCAGAGCGCTTCGAGCCGGTGACAGCCCTGTTCAGCGCGACCAGCGCGCCGGAAGCGGAGGCGCCGGAGCAGGCGGCGATCGAGTCGCCCGCACCGGAGCCATTCCCGGCCGCGGATCTTGAGCTGGTGGATCGTATCGCCATGCGGCCGTCGGCTGAAGAGGCGGCCCAAGCGCCGGATGATCGTCAGGCCGAAGACATCGGTGACGGCGGCCACTGGTCTTCGGATGAGTCAGCCGCGGCCGCATTGGCTGAAGCCGAAGCCGAGCTTGAGCCCCCGCTCAGCGCTGCTTCGGCGCTCCTTGCCGACGAGCCGGGCCAGACTGCCGAACGAGCAAGCACCGTGCCACCGACGGCGTCGCCGGCCGATGCACCATTGGTGGTTGCTGAACCCAGGACTGAGGAGATGGACCAGTCGCTGGCCATGGTGCGCACGCCGGAGCGCCCCGCACGCAGGATTGAGCCGGAAGTCGAGCGCCGGCCGGCGCCGCCTGGTGGCGTGCTGGTGCTTGGCATGGGTGACCCCGTCTTCGTTGACCCGGTGGTGCGCGAGATCGAGGAAGCCCTGCGCGCAGACGGTCATGACATCGTCGAGCGCGGTTTCGTTGCTGGCCTGTCTCGTTTGCTGGCCGATAGTGAACTGGATCTGTCGGCCCTGTCGCGGGCCGCCATCGATGCCGGGGCAGGCTTTGCCGTGGTCGCCCGCGCGATGCCGGCCGGGCAGCGTCAGCTGCACTATCACGGTCGCACCGACACAGCCTACACGGTGCAATTCGAGACCGTGACCTATGACCTGGCAGCGCGTCGCCGCATCGATGCCTCGGAGCTTGAGCAGATCGAATACACGGCCTTGAGCGCGACCCGTCTGGCCCGTGAATCCATTGCCCGCCAGTTACCGCGCATCAGCGCCCACCTCGATCACTGATCCAGTCCATCGACAGCCCGGCCAGGCGTGGCACGGTCTGTTGGGGTTCGCTTCGGGCTTGCTGGCGTGGGTGAGTTTTGGAGATATGCCCGGCATGGAGCGCCGGCCGCAAGGTCGACCGGCTTGCCAAAGCATGGTTCTTGCCTGTGGCAAACCGCAGCCTTCCTCCAGCCTGTACGCGCTTGACGGTTTCCGGGCAAGCGCTTCTTGCCTGCGGCAAACCGCACCTGCCCTCCAACCTGCACGCGCTTGACGGTTTCCGGGCAGGCGCTTCTTGCCTACGGCAAACCGCACCTGCCCTCCAACCTGCACGCGCTTGACGGTTTCCGGGCAGGCGCTTCTTGCCTACGGCAAACCGCACCTGCCCTCCAACCTGCGCTGGGGTGGTCTGCGGTGTTGTGCAATGTGGGGTGATGCGCAGGCCCGACGTGCCCGGCGCTTGATGGTGAACGCGTTGCCTTTGCCTGAGCCTGGCTGTGCGGGCTTGCGAAAAACGCCGCCCCAGGGGGCGGCGTCATGGGTGTGATGCGTTGGGAAGCCGATCAGAAGTTCAGGCGGCTGCGAGTGCGCTCGCGGCGGGTGTCTTCGCGCTGCTGGTAGGTTGCGCGACAGGCTGCTGTCTGCAGCACCATCTCGCATTCGAGGAAGTCGGTGATCTCGATCAGGGCAGCCCGAATCGCCTCGCCAGCCGGGGTGTTTTCCTCATGAGCCAGATTGCCGCCAATCCAGCCGCGCTGGGCGCGCAGGCTGACGCCGGTGTCAGACGTGCGACCTTCGATGGTGCGGACATGGGCCAGCTCGCCGGTGTTGGCATTGACGACCCGGATATCCACCGCAACATAGGCCTGGGTGCGACTCCCGCCAAGGCCTATGTTGGCGCTGCGGCCACCGATGTTGACGCCGCGCAGGTTGACACCACCGCCGGTGCGCGAGGTTTCTTCCGAATAGGAGGTGACGGTGCCAAGGACGATGTACTCGGCCCCGGTGAGCTGGCCGACCTGGGCGGCCGTGTCAGGGCGAACCCGGCCGGATGAGCCCAGGTCCTGCTCGCGCATGACGGCTTCCAGGTTGGTCCGCTCGACCACGGTAAAGGCACCAATGGCAGCCAGCTCGTTGGCCAGCATGCTCGACAGCTCCCAGCCGACATCACGCCGCCACCAGCGTGCGCCGGTGGCCTCGTTGGTGAACTCGGCCACGCCGAGGACCGGGCGGTCGGCCATGGCGGGTGCGGCCGACAGACCGCAGCCGAGGATGACGGCCAGGCTCAGGGTGAACACGATACGTTTCATTGCTAGACCTCCAGACAGTTTGAATCAGGGCGGGTGTTCCGATGTAGTTGCAGTTACGGGAAACCAAGGAAAAACCTGCCGCCATATCAAGGTCGGACCGGAATGCGCCAGCGCGGTTCAGGTCGTCCCTGCCGACGCCAGCTTAGCGCCGGTGCCCGAGTCGGGCAAGCAGCTTCCCATGTATTCCCGAGCACTTGCCAAAACCAGTCTCTGGGGGGTACCCTGATGAGTTCCCAAGACCAGACCAGTCCCCGTACAGTAGAGATGACTTCAACGCTTGCCGCCCTGAATGAATGGGTGGACCAGGTCAGTGCGCACACGCGCGCCAGCCAGGTTCACTGGTGTGATGGCTCCGATGCCGAGTATCGTCGCCTGGTCGAGCAGATGCTCGCCAGCGGTGACCTGCTGAGCTTGAATCCGGACACGCATCCGGACTGCTATCTGCACCGCTCGGATCCGAACGATGTCGCCCGGGTCGAGCACCTGACCTTTGTCTGCACCGCGCGCAAGGAAGACGCAGGCCCGAACAATCACTGGATGGACCCGGCCGAGGCCCATGCCTTGATGAACGGCCTGTTCGCCGGCTGCATGGAGGGCAGAACCCTGTATGTGGTGCCCTATTGCATGGGGCCCATCGACTCGCCGCTGTCGCGCTGCGGGGTGGAGATCACCGACAGCGCCTACGTGGCCGTCAACATGCGGCTGATGACGCGGATGGGACAGGCAGCGCTGGAGCGCATCGAGCGCGACGGTCACTTCGTCAAGGGTCTGCATTCAACCGGCGATCTCGATCCGGACCGTCGCTACATCATGCATTTCCCTGAAGAGCTCAGCATTCAGAGCTTCGGCTCCGGTTACGGCGGCAACGCCTTGCTCGGCAAGAAGTGCCACGCCTTGCGCATTGCCAGCTTCCAGGCGCGCAGCGAAGGCTGGCTGGCCGAGCACATGCTGATCGTCGGGATCGAGAACCCGGAAGGCGAGGTTCGCTATATCGCCGCCGCCTTCCCGTCAGCCTGCGGCAAGACCAATCTGGCGATGCTGATTCCGCCCGAGGCCTATCGCGAGCAGGGCTGGAAGGTCTGGACGGTCGGCGATGACATCTGCTGGCTGCATCCCGGCGAGGACGGTCGCCTGTACGCGATCAACCCGGAAGCCGGCTTTTTTGGCGTCGCACCCGGCACCGGCGACAAGACCAACCCGAATGCGCTGGCGATGCTGGACCGCGAGGCGATTTTCACCAATGTTGCTACCACCGAGGACAATCAGCCCTGGTGGGAAGGCCTTGATGATCGCACCCCGGCCACCGACTGGCGCGGACGGGACTTCGATCCGCGCAACGGGCCGGCCGCGCACCCGAATTCGCGCTTTACGGTTTCAATCAAGCGCTGCCCCAGCTACTCCGACCAGGCCGAGAATGCGGCCGGTGTGCCGATCGATGCGATCATATTCGGTGGCCGCCGGGCGACGCTGGCGCCGCTGGTCATGGAAGCGCGTGATTGGAAACATGGCGTGCTGGTAGGCGGCGCCATGGCCTCGGAGACCACGGCTGCCGCGATCGGCCAGGTCGGCGTGGTTCGCCGCGACCCGATGGCGATGAAGCCCTTCTGCGGCTACCATTTCGGTGACTACTGGGCGCACTGGCTCAGCATCGGAAACAAGCTGACCCGGCCACCGAAAATTTTCCAGGTCAACTGGTTCCGTCGCGATGCCGAGGGCAGATTCATCTGGCCCGGCTTTGGCGACAACCTGCGGGTGCTGGAATGGGTGCTGGCGCGCTGTCGGGATCAGGTTGGCGCGCGTGAAACTGCGGTTGGCCTGTTGCCTGAAGCGGGCGATATCAACCTGGACGGGCTGGCGCAGGTGCCGGACCTCGACAGCCTGCTGGCTGTCGACGAGGCTGGCTGGCGTGAGGAGATGGCCGCGATAGACGGGTTCTTGAAGGACTTCGAGCCGCGGGTACCGGCCCTCATGAAAGCCGAGCTGGAACGAGTCAGGGCAGCCCTGGGCTGACCCGATCGGCGCTGTTCATGCAGGCGCCGAACAGGCGGCCCGGCGGTGTATTGCCGGTGGCCGCATGGCTGGCAACAAGGGAATTGGACTGTGAATTCAGCAAGATGAGTGTTCAATCCAGATTCTTGCGAGGTTTACAAGACTTTAACAAACCCCTTTTCATTGCCACTGGATGGTGCTAGTATCAGCCGCGAGTCGGAGGGTCTTTCCGAGCCTGCTGCTGTTGCGGCGACCCTGATTGGCGGGATCCTTTGCTCCGACACTTTGCTGTCGATACTAGTATCGAATGCTTAAATTGCAAAATCAAAAGACAACTTTGGAGAGTCTGATGAAGCACAACCGTAACCCACTTGCCACGGCAATTCATTACGCCCTCGGGGCGGGAATGATCGCCGGCCTGGCAATGACCGCTGCGCCGGTCGCTGCCCAGGACGAGGAGGCCGCGGACCTTGATCGTGTTCAGGTCACCGGTACTCGAATCATGCGCGCCGACATTGAGAACACCTCGCCGGTCACCGTTCTCAGCCGCGAAGAAATCCAGACCACCGGTCTGTCCAACGTTGGCGACCTGCTGCGCAGCCTGAACCAGGCTGACTCGCTGGGTCTGTCCAACCTGACCAGCTCGACCAACGCCAACGACGGTACCCAGACCGTGTCCCTGCGCGGCCTTGGTGCTACCCGTACCCTGGTTCTGGTCAACGGCCGTCGCTGGCTGGGTCTGGCCAGTGGCCAGGTTGACACCACCCAGATTCCGCTGGCTGTCATCGAGCGCGTTGAAGTGCTGGGCGACGGTGCTTCGGCCGTTTACGGCTCCGACGCCATCGCCGGTGTGATCAACATCATCCTGCGCACCGATTTTGAAGGCTTTGAAGTCGACTTCGGCTACGCCCAGTTCTCCCAGGGCGACGGCGAACGCACCACCTACGGGGTCAGCTACGGCCACCGTGGCGAGCGCGGCGGCATGTTCTTCAACATCAACAGGGTCAACCAGGAAGAAATTTTTGCCGGTGACCGGTCAATCTCCGAACTCCCGGTTGCTTTCGTGCCGGAATTCTTCGGTTCGGCCTTCGGTCTTTTCGGAATCTTCTCTGTTCCGGGAGTTGGCCTGAGAGCTCTTAATCCGAGCCGCGAAGGCCCGGGCACCCGCACCCCGGAAGATTTCATCCCCTTCGGTGACTCGGTCCGTTACAACTTCGCGCCGACCAACTATCTGCTGACCCCGTCGGATCGTCTGAGCGTGTTCACCAGCGGTGATTACGAAATCAACGACTACGTGCGCTTCTTCAGCTCGTTCAGCTACAACAAGCGCAAGTCGGTCACCCAGATCGCCGAAGTGCCGCTGGTTGCCGGTTTCTCCGGCCCGCAGTGGAACATTCCGTACTCGGGTGACAGCGTCTTCAACCCGTGGGGTGTGGATCTGCCGGCCTTTGGCTTCCGCATGCCGGAGCCGCGTCGCTCAATCCAGGACTATGACGCCTACTTCACCACCGTTGGCCTGGACGGCGAGTTCACTGCCGCTGGCCGCATGTTCAACTGGGACCTGTCCTACTCACGTGGCCTGGCTACCCGTACCGAGACGGGCGAGAACTACGTCAACCTGTTGCGTCTGGCCCAGGGCGTGGGTCCGTCTTTCCTCGACCCGACTACCGGTCGCCCGGTCTGCGGTACGCCGGACAATCCGACCCCGTTCCTGAACGGTCGGACCTGCGTTCCGGTCAACTTCTTCAACGGCCTGACCGGCCTGACCCAGGAAATGCGTGACTTCCTGAATCAGGACCTGGTTGAAGTCGTTCGCTCCGGCCTGGCCGAGTGGCAGTTCAACCTGGCAGGCGAGATCGTCGAGCTGCCGGCCGGCCCGCTGGGCTTTGCCGTTGGTGCCGAGCGCCGTCACACCACGTATCGTGACGATCCGGACTCGACCATTGCCGCCGGTATCAACTCCAACAACTTCCGCGAAGCTACCCAGGGTCGTCAGCTGGCTGAAGAAGTCTATGCCGAGCTGGCTATCCCGCTGCTCAGCGGTGTGACCGGTGCCCAGTACCTGGAAGTCTCGGTGGCTGCCCGTTACTCGGACTTCACCAACCGCGGCTTCGTCGGCAACGACGTCGTTCAGCAGAGCTTCGACAACACCAGCGTCAAGTACGGCATTCTGTACCGGCCGTTCGATGACCTGCTGCTGCGCGCCAACTACACCGACACCTTCCGTGCCCCGGCCGTGGGTAACCTGTTTGCCGGTGGTGGCGAAGGCTTCCCCGGTGCCATTGATCCCTGCACCAACGCAGGCTTCGCAGCCAACCCGTTTGCCAGCCTGACGCCTGAGCAGCAGGCACGCTGTCTGGCGAACGGTGTTCCGGAGGGCGGTTCCGCCCAGCAGACCTCGCAGCTGCGTTCGCTGTCCGGCGGTAACCCGCTGCTGCAGCCGGAAGAAGGCGACACCAAGACCATCGGTTTTGTCTGGAGCCCGAGCTTTGTCGACGGTTTTGACATGTCGGTGGACTACTGGGATGTCAAGCTTGACGGTGGTCTGGCCGCTCGTGGCATTGGCTCGGTCCTGCAGGGCTGCATCTTCGACGGCGATCAGGAAGACTGCGGTCGTATCGACCGTGATCCGGTCACCGGTGAAGTGCTCACCGTTCGTACCGGTCAGTTCAACCTGGCCCAGATTCGAGTCAAGGGTTACGACTCGAATATCAATTACCGCCTGCTGACCGAAAACGCTGGTAACTTCGCGTTCCGTTTGAACGCGACCTATACCTCCAGCGCCAAGGTCACCGCCGGTACCCTGGGTGAGGCGAACAACCTCGTCAGCCAGGCCATCGGCGCCTTTGGTGGTCCGACCTGGCGCTGGCGTGCCAATGCTCAGGTCAACTGGACCATGGGTGACTTCGGCCTGACCTACGGCATTCGCTACCTGCACAAGTTGTTCGAGCCCTGCGGTTCCGACGCCCTGTTGTTCGACGCCGGCATTTCTACCCGCCAGCTGTGCTCGAACCCGGACTTCGACAACCTGGCAGATGGCTGGAACAAGGTCGGTGGCGTGACTTACCACGACCTTTCCGGTTCCTGGGAAGCACCGTGGGATGCCACTGTCCGCGTGGGTGTGCGTAACCTGTTCCGCAAGGATCCGCCGTTCATGCTGACGCCGTTCGCCAATTCCTTCGACCAGGCCTACGACATTCCGGGCCGGTACTACTGGATGAGCTACCAGCAGCGCTTCTGATCGCGCTGAAGCATCGAACCCGGTCTTCCGGGTTCGATGGCGAAGGTTTGTTGATCGACTCTGGCACGGCCTCCCCTGGGGGCCGTGCTTTTTTTTGAGCGTACCGCTCCATGGTTCGGCAGTGTCGGGATTGCCGGGCGCATTCGCTTTCGCGGCCGTCGTCGAGGGGTCTTGGCCTGCCAGCCTTGGTGGCTTAGACTGGGGGGTCTGCACCTGATGCGGGTCAGCCCGCGATTTTCCGTCGACGGGTCGACAAATCAATCCTGAGCAGGTCGTTGATGAATCAAGTAGCGCACGCAAGCGCGGCCGAACTGGCCCGACAGGCCGTGATCGAGGCACTCGAGCACCGCCTCGCCGGGCGTGCTGTGCCGGAGGAGCAGCTGTTGGCCTTGGGCAGGCAGTTGCCTGCTTTTGCCCGGGCCTGGCTGGCCCATGCCATTGGCAGCGAGACCAGCGCTGCGGAACTCGCCCTGGCCATGGCCCTGGCTGTCAGCCAGGCACCGGATGAACTGGATCAGTTGATCCGTTTCTGGGATGCGGTCAATACGCCTGGCATCGGGCTGCCTTCAGCTTTGCGCGATCGTCTGGCAGGCCACGGGTTGTCGCTGGATGCTCGGCATGTCGACCTTTGGGGGCGGATGAGCGGGCTGCCTCGGCCGTCGGTCGACAGCGATACGCCGGTCGCGACAGCCGGTTTGCCAATCAAGCCGGGCCGTCTCGGCCTGGTCCGCGCCCGGGCTCGTCCGCATCTGCGACCGGCCGAGGTGTACGGTCAGCAGCGTGGCGAGCGCAAGCAGCAGATCCGCGACAGCGATCAGGCGATCTTGCCGCCTCCGAGCTCGGACTGCCTGCTGGCTTCGCTGGAACGGATGATGGCTGCGGCCACCGGGCAAGGGCTGGCGGCAGCCGAGCCGCTGGTGATCCTGCGCTACCGGCCTGGACAGCAGTACCGCTGGCATCGCGACTACATTCAGCCGACCACGCCCGAGCTGGTCGAGGAAATTCGCCGTTTCGGCCAGCGCGTGCATACCGTGATCGCCTACCTCAGCGCGGATTTCGACGGCGGAGAAACCGAGTTTCGCGACTGGAATTTGAGCTTGCGACCCGGTGCCGGTCAATGCCTGAGCTTCTCCAGTGTTCGCGCCGACGGCTCCCTGGCGCCTGAATCCATCCACCGCGGCGCGCCGGTCAAGCGCGGCGAAAAGTGGATCGCCACCCTCTGGTACCGTGCCCGCCCTCTCTGGAACCGCAGCGGCCTGCTGGCCAGTTGACCGCTGAATGGCGCGACGGTGAAGGCTCAGCCGCCCTGCGGCGGATAGAACCAGGTGTTGAAGGCCACGGTGATGCGTTCGCCTTCGCCGTGGAAAGGCTTGACCTCGTGCAGCAGCCAGGACGGGAACATCACCAGCATGCCGGGTTCGAGGCGGTAAGAGCGGCTGTTGATGCTGTAGGGTTCCTGCATCTGTGCGGTGCCGGCATCGACAAACATGGTGGTCATGATGAAGGGGTTGATGAAGGTCAGCAAGCCGCTGTCGTCGCGGCCCTCGTCATGGTCGCCACCGGCCACGCAATAGACGCCGGACCACGAGGCCATCGGGTGATTGTGAATGCCGAACTGGCCGCCGCGCCGGGTAATGTGAAACCAGGCATCGGCACCGATGCGCAGGCCTTGCAGGTAGCCGGGCTGATAGCCATTGAGCCGTCCGACCAGCTCCAGCAGCTGGTTCCAGCAGAAGGCCTTGAGATGCTGTACCGGCGCGTCCGGCCATTTGAACAGGTCGAAGTGGCTCTCGTAGAGGGCCTTGTTGCGATGCGTGTAAGGGTTGGGGTTGGCCCAGCGTGGGCCTTCCTTTTCCCGCGCCAGGAACAGGCTGCGCAGGGCTTCGTTCAGAGCCGAGGAGCCCTCCAGTCTTGAAAACCCCAGGGGTACGGCGAAACCGGGTTTGATTTGCAGCATGACGGCCTGTTTCGGACTCGATTCACTCAACGGCGCCAAAGTCTAGCACGCGGACTTGGGCGCCGAACCGGGCTGCGATAAACTTGACAGCTCACTCCTGCAACCCAACCAGGGATCCATCATGCGCTTTCTGATCATTGCCCTTGGCCTGCTCGCGGTTTTTTGCCCATTGCGTGCCGAACTGATTGACCTTGAAGACTTTTTCCGGCACCCGGAGTTTCGCGCCATCCAGATCTCGCCGGGCGGCGATTACCTGGCTGTCACCGTACCGCAGGAAGATCGCACCGGACTGGCCATTCTGGATATTCGCAACTACCCGGATGTCAGCATCCTGTCGCAGTTCTCGCCCGATCGTGAAGAGCACCTGGGCGGCCTGTTCTGGGCCACCGAAGAGCGCCTGTTGATGACCTCGACCCGTCAGGCCGGCAGCCTGGCAGCACCCACTCCAACCGGCCGGGTTTACGCGACCAATGCCGACGGCAGCAATCGGCGCCTGATCTACCAGGGTTTCCGCCGCGGTTCGATGGTCGGTCGCTGGGTGGAAATCATTCATCGCCTGCCCGATGACCGTAACCATGTGCTGGTGATCGAGCGCACGCATGACAGTGAGCGCCCGGTTGCACGTCGAATGAATATCATCAGCGAGGCGCGCGGCCGAACGGTGGCTACCTCGCCGCTGTCGCGCGGCGGTCTTGGCACCAATGCCCGCGGTGAGGTGCTGTTTGCCTTCGGCATTACCGATGACTACGAGTTCGAATTTGCCTATCGAACCACGCCGGATGACAGCTGGCGTACCTTTGACAATCCATTCGGCGGCACCGTGGCGTTCCACAGTTTTGATGAGAGCGGTGACTACGCCTATGTCAGCACCCGCGATCAAACCAGGATGGGGCTGCACCGCCTGCACCTGGCCAGCGGGCGCAGTGAAGCGGTGTTGACCGACGAGCGTTACGAGATGCTGGCGCCGATCTGGGACATGGACCAGACCCGGATCATCGGCGCAGTCTTCAATACGCCGATTCCCGAGGCGCGCTGGATCGAGCCGGATCATCCTACCGCCCGCCTGGTGCGCAGTCTGATGAATGCGCTGCCGAACTACAACGTGACTGTCAGCAACTACAGCGATGACAACCGGCGTGCCGTTGTCCGTCTGGCCAGCGATCGCGAGCCCGGGGTTTTCATGCTGCTCGATACCGAGACCATGGCCCTGAGTGAGCTGGTGGCCGCGCGGCAATGGGTCAACGCCGAACGCATGGCGGCGATGCGGCCGGTCCAGATTACGGCCCGGGACGGGCTTAAGCTGACAGCCTTTCTGACCGTGCCCAATGGCCTCGAGGAGCAGGACCTGCCGCTGGTGGTTGAAGTCCATGGCGGTCCGCATGGGCCCTTCGATACCTGGAGCTGGGATCCCTGGGTTCAGGCCATGGCCAACCGGGGTTTTGCCGTGCTTCAGGTCAATTTCCGCGGCTCAGGCGGTTATGGCCAGCAGTTTGAGGAGTCCGGCTACCTGCATTGGGGCGACAAGATGCAGGATGACCTGACCGATGCCGTGCGCTGGGCGATCGACGAGGGCATTGCCCACCCCGACCGGGTCTGCATTTCCGGCGCCAGCTACGGCGGCTATTCGGCGATGATGAGCGTGATCCGGGAACCGGAGCTCTACCGTTGCGCCTTTGCCTTTGTCGGCGTTTATGACCTGGAGAGGGCGCGTCGCGAGGGCAACATTGCCCGCCGAGTCGGTTTTGGCCGGGCTTATCTGGATCGCGCCATCGGCACCGACAGCGAGCGTCTGCGCGCCCACTCCCCGGTTCACCATGTCGATCGCATACAGGCCGATTTGTTCATAGCCCATGGTGCGGCTGACGAGCAGGCCCACTACAATCAATATCATGTCCTGATCGAGGCGCTGGAGCGGGCTGGCATTGCGCATGACAAGCTGTTCGTCAGCGGCGAGGGCCACGGTTTCTACAAGCTGGAAAACAATGTCAAGCTCTACTCCCGCGCGCTCGACATGTTCGATCGCACCATCGGCTCGCGCTGGAGGCCGCGGGATGACAACGAGCGTACCGCCAGCCTCGACTGAGACCCGTTCATGCCGGCCATTGGGAGGCGTGTTGCCGCAGCGCTCCTGTGGCAGCGCGCTTGCCTGTGGCTGACATGTCGCGTCCAGCCGCATTGACGGCGGCGGTCGAGCCGGGGCGCTTCCAGCGTCGCCACCGCATGCTGGTCATGGCCGGCCTGCTGTCGGCGCTGCTGCTGGTCCCGGCCTGGTCAGCCAGCCTGGCCATGATCGGTCTGTCGGCCGGCTACCTGGCCGCGATGTCCGTGTCAGCCTGGCACCGGCTGGCCGCGACCTTCGCCTGTCTGCTGTTGGCAGCGGGTGTTCTCTGGCTGGGTCCGCCGGGGCCGCTGCCCTGGTGGCAGTGGCTGGTGGCGCTGTATTTTCCGCTGGTGATCATTCTGCTCAATCTCAATCACCTGTGGGCCGTGCCAGGCATGGTCGCCGGCCTGTTGCGCGGAGTAACGATAGTGCTGCTGGCCTTGCTGGCGGCGGCCTACTGGGCCTGGGCATTGCCGCTTTCGCTGCTTGCGGTCATACCCTTGACGCCGTTGGCGCTGGGCCTGGTGCTCGGCTTGCTGGAGCACTTGCGCCGGCGCTGGCTGGCCTCGCCCGCGCAACGCCAGGGCAGGATCTCGGTGCTGCTGGTGTGCAAGGATGAGATCGATCGCATTGATGAGTGCCTGGGGCGGGTGGCAGGCTGGGCCGATGAGATCGTGGTGCTCGACTCGGGCAGCACCGACGGCACCCTGGAGCGGGTCAGACGGTATACCGATCGGGTCTGGGAGACTGACTGGCCCGGCTATGGTCGTCAGAAACAGCGGGCGCTGGAGCGCTGCAGCGGGGACTGGGTGCTCAATATTGATGCCGACGAATATCTCAGCGAGGAACTGAAGCGCGAGATCGATGCCCGCCTCGCACAGCCCGGCAATATCGTCGCCTTTCGAATACCCTGGGTGTCGCGCGTTTTTGACGGCCTGGTCTACTTCGGTGCCGATGGACGCTATCACAAGCGCCTGTTTCGGCGCGAGGGCGCACGCTTCAACGATGCCGATGTCCATGAAGATGTCGTGCTGGATGGCCGGGTGGCGACCCTGGGCGCGCCGGTCTGCCACGATACCTTCCGCGATTACGCCCACATGCGGGCCAAGTTCACCGACTACAGTCTGATCAGCGCCCGGGCCATGCACCGGCGCGGCCGCAAGGCAAGTCCGGGCAAGGCCTGGCTACGGGGCTTGGGGAGCTTTCTGTTGCTCTACGTTCGCCGCATGGGTTGTCTTGACGGCCGCCGTGGCCTGCTCATGGCCACCGTTTATGCAGCCTATACCTTCGACAAGTACGCCGCCTTGTGGAGCCTGTCTCGCCAGCCGCCCAGCCGCTCGGACTAGCCCTGAGAGCGGTTGCGAGCGAGGGGTCAGTCCACCGTTTTCTGGCGATAATGCGGCCAGTTGTGCATGTTGTCGTAAGGGGTGTCCCGGCGGGCGGATGCCAGCCCCTGGAGGGCCGGCTCATCGAAGTTCAGTCCCAGCGATGCGCCCAGCGTGGCCAGCGTCTCGGCGGGCTGATCCAGCAAGTCCTTGAGGCCAAGGTCAACGAAATTCAGGTTCAGTCGGGGCTTGAAATGCAGGAAGCGTCGACGCTCGGCCGCATACTCGGACTGCATGCGATCAAGATCACGATAGCCGGCCAGCAGCCAGAAAAAGGCCAGGGCTTCGGTGTCGGCCCGCGGGACGATCACGCTCGCCCCCGGGAAGTGGCGGGCCAGCGCCGGCAGGGCGGTCATTTCCCACCAGCTGGTATCGATGACTGGCTTGCCTGCGCTGTCCGAGCGACCACGCAGCTCGCCCAGGAAGCGCTTGCGCCCGAGGCGGAGCCGGCCCTCGTCCAGTTGCCGTAGCTGCTCGGGCTCCAGGGGCAGGCCGAGTGCTTCGCGACGGTTGCGTTCCCGCTCCTGGCTCAGCTGAACCCCCCCGGCTTGCTTGTCCAGTGCTGCCAGCAGCAGGTCGCGCCCGCTGCCGGGCCAGCCAAGGATGAAGATCGGGTTGCTTCGGCCGTCCTCGATGGCTGCTGTTTTCTCGCCGAAATCGGTCTCCTGGTCCCAGGCCGCCTGCAGCGCGGCCGGGGAATCCGTTGCCAATCGCTGCAACAGCTCGCAGTGATGCCAGCCCGGCAGCTCGAGAAACTGACTGGCGTCGGCATGTTCTCCGGCCCGGTCGAGCAGTCTGGCCAGGTGTCTGGCACCGCGCGCCCTGACGCTGGGGGTGTAGCGGGCCTGATCATTCACCAGTCGCTCCAGCACATCGCGGGCGCGGTCGATCTGGCCCCCGGCGGCGATGGTGTCTGCCAGCAGAGACGAGGATGCAGGCTCGTGGCGACCGGCCTCGATCAGCGGCTGCAGCGCCTTGCGGGCAATGACGGCGGTACCGCGTGCCTTGGCAACGCGACCGGAGAGCAGCCGCGCGGCATCAGCCAGCGCCGTTTCGTCGGCATGGTGCAGCTCGCTGGCCAGCGCGTGGGCCTGATCCAGCTCGCCAGTGGCTTCAGCCAGGCGGGCGCGCAGCAAGGTGATGCGCGGGCCCTGCTCCGCGGCCAGCCGCTGGATGACCGTGCGCGCCTGCTCGGTTTTGCCCCGGTCGAGCAGGAGCTCGACGAGCAGGGCCTGGCCAACGGGATTGTCAGGCACACGCTGCAGGAAACGTTCCACCATGGTCTGGGCTTCGTCTAGTCGACCGAGCTGTTGCAGGCTGCTGGCCAGGCCGAGCCAGACCCGGTTCGTGCCGGCACCAAGCTTAAGCGCCCGGTTGAGGGCCTGGACAGCATCGGCATACTGACCGTTACGCCCCAACAAGGTGCCGAGTGCGGCCCAGATGCGGCCGGAGTCGGGCTGGATCTGGGCCGCATTGCGCAGGCACTGCTCGGCGAATCCCGAATGCCCCAGCGCATCATAGGCCTGGGCCAGGGCAAACTGTGCTGCCGCGTTGCCGGGCTCTTGTGCAGCGGCGCGTTCGGCGTGGGCGCGGGCCTTTTCGGGCTGGCCGAGTCGCAGCTGGGCCATAGCCAGCCCGGTCAGCGCGGGCGGATGGTCGCGATCAATGCGCAGCGCTGCCTGGAAGCAGTCGGCTGCCGCACGGGTTTGCTGGTCGGCAAGTTCCAGATGGCCGAGCAGGGTTCGGGCCAGCAGGTGGTTGGGGTCGGCTGTCAGGCAGCGCTTCAACGGCGCCCGGGCCTGCTCGGGCCGGCCAAGATCGACCAGGGCACTGGCCAGCTGATGCTGGATGCCGGGATCGTCCGGGTCCAGTGCCGCGGCGGCCTGCAGTTGCTCCAGGCCGTCTTCGGCGCGGCCCGAGCGCTGCAGGCACAGGCCGATCATCATCATCAGTCGAGGATCATCGCCTTTTTCTCTGAGGGCTTCCCGGAACAGCGCTTCGGCAGTCGTGAAGTTGCCCGCCTGAAATTGCTCTCTGGCCTGGTCGATGACGCTGGATTCGTGACTCATGATTGGGAAAATTGCAGCTTTGGATGTTGGTGGTCATGGGCGAATGATTTTGCGCCAGAACAGGTAAGGCGCAACCCGGGCCGGCAATGATAGCAGTTTCATTCACCACGACCTTAGCTTGAAGAGATCAATGATCAACAGGCATTCAGAGCTTCAGAGCCGGTTGGGAGCAGCGCGACAACAGGAGCCCGGATCATGATGGCGTACCGGCCGGGCCTGATCGGGGCAAGCTTTCAAAAGTTCGGCAAATGCTGATCCCGGCAGGCGATCGGGACGCCGGCAGGCAGGCTCGAGGGGGCGAACCAGCGTTACAGCTGGGGGCGTTCCCGGCGCGCCCGGTTGACATTTGTGAGCCTTGAATCAAGAATCTCTCTGCTTCATTGGGGCTTGAGTCTTGGCCATTCATCGGCTAGTCTCCTCGCTTTACATTGTTCGACTCGACCTTTTTTCGGGATTTATCATATGAAACGACAGACGATTGGCATGGGTGCCTGCCTGGCAGCCGGACTTGGTGTAATGCTGGCAGGGCTGCATGTCCACGCCCAGCAAGTGGAGCCTGTGCTGGATACCAGCCGTGCCGTGGTTCAGGAAACTGGTCGCTCCCAGGAGCGCATCGACCAGCTTGACTCTCGCACCCAGAACCTGCTCAGCGATTATCGGGCCAATCTGAAGCAGCTGGAGCAGCTCAATCGCTACAACGCTTCCCAGCAGCGTCAGGTCGACGCCCAGCGACGCGAAATCGCCTCTCTGGAACGCGACATCAACAACATCGCCAGCCTCCAGCGTGCCGTCCAGCCGCTGATGGAAGACATGGTCGAAGCGCTGGCTGATCTGGTCGAGGCAGATATCCCGATGCTGCTGGAAGAGCGTCGCGGACGCGTCGAGCGCCTGCGCGGCATCATGGACGATCCGGGCCGTTCGCCGGCCCAGCGCTACCGCCTGGTGGTCGAGGCCTACCAGATCGAAAATGATTTGGGTCGCACGATCGAGGCCTACCGCGAGGACATCGAAGTTGACGGTCGCCGCTTTGAAAACGTCGAGTTCCTGCGCATCGGTCGCATTGCCCTGATCTTCCGCACTGATGATGATCGGGTGCTGAAGCGCTTCGACAGCGAAAGCGGTCGCTGGGTCGACCTGGACATGTCCTTCCTGCCTTACGTCAAGACGGCATCGCGCATCGCGCGTGAGCAGATTCCGCCGGATTTGATGTTCATTCCGGTCACCGCACCGCAAACGGCCGACTAAGGGGAGGATTGTCAATGAACACGCCAACCAACAACGAAAGTCGTTCAACCGTTCAGGCTGGAACACTCATGAATAACAAAACCATCAAGGGTGTGCTGATTGCCATCCTGACCTTCGGCTTTGCCACTTTCGGCCTGGCGCCGAACGCGCTGGCCGATACCCAGCCGCAGTCGATTGAAGAAGTACTGCAGGCGATGCAGAGCGAGCGCCGTACGGTGACTCGCGCCAACCAGGAGCGGGAAGATCGCTTCCGTCGCGAGCAGGCCACCCAGGAGGCCGAGCTTAATCGGCTGCGGCGCGAAGTGCGTGCGGCCGAAGAAGAGGCCGAGCGTCTGGAAAACCTGCGCGACCGCCTTGACCGCGAGCTGGAAGATCTGCGTTCGACCCTGGCCGAGCGGCAGGGCGAGTTCGGCGAGCTGTTCGGCGTGGCGCGTGCTGCCGCTGCCGACCTCAACGAGAACCTGGCCGACTCGCTGGTTTCCGCCCAGTTCCCGAATCGTGGAGACGCCTTGTCCCGCATGGCCCAGTCCGGTTCGCTGCCAACGATCGAGGAACTGGAATACCTGTGGTTCACGATGCTCCAGGAAGCCAGCGAGCAGGGCAAGGTCGCTCGATTCCAGGCGCCGGTGATCCGCGGTGACAACCAGTCCGCCCAGGAAACCGTGGTCCGTATCGGTCCGTTCTCAGCCTTTACCGAGCAGGGCTTCCTGATCCCGCGTGACGGCACCCTGCGCTACCTCGTCCGCCAGCCGGCCGGTGGTGCGGTGCGCGCTGCCCGCGATGTTTACAACTTCTCCGGCTCCGGCGTTACTCGCGGCCTGATCGATCCGTCGCGCGGTACCTTGCTGGGCATGGTCGTCGAAACCCCGAACCTGCGCGAGCGTATCGACCAGGGTGGCGGTATCGGTTACGCAATCATCATCGTCGCCATCTTCGGTATCCTGCTGGCGCTGCTGCGCTGGGCACTGCTGTCGATTACCGCAATGCGCGTTCGCGCCCAGATGCGCTCGTCGACCCCGTCGTCCGGCAACCCGCTGGGTCGCATCATGATCGCCTACGAGGAAAACCGTACCGAGGACCTCGAAACCCTGCAGATGCGTCTCGACGATGCCGTGCTCCGTGAACTGCCGCGTCTGGAAAGCGGCCTCAACGTGGTCAAGGTGCTCGCCGCCGTCGCTCCGTTGATGGGTCTGCTGGGTACCGTGATCGGCATGATCGTCACCTTCCAGGCCATTACCCTGTTTGGTACCGGTGACCCGAGATTGATGGCCGGTGGTATCTCCCAGGCGCTGGTCACCACCGTACTCGGTCTGATCGCCGCGATCCCGCTGCTGCTGCTGCATGCCTTTGCATCCGGCACTGCACGTCGGCTTGGCCAGGTGCTCGAGCAGCAGTCGATCAGCCTGGTTGCCGAGCCCGATACCGACAACGCTTGATGCCACGTATCGCTAAGGTGACAGTATCGTGTTAGAGCTACTGATTCCAGCCAACGCCATCGACGCCATCGGCAGTTTCATCAATGCCGGTGGCCCGGTGGTGGTTGCGCTCCTGATCAGCACTTTCCTGATGTGGGTGCTGATCAGCGAGCGGGCGCTGTATTTCGCTTTCTGGCACCGGGGCATTGTTGGCAAGGCCAACTCGTCCTGGGGCCAGCGCGATGAGCGCAGCAGTTGGGAGGCTTATGCCTACCGCGAGCGCCTGATCTCACAGGTCCGGATCGAGAACCAGCGAAACCTGAACGTTATTCGGGCGCTGATCCTGATCACGCCCCTGCTGGGGCTGCTCGGGACGGTGACCGGGATGCTCGAGGTGTTTCAGGTCATTGTCGACACCGGCGCGTCAAATGCCCGCCTGATGGCTTCGGGAATTTCCCGAGCCACCATCCCGACCATGACCGGTCTGGCCGTGGCATTGACCGGTGTGCTGGCGATCAACTACCTGGAAAGAAAGCACACCCAGTCCATTGCCCGCCTCTCGCAAGGGCTGAAGGTCGAGGCGGGGATGGGTCATGGTTCTCATCGGCGCCTGACCGGGTCCTCGCTGGAAGCCGGTGAGGTCAACATCACGCCGCTGCTGGATATCGTCTTCATCCTGCTGATCTTCTTCATAGTTACAGCCACCTTTCTCGATGAAATCGGTATCGGGCTGAGCTCGCCGGAAGATGATCCGCCTGAAGAGCTGCAGCGTCCGCCGCCGACCTTGATCCTGAGCGTGCGCAACGATGGCTTCGTGCTGATCGACGATGTTCGGCTGGTGGATCCGCGTTCGGTGACCCCGATCGTGGAGGCTTTCCGGGCCGAGAACCCGAACGGCGTGGTGCTGATCAGTGCTGCCCGTGACGCACGCGTTGAAACTACCGTGCTGGTTCTGGATCAAACACGTGTAGCTGGTGTGGAACCTGCAGTGGCTCTGCAGGAAAGACGATAGAGATAGACAAAAATGCTTAGACGACGCAGATCAGGCGATGAAGACGAAGGCGACGTGAACGTCACGCCGCTGCTGGATATTGTCTTCATCATGTTGATTTTCTTTATCGTGACGGCGACCTTCATCAAGGAACCCGGTGTCCAGGTCCAGCGCCCGCCGGCGCAGAGCGCTGAAGAACAGCGTCTGGTGTCGGTTCTGGTTGCCATCGATTCCGATAATCGTATCTGGATCAATCGCGACGAGACGCCGCTTGAAGGCGTGCGTGTCGCCGTTGAACGTCTGCGGCGGGAAAATCCCCGCGGCAGCGCCGTGATTCAGTCCGATGCAGATGCCGACAGCGAGTATCTGATTCGGGTACTGCACCAGATCCGTGATGCCGGCGTTCAGGAAACCATAGCGGTATCGACGAGGCGCTCATGAACACAAGCATACGTACACTGACAGGCCTGCCCCTGGCGATCGTGGTGACCGTCGGATTGTTTCTCTTGCTGGCATCGGTCATTACCCGCCACCAGGATGTTCAGCTGACTGATGATCGCTCTGTTCAGATCAACGTCACCCGCCAGCTGGAGGATCGTACCCAGCAGCGGCCGGAGGATTTCCAGCGGCCCGTGCTCGACCAGCCACCGCCGCCGCCGCCGATGGTCAGCGATCCGTCCTTCCGTCCGACCTTGTCGGGTCAGATTGCCTCGGTGCCGGATATTTCCACCAGCATCGACATTGGTACCGGCTTCAATCCCGATCGTGATGCCCAACCGCTGGTGCGAATTCCACCGCAATACCCGGGCCAGTGCCAACGCATGGCGCGACCGCTGGAAACTGTGGTTGTCGAGTTCGACGTGACGCCCGAGGGCACGGTCATCAACCCGCGGGTGATCGATTCCACCAATTCCTGTTTCAATCGCGCAGCCATGCGCGCCGTCGAGCGCTGGCGGTATCAGCCGCGAATCGTCAATGAGGTCGCCCAGCCGCGTTTCGGCGTCCGCACCGCGATTGACTTCGGACTGGAGTGATAGCCATGAACACCCGTCTTTCTAGATGCCTTGTGCTGCTGGTGCTCGCCGTGTTCGGCCTGTCTGTGGCGTTTGCCGATGATCGTCGTTCCCAGCAGAGCCGTACCCTGAGTGCGAACGTTGCCCAGGATTTGCTGGCGGCTTACGAGAAGATGGAAGAGGAAAACTATCCGGAAGCGCTGAGCCGGCTGAACCGCTTGATGCGCGAGCGCGGCGATCGGATGACCGATTTTGATCGCGCCTCGGTGCTGCAGATTCGGGGCGCGGTGCACGCGAACCTGGAGAATATGGATGATGCCTTGAACGATTTTGCAGAGGCGCTTCGAATCGGGGCCTTGCCATCGGATCAGAACGAGCGTCTTCGCTTCAACCTGGCCCAGCTGTACTTCGCCACGGAACGTTTTCGAGAGTCCATTGACTTTTTCAACCGCTGGCTGGAGGGTGATGTTGAGCCGTCAGCCAACACCTTTTTCATGCTGTCGGCTGCGCATTACCAGCTTGACGAGTTTGCCGAGGCGTTGCCCCACATTGATCGGGCCATCGAACTGTCTCCAGAGCCGAATCGGCGTGACTTCGACCTGAAGAACATTCTGCTCAGCGAGCTGAATCGGGTCGAGGCGCGCACGCAGTTGATGAAAGAAATGGTTGCCCTGTGGCCCGGTGAGCTTTCTTACTGGCGCCAGTTGTCCGGCCTGTACATTGACCAGGACATGCAGATGGAGTCCTTTGCAACTCTGGAGTCGGCCTATCTGGCGGGCCTGTTGGAGTCGGCAGACGATCTCATCATCCTGGCGCAGTTTTACTCCACTTTCAATAACCCTTATCGTGGCGCACGGCTGATCGAGGCGGAAATGGAGCGTGGTCGGGTCGAGCGCAACGTGCGCAATCTCGAGTTGCTGTCGCAGCTGTGGAGCCAGGCTCGCGAGCACAGACGGGCAATTCCCGTGCTGCGCGAAGCGGCCGGCATGTCCGAAACTGGTGAGCTGTATTTTCGGCTGGGACAGTCGCTGCTGGCCGACGAGCGCAACGAGGAAGCCGAAACGGCTTTCGACAATGCCCTGCGGATTGGCGGTTTGAGCTCATCGAGTGAGGCCGAGCTGTGGATGTTGATGGGAACGGCGCGTTTCAATCAGTCCGGCCCGGGTGATCGTGATCAGCGTCGTCTGGCTGACCAGGCTTTTGCCCAGGCGGAACGCTTTGCCCAGAATCGCCAGCAGGCGCGTGACTGGCGGACCTACATCCGCGCCATCAATGAAACCGAAACTCGCCAGGCCCTGCTGGAGCAGGAGCAAAGCGAGCGTCTTGCCGCCGCGGCCGAAGAGCGTTTCCTGCAGTCTTGTCGGGCGCTGCAGATTGCCGGTCGTGAACTCTCTGCCGAGTGTCAGGAGGTGCTGCAGTCGGCGGGCGAGGTGGAGCCAACAGACACCGATTGATGACAATGGATCATCCGGGCTGAGGCCGCTCTGGCGACCTCTCTCGCTGAAGCATGGTATAGAAAGCCCGATGGCTCACCATCGGGCTTTCTGCTGTCTGGGGCATCGGTCGACGCTTTGATTTCGGCGCCGCTGGCGGTAAGCTGAAAGGCGGCGACGATGGGGATTGCAGAACGATGAGGGCCGACATGCCCGCTGGACCAACTGCTCGGATGGTTAGCGCATGGATTTGTCTGTGGCTGTTGCTGGCCTCGGCGAGCGTCTTCGCGCACAGCGATTTGGGCCCGGTTTTTCGTAGCCTCGGCGTGGTCGATGGCTTGCCGGACAGCCGGGTCGAATCGATGGTGCAGGATCGCTTTGGCTATATCTGGGTGGGCACCCAAAGCGGCCTGGTTCGCCTGTCCGGCTCTGAACTTTCCTTGCTTGCGCATGATCCAGGCGGCGTCGACGGTTTGCCTGGCAGCAACGTGATGAGTCTGCTGGCCGGCTCGGATGGTTCTGTATGGGCTGCAATCGGCGGTGAGGGCGTCGTTCGCATCGGCCCCAATCTGCGAGTACTGGGCCACTGGCAATCCGAAGACAGCGGCGGTGAGCTGGCCGGTGATAACGTCTGGTCGATGACCGAAGACTGTGCCGGCTGCATCTGGCTGGCGTTCATGCGTGGCGGTGTTGCTCGACTCGATCCGGCTACCGGAGCGCTGCGCCATTTCGATCAGGATGAGGATCATGGTCTCGCCCAGACCGGGTTTCAGATGTCGGTCAAGGTCGATGCCGATTGCCGGATATGGGTGGTTCAGAGTGAGCAGGTTTCAGTACTCGCGGATTCAGAAGCCGATCGCTTCGTGCCGGTGCTGCGCCGCAATCGCGAAAACGGCGAACCTATCTTCAATGCGTTGACCCAGACTCGTGACGGGTCAATTCTGATCGCTCAGCTGGCCAGGCTGCACCGACTCGGTTCTGATCTGAGCTCAGAGCTGGTGCTTGATGCCGGTGCCACCATTACCGGCTTCGCTGAACAGGAAGACGGCTGGTTGCTGATGAGCAGTTACAACGGGCTGCTGCGTTGGCATCCGGTGGATGGGCTGCGGGAGCGCATCCTGGCCGTGGACGGCATCGAGGACAGCTTGCCGGCCAGCAGCCTGCTGGATCTGATGCTGGATGCAGAAGGAGGGCTGTGGCTGGCGGTCGCGCGGCAGGGCCTGGCCTATCTGCCGCCCGACCACGCTGCCTTTGGTCGTTATCAGCCTGTTCCGGGCCGTGACGATGGGTTGGGCTTGCGCTCGGTGGCCGCAGTAGTGGCGGCTGCGGAGGCTGACCACCTGTGGCTGGGCAGTCGCGACGGCGGGGTTCAGTTGCTGGATCTGGGCTCTGGCCAGGTCCAGTGGTTGCACGAGGTTTTCGAGAATTCGGATCTTGCCGAAATCGGTCCGGTGACCGGTCTGGCCCGCTCTGGCCAGCGTCTGATCATGGCCTGGTCCAGTCATGTGCGCATGTACGATCCGGTCGAAGCCGAGCTGCGTTCGCTGTTGGCGCGTGAGGAGGTTGATCAGGGCACCTTCAGCTTCATACGCACCGACAGTGCGGAGCATGTCTGGATTGCCAGTTTCGACGCCGGCTTGTTTCGGGTGCGCTTGAGCGATGGCTTGCGCGAGCACTTCCACCCTGCCGGTGTCGGGCGCCATCATTGGCCAGAGCTCAGGGTCAATGCCCTGGCCGAGGGGCCCGGCGGCTGGTGGCTGGCCGGAAGACAGACGGTGTATCGACAGAGCTCCGCTGGCGGTTTCGAAGCGGCGATCACCCTGGATCAGGGTCCGATCCTGGCCATGGCCTGGCTCGGTGAACAGCTGTGGATTGCGACCGATCTGGGCCTGTCGCTCTGGACCTTGACCGATGGTGATCCAGTGCTCGAAGCCGAGCATCAGAGTCTGACCGGCGGAGCTGGCGGCCGGGTCAATGCCATCTTCCCGGGGTTGGCCGGTGAGCTGTGGTTGGTGCTATCGAACGGCCTGGCGCGTTTTGATCCCTTGACCGGCCGGCTGCGTCGGTTCTCCAGAGATGACGGCCTCGCCGCAGCCGAGTTTCCCGAACATGCCGCCGTTCGTTTGGCCGACGGGCGCATTGCGATCGGCAGCGCACGTGGCCTGGTCATGGTCAATCCTGATCGGGCCGTTGGTGTCGCCGAGGCACCACCGGTGCTGATCTCGGGTATCCAGGTCGGTGAAGACTACATTGCGCTGGCGCCGAACCAGCGGGAGCGGGTGGTGCTGGATTACCGAGTCACGGCCCTTGCGGTGGACTACACGGCACTGACTTTCGTCGCGCCGGCGCGGACCCGTTTTCGTCTGCGCCTGGTGGGCTGGGATGACGATTGGCTGGAGTTGCTCGGTCAGACCCGCCACTACTACAGCAATCTTCGCCCAGGCCGCTATCGATTCGAGGTTCAGGCAGCCTCTGCCGAAGGCCGATGGGGCGATGCCATCGATCAGCTCGAATTGCTGATCGAAACGCCACCCTGGCGCACCATGCCGGCCCTGCTTGCCTACGGACTGTTTCTTCTCGTTGTCACCGGTGCCGGGTGGCGCGGTCTGCTGGGCCTTCGCCAGCGTCGTCGAGACATGCGTGAGGCACGCCAGAAGCGCGATCTGGCCGAAGAGCAGCGCAAGGTTATCGAGCGCCTGAATGCCAACCTCGAGCCTGAAGCGCTCGCCGGGGTTATCGGATCGGAGCTGTTGCAAGTCTGTCGGGCCGGTCGCGGCTGGTTCCTGTACCAGCATGAGCGCCTGCCGAAACACGCCATTCCCCTGGGGCGCGCCAGTGAACGGCTGAGTCGCGATGCCTGGAAGGCCCGGGCGGCTGCAGCCGACGACCGCCAACTGGCCGTGGTTGAGCTGCGGGTGGCTGAACAGCGGGTGGCCAGCTGCCTGCTCGAAGCTGATTCGCCCGGCTTCGATGCCGATCATGCCGAGCGCCTGGGTCTGCTGGTTGAAATGGCCGCTCAGGCGCTCCAGAACCTGCTGCTGATCGAACGGGTTCGGGCCCTGGCCGAACGTGCCGAGCAGGCCAGTGCGGCGAAGTCGGAGTTCCTGGCGACCATGTCGCACGAGATTCGCACGCCCCTGCATGGGGTCATGGGCATGGTGGAGTTGCTGGACGACGATCAGGCCAGCCCCGGTCAACAGGCCCTGCTGCGCACGCTGCGCCAATCGGGGCAGCAGCTGCAGCGCATCATTGACGATGTGCTTGATATATCCCGGATCGAGGCCGGCCGTCTCAACCTTGAAGCGCAGGCCTTCGAGCTGGTTTCCTTGCTTGAGCAGGTCGTGGACCTGCACGCGCCGAACGCCGCACGCAAGTTTCTTGACCTGCGCTTGCGCATGGCCGCCGATCTTCCCGTGCTGGCCTTCGGCGATGGTGATCGCATCGCCCAGGTGCTTGGCAATCTGCTGTCCAATGCGGTGAAGTTCACCGAGTCCGGCGGCATCGAACTGAGCGCTGAATGCGATGGGCAGTGGCTTTGTCTGGGTGTCAGTGACTCCGGTCCGGGTATCGCGGCAGCTGACCGGGCGCGGCTGTTCGAGCCCTTCGTCCAGCTCGATGCCTCAATCACGCGCGCCCACAGCGGGTCGGGCCTGGGCCTGGCCATCTGCCGGCGACTGGTTGCAGCGATGGACGGCAGCCTGCATCTCGCCGAGCAAGGCCAGCGCGGCAGCCGTTTCGAACTTCGTCTGCCGGTGCTTAAAGGGCCGTTGCCGGTTCGACCTTTGAGCAGCCTGCTGCAGGGCCAGTCTCTGGCTGCCTGGCTGGATGCGCCCACCTTGAGAGTGCTGCGCCGACTGGGCAGACGTTGGGGCTTTGCGGTCATTGATGCCCGCAACCGGCCGGCCGCGGCCACCGATATGCTCCTGGTCGGAGAGCGGGCGCCGCTCGAGGATCCAGTCTTGCAGCAGTGGTTGGCGGCGAGCGGCTACATCGTGCGCCTTGATGTGCCTTACCGCAAGGTGGTTGATTGGCAATACGCCGATTGCCCCGTGCACTTGCTGCGCTGGCCCTTGCTGGAAAGTCGTCTTGTCGGCCTGGCGATGGACAGGGCTCTGGCTCTAGTG
>REEQ01000044.1 GCA_007695005.1 Wenzhouxiangellaceae bacterium | reverse complement strand
AGGCCGTTGCAGATGGCAATGACGTGAACCGTGCCGATATGGTTCTGGACTTTCCGGCGCTTGCGGATGGTCAGCTCGCAGTAGTTGGGGCGAAGTTCGGTGAAGTTGGCGCCGATGGTCGCGAAATAGGGTGCCATGCGGCTGAATATGCGTGAGAAAAGCCACTTGCCGGCGGGCCGATTTTCGAAGCGTTGATACAGGGACAGGACGCGGGACTGACTCATGTGGGAGCTCACTGGTCGGGGTTCAGATGACGGTCAAGAAAGCGGCTGATCATTTCATGCACATGAACCCGCTGGCCGGACCCGGCAATGGCATGCTTCTCGCCCGGATAGGTCATCAGGTCGAACGGGATGCGCTGTTCCTGCAGCGCCTGCATCAGCAGGGTGGAGTGGGTGAACAGCACGTTGTCGTCGGCCATGGGGTGGATCAGCAGCTGCGGGTCGCGGAGCTGGTGGGCGTAGGTCAGGACGTTGGCTTTTTCGTAGACCTCGGGTTGAGCCTGGGGTTTGCCCAGGTAGCGTTCGGTGTAGTGGGTGTCGTACAGGGCCCAGTCGGTGACCGGGGCCACGGAGACTGCGGCTGCGAATTCGCCGGGGTACTGGGCGGCGGCCATCAGGGCCAGGTAGCCGCCGTAGCTCCAGCCGAAGATGCCGATACGCTCCGGGTCGACGAAGTCCTGGGCCCTGAGCCAGTCCATGCCCACCATCTGGTCGATCATTTCGATCCGACCGAGCTTCAGGTAGGCCGCATCCTGGAAGGCGCGACCCTGGCGCACGATGCCGCGATTGTCCAGGGTGAAGACAACGTAGCCCTTGCGTGCCATGTACTGGTCGATCAGGGTTCGACGGCTCCAGCTATTGGTGGCAAGGCGGTGGGTGGGGCCGCCATAGACATGGAAGAATACGGGGTAGCGCTTGCCCGCCTGGAAATCGGCCGGGCGGATGATGCGATAGTGCAGGATTTGCTCGTCCGGGCCGACCAGTTGCCCGAATTCAGTCGGGCGATGACCGGGCCGGAAGGGCGCATAGGGATGATCGCCGCTGACCCGGTTTTCGATCAGCCAGGCGATGCGCTCGCCGTCGGCCGAGTGCAGCGAAAGCTGCGGCGGTTGCTCGGTGCTGGAGTAGCTGTTGACGAAAACGCGCGCGGCGGAATCCATGCGCACGTCATGCCAGCCACTGCGGCGGGTGATGCGGGTGACGTTCTCTGGTGAGTTGGTGATCAGCGACTGCCGGTAGAGATGCTTTTCCAGCGGCGAGACTTCGGCTGCAGTGAAAAAGACCATGCCCATTTCCTCGTCCACGCCCTTGAGCGCATCCACGTCCCAGGGACCCTGGGTTAACTGGCGCAGCAGTTCACCCTCGGTGGAGTAAAGGTAGAGGTGGTTGAAGCCGTCGCGTTCGGATGACCAGATGAAGGCCGGCAGGTTTTTCAGGAAATGCAGGTCGTCATGCAGGTTGATCCAGGTCTCGGTGGTCTCGGTCAGCAGCACGCGCTGCTCGCCGCCGGCCAGGTCGACCTTGATCAGCTCCAGGGTTTTCTGGTCGCGGCTCTGGCGCTGAAAAGACAGGCGCTGTCCGTCAGGCAACCAGGCGACACGCGGGATGTAGATGTCTTCGTTGTCGCCCAGGTCGATCCAGCGGGTGTTGCCGTCATCGATATTGACCACGCCCAGCCGGTAGCTGACGTTGGGCGTGCCGGCAAACGGGTAGCGCTGCTCGATGATGCGAATGCTGCCGGCCTCGATCTCGTAGCGCAGGGTCGGCTCGATCGGGCTTTCGTCGATGCGCAGGAAAGCGATATGGCGGCTGTCGGGTGACCACCAGTAGCCCGTATTGCGGCCCATTTCCTCCTGGGCGATGAACTCGGCCATGCCGTTGGCGATGACTTCATCGCCATCTTCGGTCAGTGCCTTCTCGCTGCCCTCGGCAATGCTGGCGATCATCAGGTTGCGGTTGCGTACGAAGGCAACGTGCTCGCCGTCAGGCGATATTTTCGGGTCGGTATCGAAGTCTTCGCTGGCCGTGACTTGGCGCACTTCGCGCTCCTCGGCGCTCATGTCCAGCACGTAGATGTCGCCGCCCAGGGGGAAGATGAGAAAACGGCCGTCGGCTGACCAGCGGTATTCAACAATGCCGCGCAGGGAGGCAATCCGGGCCCGCTCGCGCCGCGCCTGTTCCTCGGCCGACAGCTCACCTTCTTCGGCGACCACGTCGTCGGCGGCGAGCAGGCGTCGGGTTTCGGCATCGCCGATGTGATACTCCCACAAGTCCATCAGGTCGCGGTCTTGGTCGCGACCGCGCACGAAGGTGACGCGGTCACCTGTCGGCGACAGTTCGGCCTGGCGCAGCGTCGGCCCTGACAGGTCGGGGCTGGCGAAAATGCGCTCGATGGTCAGTTCGGGCGGGTTGGCGAGAAGGCTGGCTGAGAGGAGCACGGTGAGGGCGGCTAGCAGTCGGTGGGGCATGGAATCAAGGTTTCAGGGTTCAGGGGTTAGCAGGAGGCGGTGGGCGGTGCCTGCTTCCACGGCTTCGCGGCTGAAAGGTACGGTCCAGGGTTGGCCGGAGAGGAAGTCGGGCAGGAAGTCGTCGAAGTGTGGGCTGAAGGGGTTGCCGGACTGGCCCAGCGTCAGGTTCAGGGTGAAGCTGTCGAGGTCGGACCAGTCGAGCACGTAGCGCATCGATGCTCCGGCGCGGGCGCGCAGGCGGGCGGTATCTGCGTTGAAGCTGGCGTAGGTGACATTGAGCGAGCCGGCGTCGCCGCCCATCGGGATCGGGCCGCGAGTCAGCCCTAGCCAGCGATCAAGCAGGCCGGCCTGGGCCATCGGATGGCGGATGGTCAGGTGCTGGACCATGCCCAGCGGCCAAAGTCCGGGCCGCAAGGCATTGTCCAGGGCCAGTCGCGAGGCCTCGTCCCGATCGCGCACCGGCGCAGGATGGGTCGCCGGACCGCCATGCAGCCATTCGTCGAACACCACCTGCATGGTGCGCCAGTCCAGGTCCGAGTTGCCGTCGAACAGGGCCTGGGGCAGAAAATGCCACCAGCGAATGAACAGGCCGGCCACCTCGGAGTCGGTGCGCATGACCCCGTCCCAGGCGCGAATCTCATCAGCCAGACGGTCACGGCCGGTTTCTTCGGCGGTGTCGGCCAGCCAGCTTTTCCAGCTCAAGGCGCGGTCGGAGGTTCGATCAAGCTGGAACCTGACCATGTCGGCGGGCGTGAAAATGTCCTGGCCGGCGAGATGATCGCTGATCCGGCGCTTGCGCAGGTGCTTGTAAAAGCCCGGAATCGGGTGTGGCCAGTTGCTGTCCACTGCGTGGTTGTTGGCATTGGCCAGCCAGCCCTGTTCCGGGTTGAAGGCATACGGTCGCTGTTCGGGCGGATGGAAGCCGTCCCAGCCATGGTCGGCATTCATGCCGTCAAGCATGGCGAAGTGCTGCCGGTGTCGGCGCATGGGGATGGGGCTGGACTGCACGTAGCCGATGTTGCCGTGGCGGTCGGAATAGCTCCAGTTTACCGACAAGGCGCCGACCTGGCTGGCTGCCTGCCTGAATGCAGCAAAGCTGTCGGCATGATGGATAGTCATGGCGCTGTCGAGCAGCTCAGCGACCGGCAGCTCGAAACCGGCCCATTGCATGACGATTGCCTCATCCTCGCTCATCTCCAGCACCCGGCCTCTGGGCGAGTATTGAAACTCGCGGGTCAGTGGTCGGTCGCTGCCTCGTACCCGGAAGGTCTCGATGCGGCGATGGATGCGCTCCGGTCCGCTGGCGCTCAGCAGTTGCTCGGGGTCGTCCGGGTTGCGCGGAAAGCGCCAGATCTCGAACAGATCGACCGGAGCAACGGTAAAGGCCCAGGCGATTCGGCCATTGTGGCCCATGGCGACAAACGGCATGCCCGGCGCGGTCACCCCCAGCAGGTCCAGTCCCTCGCCCGAGTGCAGGCCAACCGCGTACCACATGCCCGGCGCCACGTCGTATTCCAGGTGCGGGTCTGAGGCGTGCAGGGCGTGGCCGGTGTCGGACCGGGACGGGGCCAAGACCCAGGTGTTCGAGCCTTCGGCCATGCTGAAAGTCGGGATGCTGGGGCGGGCCCAGCCATCCAGCACTTCCAGCCACTGCCTGGCGTCATCGCCGTGTACCTCGACCACGGCCCGCCAGGCCTCGCTCATCCGCTGTACCAGAGTGGTGGCATAAAAGCTTTGGTAGTAGGCGATGGTCATGACGTCTTCCACCCGCCAGGGCTCGGGCTGGTGGCGCAGCAGCAGGAGTTCCGGAGGCAGGCGGCCACCGCTGGCAATCTTGGAGTTGATGCCTTCGATGTAGGCTGCAATCAAGCGCTCAGTGGCTGGGGCCAGGTCAGGGCGCTCGTCCTCAATGCGCCGGGCAAAGCCCATCGGGCGGGTGACAAGGTCCAGCTCCAGGCCGGGCTGGCCGAACAACTCGGCCAGTTCGCCACGGGCGACGCGGCGGATCAGTTCCATCTGAAACAGGCGCTCGCTGGCGTGCAGCCAGCCCAGGGCGCGGAAAGCATCCTGGTCGGTGGCGGCGTAGACGCGCGGAATGCCGCGCTCATCGAACAGGATTTCGACCTCTGCTGACAGATTGGCAAGCAGGGCTGTGCCTTCGTAGGGCATCAGCGAGTGGCTCATCCAGGCCCGGCCACCAAACCAGATCGCGGCCAGCAGCACGGGTACAGTGATCAGACTGACCCAAAAGCTGCGCCGCAGCACCTGACGGGAAACGGGCATGGAGATGCTCAGGCAGCGCTGACGGCGCGTGGCGACGGGTCGTTAGACCATCCCAGGCCGCGATGAACCACGACCCGATTGCGGCCCTGGGACTTGGCCTCGTAAACGGCCTGGTCGGCTAGACGGATCAGCTGCTCAAGAATGATGGGACGGCCAGGCGGGCGCGAGCTGACGCCAAGACTGGCTGTGACATCGATGCCGGCGGGGCGAAGCTTCTCGATCCGTTCGCGAAGTTGCCGGGCGCGAACTTCAGCAACGTCGAGCGGACAGTGTGGCAGGATCAGCAGTATTTCTTCGCCACCAAAGCGCACCGCGAAATCCTCCTCGCGGCAGGACGCGGTCAGCATCGCCCCGATCGAGGCCAACGCCTGGTCGCCGACCAGGTGGCCATGCTCGTCATTGATCTGTTTGAAGTGATCCAGATCAATGATGACAACGCTCAAGTCCATGTCATGGCGGTTGGCCGCAGAGGTGATCTTGCTGGCGAACTCGGCCAACGAGTTGCGGTTGTAGAGGCCGGTCAGCGGATCCGTCATTGCCATTTCATACAGCTGTATCCGCTGCTGCTGGACTTTGTCGAACAGCTGTTTCTGAACGATCAGGTTGCGGATGCGAGCGGCGGCTTCTTCCCGAATCACCGGTTTGGTAATGAAGTCGTTGATGCCCAGACGAAACAATTCCACCCTCCGAATCTCGTCGTCCATGCCTGACATGGCCAGGATTGGAACTCGCGTCTTGTCAGGATGCTGTTCGCGAAGCTGGCTGACCAGGGCAATGCCCGACATGTCGCCCTCGACCAGGATGTCACTGATGACCAGGTCGTGATGCTTGTCGTCAAACTTCTTGTAAGCCTCTGTCGCACTGACAAAGTGGTCCACGGTCAGGCCCATGCCTTCCATCAGCCGGGTCATTACCTTGAAGACGGTGCGGCTGTCTTCCACATACAAGACGCGACCGCTGAGCTGCTGATCATCCCGGCTGGTCATGCGTGCGGCGCGGTTGAACAGATCTTCGATGCCGGTCTTGGGACAAATATCGGTTGCGCCCGCCTCGAAGGCCCGGCGGCGTGTCTGATTATCCTGCGCCGAGGTCAGCAGCACGATCGGGATGCTGCGGGCGTTTGGCATGGTGCGAACATGACGAGTGAAGCGAATTCCGTCGATGTCGGGAAGAGACAGGGAAACGCAGATGAAATCCACGTCCTGCTGATCGAGCAGCCTCAGCCCCGTGAGTCCGTCGCTGGCTATCAGCGGCTCGTGACCGGCATGCAGGACCATTCGCTCCCACACCGAGCGAAAAACCTTGCTATGGTCAACGAACAGAACCTTCATGTTGCGGCTTCCTTCGCACTTTCGAGCCGGAAACAGGCACTGGTCGGCGTCGCCGACAGTGGATCAGGCATAACTTTACAAAATAGCACAATTTCTGTAGCAAAAGCCCTTCAGCCCGTTCAATCAGGGCTTTTTCTGAGGTAACCTTGCGCTCCCGTTTCTTTCTGACGAGTTTTAAATCCATGCCAAGAGCCAGTGAAGTCAAGCGCGGTCAGGTCATCGAACATGATGGCATCGTTTATGTCGTGCGCCAGATTGACCGTTCCGCCCCGACGGCACGCGGCGGCGGGACTCTGTTTCGATTCAAGCTCGAGGCGATTCCGGCCGGTGACCGGCGCGAGCTGACCTTCAAGGGTGATGACTTGCTTCGGGACGCTGATCTCAGCAGGCGCCAGAGCGAGTACTCCTACCGCGATGGTGACGGCTTCGTGTTCATGGACAGTGAGGACTACAGCCAGTACGTTCTGGCAGAAAGCGCGATCGGTGATGCGGCCGCTTACATCACCGACGGTCTGCAAGGGATCTACGTGCTGATCATCGCTGACAACCCGGTGGCCATCCAGCTGCCGCAGTCGGTGGTGCTGGAGGTAACGGAGACCGCGCCGGTGATGAAGGGCGCAACGGCCAGCAAGTCGAGCAAGCCGGCGACTCTGGAGACGGGGCTCGAGGTCATGGTGCCCGACTACATCACGCCCGGCGAGCGGATAAAGGTCAATACCGAAACCGGCGAATTCATGAGCAGAATCTGATGTCGCCCCCGGCAAGGACCGACCTCGACGAGCTGCGCGCCCGGCTCGACCGGGTCGATGCCGAACTGGTCGCGCTGGCTGCGCAGCGCCAGGAGATCGTGTCGACCATCGGGCGGCTGAAACAGGGTGTTGGCAGACAGGTTCGCGACTTCCGCCGCGAGCGCCAGGTGTTGGATCATGTCCGCAGGCGAGCAGGCGAAACCGGCCTCGATCCGGATCTGGCCGAAGACCTGCTCAAGCGTCTGATTGATGCTTCATTGGCACGGCAGGAGCAGGAGCGGGGCCAGCGCAGCGCGCGCGGCCGTGGTCAGCAGGCTCTGGTGATTGGTGGTGCCGGTCGTCTGGGCGGCTGGCTGGCTGATTTTCTCGACAACCAGGGTTTCAATGTCCGCCTGGCAGATCCGGTGCTGGCTGATGAACCTGACCAGGGCCGCTACCGTGACTGGCGATCTGCGCCCTCGTCACTTGATCTGACGGTGATTGCCTGTCCAATTGCCGCCAGCGCCGAGATCATCGAGGCGCTGGCCGAGCGTCGCCAGGCCGGCCTGGTGCTGGAGGTGGCCTCGGTCAAGAGCGGTTTGATCGACACGCTGCGGCGTGCAGCCGCCAATGGACTGAATATCTGCGCGCTGCACCCGATGTTTGGCCCGGATACGCGGCTACTCGCTGGCCGCAACGTATTGCTGATGGATGTCGGCTGCGCGGGCGCCGTGCAGGCGGCGCGCGCCTTGTTTGACGACACCATGGCCGAGTTGCACGAAGTTGATATCGAGCACCATGACCGGTTGATGGCCCTGGTGCTCGGGCTGTCCCACGCGCTCAATATTGCGTTTTTTTCCGCCCTGGCTGAATCCGGCTTGCCAGCCGCTGAGCTCAATGCCGCCGCCAGCACCACCTTTGCCCGCCAGCTGGCGGTAGCGCGAAACGTGGCCGCCGAAAATCCAAACCTCTACTTCGAGATTCAGTCCCTGAACCGCCACGGGCAGTGGTCAAGACAGCTGCTCGCCGATGCCATTGCCAGCCTGTCGAGCGCGGTCGATGAAAGCCGACCGGAAGCCTTCGTGGAGGCGATGGTGAAGGGGCGGAGATATCTGGAGGAGCTGGGGTAGAGGAGCAAGGATTTTTGGCCTTTCCTTGTGCCTTCACCCTTTTCCCCTTATCCCTCCTGACTCAGCTCGCGCCCGATCAGCATCCGCCGAATCTCGTTGGTGCCGGCGCCAATATCGTATAGCTTGGCGTCGCGCAGCAGCCGGCCTGTGGGGTATTCATTGATGTAGCCATTGCCTCCCAGGGCCTGGATCGCTTCCAGGGCGACTTTGACTGCGCTGGTGGATGCATGCAGCAGACAGGCGGCAGCGTCGATGCGCGACTTGTCGCCGCGGTCGTAGTCGGCCGCCACCTGGTAGGCGAAGCCGCGCGAGGACTGCATCAACGCATACATGTCGCCTATCTTGGCCTGCATCAGCCCGAACTCGGACAAGGTTCGACCAAACTGCTTGCGTTCGCGCACGTAGGGCAGTACCTGGTCCATGGCCGCCTGCATGATGCCGATAGGTCCACCGGCAAGCACCAGCCGTTCCGAATTGAGGCCGGACATCAGGATCTTGACGCCCTGGTTGACTTCGCCGAGCACGTTTTCTGCGGGGATCTCGCAGTTGTCGAACACCAGCTCGCAGGTGTTCGAGCCGCGCATGCCAAGCTTGTCCAGCTTTTGCGCCTTGCGGAAGCCGGGCATGCCGTTTTCGATGATGAAGGCAGTCATGCAGCGACTGCCGGCTTCCTTGCCGGCGGTGCGCATGTAGACCAGCGCCACGTCACACTCTGGCCCATTCGTGATCCACATTTTCGAGCCGTTGGCGACCCAGACATCGCCCTTGAGCTCGGCCTTGCAGGCCATCGAGCCGACCACATCGGATCCGGCGCCGGGTTCGGACATGGCCAGCGCACCCTTCCACTCGCCGCTGACCAGCTTCGGTACGTACTTCTGCCGCTGGGCTTCGGAGCCATTGCGACACAGGTTATCGAGGCAGAGGTTGGAATGGGCGCCGTAGGACAGCCCGATTGATGCCGAGGCTCGCGAGATTTCCTCCATCGCCACCAGGTGGGCCAGGTAACCCATGTCGGCGCCGCCATACTCGGCTGGAATGCTGATGCCCAGCAGGCCCATCTCGCCCAGTGCCTGCCACAGCTCCTGCGGAAACTCGTTGGCCTCGTCAATTTCAGCGGCCCGCGGCGCAATGGCCTCGTCGGCAAAGCGGCGCGTGGTCTCCCGCAACAGCTCAATATCTTCAGACAGTTTCATTTCTTTCCCCTGTCAAATTCACATTGGAACACGAAGGCCAGGAAGAAGGCACGAAGGACGCGAAGCTATGCTGACTTATGGCAGACCTCTTGTCCTTCGTGGTTATTAACGCGGCAATCAAATAGATTGCCGCGTTAATGCCCGGCCGAAACGGCCGGGACCGCGCAGCGAAGGCTTTTGCGGACATGTGCCGCAAAAGCCGTGCAACGAATACCGCAGGTATTTCGTTGCCGGGTTAATACTTCGTGAACTTCATGTTCAAAGGCTTTCAATGATCAGTGATTGCCGCGTTCGCGGCCGGGGAAGCGGTGGGCGCGGCCCATGAAGGGCAGCTTGAGCTTGCCGATGGTGGTGATGCGCTCCTCGGCCATGCGATCGGCAGCCTTCCAGCTCGGGATGCCGTCGCGCTCGGCGATCTGGAAGATCTTCGAGACGTTGTAGTAGATGGTGCGCATCATGCGCTTGGCGCGTTCGCGATTGTAGCCTTCGAACTCGATCGAGACGTTCATCAGGCCACCGGCATTGACGGCGTAATCCGGTGCATACAGGATGCCGCGGCGCTCGAGTTCATTGCCGCACTCCTCGGTGGCGAGCTGGTTGTTGGCCGCGCCACAAACGATCTTGAACTTGAAGCGCGGAATGGTCTGCTCGTTGACGATGGCGCCCAGTGCGGTCGGACAGAACACGTCGGCGTCGACATCGTAGATCTCGTCCAGGCCCACGGCCTCGCAGCCCAGCTCAACGGCCGTTTGTACCGCTTCCTCGTTGATGTCGGTGACAAAGACCTTGGCGCCTTCGTTGCGCAGCAGCTTGACCAGTTCGAAACCGACGTGACCCACGCCCTGCACGGCATAGCTGTAAGACCCGATCTCTTCGTCGTTGAACTTGTGCATCAGCGAAGCGCGTATGCCTTGCAGGGTACCGAAGGCGGTGAACGGCGAGGGGTCGCCAGAGCCACCATGGACCTGGTGGACGCCGACGCAGTTGTCGGTTTCCTGGAAGACGTATTCCATGTCGTTGACGTCGATGCCAACATCCTCGGCGGTGATGTAGCGGCCGTTGAGTGACTCGATGAAGCGGCCGAATGCGCGGAACAGCGCTTCGGACTTGTCCTTGCGCGGGTCGCCAATGATCACCGACTTGCCGCCGCCCAGGTTCAGGCCGGCCACTGCTGCCTTGTAGGTCATACCGCGCGACAGGCGCAGGACATCCTCGATCGCCTCCTGCTCGGTTGCGTACGGCCACATCCGCAGCCCACCCAGAGCCGGGCCCAGCGTCGTGTTGTGAATCGCGATGATGCCTTTCAGGCCGGCATCCTTGTTGTGGCAAAACACGACCTGCTCATGCTCGGTCGAGTGGATGGTCTCAAACAGATTCATCAGAAAATCCTCCAGGGCCTGCCAGCTTGTACTCGCAGGCGATTGGGCCGAACCCCGAAGTATCGGCCAGCGATTTGTGGTTTTCGTGGGCCCGGCACAGATACCGCCCGGGCAGCGACCAACCAGGCGGGCTTGCCAGCCTGGTCAGCCCGCTATTTTACCGAAATCGCGGAGGAAAAAGCAGGGAGGCGCTTCAGTGGCTCAGAATACGTGTATTTGGGCCCATCATCCATCCCGCCACATCAGCTGGGCTGGCAACGGTGATGCCTTCACGCAACTTGTCGGCGTCATATCCGCTGTTGGGCAGGAAGATGGCACAAACTTCAACCTTTGCACCGTTGACCATGAGGCGCTGGAGCAGGTCGACCGGCGTGATGTTGCGTGGGGCGAAGCGTTCTGCGACATAGTCGGACAGGGCCAGTTTGGCTCCGGCACCGCACAGCAGAACGCGAACTTCGCTACCCTGGTCCATGGCCTGATTGGCCAGCACCAGCGGCATTGCCCGGTCCTGCACGCTGCTCCCGGTGACGGTGACAAACAGGCGCGCATTGTCGGCCAGTAGCGGATTGGCCAAGGCGAGGAGAAAGAAGGTGCCGGCAATGGCGATGATGATACGGTCGATTTTCATCGGGCCTGTGCTCGTTTTTCAAGACGGCCCTAATATAAGATGATTCTAAATCAGTGTCAAATCGATCGTCTCCGGAATAGGCATTCGTTGGCTGGTCCGCAAGTTCGAGTTTGTTTGCAACCCCTGCCGGAAGTCACATATTTGGTGCTTCCGGGAAAGGGAAAGGCGCTGGGCCCTGTGCGCGATCAGGATGCGTTAAGCTGACGCCATTGTTCGGTGACCCAGGTACAAAGACCATGAACGTGAGAAGCCTGCTCGTATTTGGCGCTACAGGCACCCAAGGGCATCCAGTCGTGGACGCAGCGCTGGAATCCGATCTGCTGGTGCGGGCAGCGACGCGCGATGTGGAAGGGGCCGAAGAAAAGCTGTCGACCCGGGTGCAGATCGTCGAAGCCGATTTGCACGACCGGGAAGCTGTTGGCGAAGCCATGGACGGCATTGATGCGGTGTTTTTTCACCTGCCGATATTGCCCAGTGCGGCCGAAACGCCGCTGATTGTTGATAATGTCATCGAGGCGGCCAGATCTGCCGGCATTCAACGCCTGGTGTTTTCGACCAGCGGATATTGTGGTGACGACATGCCCCAGGGTGATTTCGTCGGCGGGCTTCGTCGGGTGACGCACAGGTTTCTGTCCAGCGGTCTGGATACGGTCGTGCTCCGCCCTACGCTGTACTTGGCCAACCTCGTCTGGCCCAACATCATTCGTGACATACGCGACTATGGCCGCTTGCGCTACCCGCCGCTGTCTCGCAGGCGGCGCCTGAACTGGACGGCTACCGAGGACCAGGGGCGACTGGTCGTCGCCTGCCTGAATGCGCCGGATGTATCCGGCGAGATCATCGATATCGCCAGTCCGGAGGCGCTGAACGGTCCTGAGTTATGCCAACTGCTAGCCGGTGTTTACGGCCGCGAAGTCCACTATGACCCGCTGAGTGTCGACGATTTTGCCGACATGCTCAGTCACATGGCCGGCAGCGCCGAAGTCGGGCGCACTGTGGCTGGCTTGTATGAAGGCATTTCGTCTTTGCCGGGCGACGGACCCCTGGTCGACACCGCGGCGCTCGAGGCTCGTTTCAATGTGCGTCTGACCCCGGTCAGTGAATGGGTTGAAGACCGCCTTGGCATGCTGCTGGATCTTTACGGATAAGCCTGTTCTCGGTGTCTTGGCGGGAGCTGATGGTTCCCTGCCAAGGGTGTTTCTCGCCCGTTGTCTGTGGCCCTGGTCTTTTTCATCCGGCCGTGTCCGGCGCAATCCAGTTGGCTGACGCTGACGGGGCTACCGTCAGCTGATAACCATCACAGGGCACTTGGCGTGCCGAACAAGCTTGTCGCTGACGCTGCCGAGCAGCAGCTGGGCGAGCTGGCCCTGTCCGCGACGACCGACAACGAGGATGGGGCGATCGCAATCATCCAGGTAGCGCAGCATTGCGTCAGCCGGGTCGCCTCCCAACACGACCGGTTCGATCTCGACCGCCCGTTCACCGCCCCGGGCAAGCGCGCGCTTGAGCAGTTCTGCGGCCAGCTCATACTCCGGCTGACCGCCGGCGACCTGACCGATATCGTTTATGTCGATTCGCCGGACTTCGGCGCTATGGTTCGGGGCGGTCCTGGCCACGTGAACGAGACGAACTGGCAGGCGCAGCGCTTCGGCCAGTTCCAGGCCCCGATCCAGGGCGCGCCCAGCGCTGCCAGCATCGTCAATGGCAATCACGATCGATGTATGACGGAAATCCATGCTCTGCCTCCGGTTTCAAGCTTCGACGAGCGTAGCAGGCCGGGCCAGGAGATGCATGATCTCGATCAAATCAAGTGCATATGAAGCACGATCAAGCCAGCCGTTTGTTATTCGTGCAGAAGCAAAGTTATTAACCCGGCAGGTATGTAGATCGCATTCAGCCGCAGTGTGGCTTTCGTCAG